>JAVBQX010000141.1:0-8717 GCA_031548645.1 Thermoguttaceae bacterium
GCGGCCGACATTTACAGCACGACCGCCGGGCGCCACACGATCCTCACGTCCAACGGCAGTCGGCAACTCAACAGCGGCGAAACCTGGCACTCCATCGCCCAGATCGGAACCAACCTGATGGGCGAAGCCGCGTCGTTTTGGTCGGAATACGATTTCAAACAGATCCTTTCCGGGCCGGTGGAAGCCAATATCATTTCGCTGTCCGGGGCCAACGTCATTTTGGACGGAACCAACGGCGGAACGTCGGTCATCGGCCATGAAAACAACAGCCGCTTCAACATCCTCAACGATCTTCCCGCGCGATACGCCTATTTCGGCAACATCGTCGTCGGCTACAGTTTCAACCGGTACAAGGAACTGGACACGAAAGACCTGCGTCATGCCATGGACCCGGTCATGCTCGCCTACTACAACCAACTGAAAGCCTACTTCACCGGTCCGGAGGAAGGTTATCTTTCGGTTGACGGCAACTCGCGCATCGGTCGGGAATACGACATCCCGCTTCCGCAGCACAAGGAAAATCCGAACTACGTCGGAATTTTCGGGTTCCGCCTGATGCGGGACGGCAAGACCGACGCGATTCGCCTGGCGAACGGCGCCCAGCTCGGAACCGGCAAGATCGACACCAGCCTGAACCCCGCCCAATATGACAATTCACAGGGCGCGACCATCAATTTCCGATACAACATCGGCCCCTATCCCGGAGACGGCGTCAACACGCAATACGATCCGATCGAATACTACGGCTACACCTACGCGGATTATCAGGCCAAGGACGATTCCGTGTTCGATTTCCTGGCTTTCATCAGTTACATGGATAAGAATAAAGGCGAAAGCACGCTCAAGATTTTCTATCCGTCGGTGGTCGGCAAAGACGACTACACCCCGCCGAGGAGAGAACGTTGGGAAGAGCCGCGTTATCCCTGGTTCCCGGCCTGGTATGAACCGTGCTGTTGCGTACCATGTTGCCAGGTGGTCTGCTGCGACCCCTGCCAATCGGCCTGCGATCCCTGCCAGGAAATCAAGACGACCTGCGATTCCTACGTTCCGAATGAGGAGAGCACTGATGAGAGCGTCGAAGAGCAGCCCTCTTCCGGTCGCTATCCGACCCCGACCCTCGCGCCCCCGCAACGGGCGGCAGAATCGTCCGAACTGCCTGTTCCCGGGACTTCGGATACGGAAAAATAGTATCCATTTCGGAAAAACTCGCGGCGGTCACGACGTGACCGCCGCAATGACAGCCGGGAACGCAGCGAAGCGGAGTGACCGGAGTGAGGAGCCGCAAAACGTAAAACACGTCGATTCTCGAAAGACTTCGAACGGCAAACCGAAAACGCGAAATACGTTGTCGTGAACGGATACGCCCCACACCGGTCACTCCGTTCGCTTCGCTCACTGCGTTCTCGGCTGCCATTCTTGTTACCGATAAACGGGGCGGCGAAAAATCAACCCAGCTTTCCTTTCGCCTTGAGATAGGCGATGACTTCGTCGGAAAGCGCGTCCGCGGTTTTCGTGCCGGCGTCGAGAACCAGCTCGGGCGAAACAGGAGCTTCATACGGGTCGTCGATGCCGGTGAAACCTTTCAGTTCGCCGGCGCGGGCCTTCTGGTAAAGACCTTTCGGGTCACGTTTTTCACAAACTTCGAGCGGTGCGTCGACGAAAATTTCGATGAAATCGCCGTCTTTCAGCGATTTGCGAACGCGATCGCGGTCAATGCGGTAGGGGCTGATGAACGCGGTCAGGGCGACGATGCCCGCCTCGGCAAAAAGCTTGGCCACCGCCCCGACGCGGCGAATGTTCTCTTCGCGGTCCTGCGCCGAAAACCCGAGCCCGAAGCGTTTGGCGAATTCCTCGCCGTGCATGTCCTTGAGCATTCCCGGCCCGGCGTTGAGCCCGTGCCGCACGTTGTCGCCGTCGAGCACGAAGCTGTGTTTTTTGAGGGCGTTGAGCTTATGGTCGACCAGGTTGGCCACCGTGCTCTTGCCGCTGGCGCTCAGCCCGGTGAACCAGACGACGCAGCCTTTGTTCGTATGAAATGCCTCGCGCTCCTCGCGTGAGACGGAATGTTCATGCCAATGGACTTCAACTTTTGATTGTTCGCTCATGATTCGAATACCTGCGTGTGCTTCCTGGTCTGGTGGTGTTGCGGTTGTCAAGGTCAAAACGACATATCTTGTCAATTATCATGGCGTACCCCCTTGTGTCAAGTCTGTTACGAAGATGTGGACTGTTCTCAATAAACCGCTTTTGCTCACTTTAGCGAAAATGACAAGAAAAGATGAAAATCCGCAGAAAAAAAAGAGAGTCCGCCGCCATGTTGGCCGATAAGAATCGTAGGAAATCTCGTCTTTTGACAATAACCGCGTGGGAAGGAGCCCAAAAATGGCCCAATGGTTCAAAAATGTTGGTGGATTACGTCGTGTTGTGGCATCTCTTGGCGTGACGGCGTGTGTCGCGGCAGGTGTCGCATTCGGACAAAATTCAAACCAATATCAAAGCAATATTAATTCTCAGTTGGATTGGCGGGCGCCGGCTATACACGGGCAAAAGACGACGCCGTCGCAGCCCGTGCAGCGCAGAGCTTCCAATCCGTCACCAGTCCAATTGGTTCAGCACCTTGAACCGGCGCAAGCGCCCGCGTTGATGCCGGCGGTCGACATGATTGACAACACCTCAACGCCGACCGTGGCTCCGCCGCCGGTTAACGGGACACGTGTTGCGCAGGTCCCCGGCCCCGGTGCCAGCCGAGACGCGAGGATTGATACCATGTTTCGGGAAACCCGTCCGGGTGGAATCGGACATCAGGCAACGCCGGGCGTGACCACGCCGGCTCCTTCGCCCGCGCCAAACGTTACGTTTGGTGACAATTCCTACGGCGATATCGATGTGTCCGGGTCGAGACTTTCAGCCCTGACGCCACCGGGTTCCGCAAAACGAATCACCGAATGCGGCGACCCGCGAGAAATCGGCGAACCGATGGCCGATTTGAACATTCTGATCGACCTGAATATCGCCTGGGACAAACTGGATCCCTGTTCGATCAACGTCGAGGATTACCGCCCGAGATATTGGCCGCAAACCTGTTTGCAATACAATGCGTCCATGCTCTGCACATCGGCGGCCTATTTCGAGGACGTTGCCGTCGAGCGTTACGGCCACTCGTGGGGCCCGTTCCTGCAACCGGTCATGTCGGCCGCCCACTTTTACGGTTCCGTGCTGTTCCTGCCGTATAAAATGGGCCTGACCCCGCCGTGCGAATGCGTTTACACGCTCGGCTATTATCGCCCCGGAAGTTGTGTCCCGTTCATGATCGACCCGATCCCGTTCTCCTTGCGGGCCGGTGCCGCCCAAGCCGGAGCCGTCGTCGGTTTGGCCTATGCGATCCCGTGATCGTGAGCTGACGACGACCTGTTGATGGATTTACACGCAAACCCGTGACATGTTCCCCATGTCGCGGGTTTTTTCGTTGGTACGTAAGTACGACAGCGTAATGTCACAACCAAAAATCAAAGATCAGCATTCCTTGATTACACTTTTTTATCCACAGATTTCGCAGATGAACACAGATATTAATTTTAAAAAACCATCTGTGAAATCTGTGTGAATCTGTGGATAAAAAAATAATGGATGTTGTTGATGTATTAGACTTGTTCGGAAACTGCCAAAAGGTGGCCGAACAAGTCAAATGATGGAGCGGTCGCACCTGCACAGAACGGCAAGCAAACGGTCAGAGAAATTCCGTCAAGAAAAAAAGACAGTCCGGGGATCGCTTGCACCTTGACCGCACCGGACTGTTCCCCCCCTGGGAACTCAAAATGTATCGTCGAAACAGCGTTCGCTGATTTCTTTCAAGAGGAACCGGAAACCGTTTTCAAAAGACATGGCCTTTGACGAAAACCGCAAATCTTTTTTATAACAAGGCTTTGCTTTCCGATCTATAAAAAAAATCGGCAAATGCCCCCGGAACCTTGCGTGTACTTTCCGTTTTCTTGCGATTTTCCCGCCATATTTTCCGCCCCGGGGAAAGCAAGGCGAATTTACGCCAAAAATGGCATTTTTTTTTAATCCGGAATTTGTTAAACTCACCTCATGTTTCCCGGTTTGTGTCTCATGCAAATCAGGGAAACTTCGCGGTCGTACATCAGAATTGTAATTGTGATAACGCAATAGTTATATATGCTCTTCCCGTTGAAATCCCCCGTTCTCATGACCCCGACGGCCGTCCTGCGGGCGGTGCCGCGTTGTTTGATCGCGTGGCTGGCCGTTTCCGCGGTCGCGGTCTGGGGAAACGAGAGGGATTTTGACCCGACCAACGCCCCGCCATCCTACCCTTTGCAAATCACCAGCGATGGCCGGGAGGTTATGTACGAAGCATACGCAAATTATAGCGAATACGACGACTCACAAAATTTAACGCAAATCGACAATGATTTGTGGCAGCCGAACGATCCGTGGCCCACTGCGGGGCAACCGATTCGCTATCGCGGCCAAACCGCCCCCGAAACGTCGCGTGTGGGCTATTGGCCGAAATGGCCCGGTACGGCCATTTTTTCGTCGGATTTTTGGTGGTCGCCGAAAAGTGACGGAGTGCGATTTTCAGAACAGGAAGCCGACGCAACCGGTGGTCCGCGTCCGAGCATGTTGCAGGGGATGAGCCTGGCGGCATCCTACCTGCCCGGGTTGGGAAGCCGGGGCCTCGAAATGACCCAGGTTCGCGTCGGGGCGAGTCTCGGGTTGCCGGGGCCGCTGCAAGACAGCTTCATTTTGGTTTCGCCGTCGTTTGAGCCGACTTTCGTCAATTGGGACGGACCGGAGCCGTTTCCGAATACGTTTTACACGGCTTCACTCAACGCCATGCTGATCAAGCAATGCAACGAACGCTGGAGCGCCATGTTTTCGGCCGGGCCGCGCTGGAGCAGTGACGGCAGGGAAACGCAAGGCGCCGTGCGCTGCTCCCTCATGGGCGGCATGATCTGGAACAAGTCGCCGCGTTTGCAGATTCAATTCGGCGTCGCCTACCTCGACCGGTCGGACAGCTTCAACGTTTTACCCTTCGGCGGACTGGTCTGGAAACCGAACGACGACTGGAAATACGAGTTGATGGCCCCCATGCTCCGCGTCGCCCGACGCTGCTACGGTTTTCAGGCGATTTTGCCCCGCGAAGCCGCCGCGACGCATTGGGCCTATGTCGGCATAGGGTTCGGCGGCGGAAGTTGGGCCTTTCAAAGCGTCGGCAAACGGCCCGACGTCGCCGATTACAGCGAGTATTCCGTCGTCGTCGGGCTGGAATCGCAACGCGGCCCACGGAATGCCTGGAAAACGGAATTCGGCTACGTTTTCGGGCGCAAAATGGAATTTGAAAAGGACACCATGCACAGGTTGCACATCGACGATTCCCTCGTGTTTCGCGTGACCTTGTCGATGTGAGAGAAGTACCCCACCAAGACTGAAATTGTGTGATTCAGGTAGGGCGGTCACGCCGTGACCGCCGCAATGGCAGCCGGGAACGCAGCGCAGCGGAGTGACCGGAGTGAGAGGTCACAGGACAGAAAGCACGCCGATCTCCGAAAGACCTCGAACGGCAAAACGAAAACGCGAAATACGCGTACACAAACGGACATGCCCCACACCGGTCACTCCGTTCGCTTCGCTCACTGCGTTCCCGGCTGCCAATAATGCAATTATGTTTGACCGCGCACCAATCCGTAACTGAAAAATGAATTGACAAAGGCGCACCATGTCGGAAACCATTTCCTCTCAAGCGGAGACGATTGGCGAATCGCGGGAACACGTCCCCGGTTTTCGCGACGCCGTCAGGCAACGCGTGGTCAACGGCGTCGAATACGCCGGCGATTTGGCCCTGTTCGCTTCGTCGACCCTGTACTGGCTCTTCAAAAAAGGCTGTCGGTCCGACACGCTGGTGCAGGCCAGCTACAACATCGGCGTGTTGAGCCTGCCGGTGGTCATGTTGACCGGCTGCTTCATCGGCATGGTGCTTGCGGTGCAAACCTATCCTTCGTTCCGGCTGGTCGGGTTGGAATCACGGATCGGGGCGGTCATCAATATGTCGCTCGTCCGGGAGTTGGGGCCCGTGCTTGCCGCGACGATGCTCGCCGGCCGGATCGGGAGTTCCATCGCCGCCGAATTGGGCACCATGCGCGTCACCGAACAGATCGACGCCCTGGCCAGCATGGGGACCAGTCCGATTTATTATCTGGTCGTGCCGCGGTTTATCGCCTGTTTCGTGCTGATTCCCGGCCTAACCGCGATGGCCGACTTGATGGGCGTTTTCGGCGGGGCGGCGTACAGCATTCATTTTCTCGGCGTTGAATCCCATTCCTACTGGCATTATTCGAGCACCTTCGTCGGTCGCTTCGACCTTGTCGCGGGTATGATCAAAAGCATGTTTTTCGGGGTCATCATCGCCCTGATCAGTTGCCACCAGGGTTTCAACTGCGACCCGGGAGCGGAAGGCGTCGGCAAGGCCGCCACGTCGTCATTCGTGCTGTCATTTGTCAGCATCCTGTTTGCGGATTTAATGCTCGGAATTCTGTTGGATGGTTTTTACGGCATGTTTTGGTCGCAGCCGAACATTATTTGATAATTGCTTTGAATTTTCAAGCGGAAAATGTCAGATTCCGTCATATTAATGACAGCCTGATTTTGACATTTCGCGTGTAAATTCCGCCGTAACATCTTTTGAATTCAGGCAACTCGAATTACAATAGATTTGTGATTTTGTCGCCTAGACCGGAAACACACCCTCAAGTGCTTGCCGTGGGCGATTTTACTGCGCCGGGTTCCCATAAGATGCTGCAACAGAGCTTAAACAAACCGCCTTTGCCCCCAACGCTTTCCGATGTGTACGCGCTGATCGACGCGGAAATGAAAACCGTTGACGAAATCCTTGCGCAGGCGCTTTCCGACCGTGTGCCCTTCGTCAATGAGGTGGCACAATATGCCTTTCGCCTTGGTGGAAAACGACTTAGGCCGGCGATCACCCTGCTCGCCTGCAAAGCGGCCTGTCGCTCGGACGAAGTAAGCCCGCTTCCGCGAAAAGTGATGCTCGTCGCGGCGGCCATCGAAATGATCCATACGGCGTCGCTGATTCATGACGATATTCTTGACGGGGCCCTGATCCGGCGGCATCTCCCGACGATGCACACCCGCTGGAACTCCGGAATCAGCGTCATGGCGGGCGACACGGTCTTCACCAAGGCGCTCGACCTTGTGACGCAACTCGACGAACTGGAACCTTATCGTATACTTGCAGGTGCCTGTCACAAAACATGTTACGGCGAACTTCGCCAGATGGGGACGCGAAACCACTTCGACCTGACCGTTGACGATTACCTCGAAATCGTCACGGCGAAAACCGCGGCGCTGATCGAATGCGGCAGCCGGATGGGCGCCTATTACGCCGGGGCCGACGCCGCAACCATCGAACAGTTCCGACTTTTCGGACGTGAAATCGGCATCGCTTTTCAAATCGTCGATGACGTGCTCGATCTGGTCGGCGACGAAAACAACATGGGCAAAACGCTCGGCACCGATATTTCGCAACGAAAACCGACCCTGCCGATGCTTTTGTTTTTTGAAACATTGCGGGATACCGAGCGGGACGAGACGATCGCGGAATGCACCGAACTGGCGACGGACGCGACTTTTGTGCAAAATCTCGTCACAAAAATCCGTGCGTCCGGGGCCGTCGACGCCGCCGTGACTTACGCCGACAAACTGACCGAATCGGCCGTCGAACGCATCCGGCGCTTCGCCGCCACCAACCCGCGCGACGCGGAATCGCAAAAAGCCGTCGAAGCCCTCGGCGCCATCGCGGCGTTTGTTGTCAAACGGGAAAAATAATGTAGAATTCTGCCACCATTTTTGCCAACATCAATTTTTGTAAACAAAAATCATGACACGGATGAAATTCCGCTTGATTTTCTTGTCATAAAGAGAGGAGCATCGTATGGCTGGTCATTCCCATTGGGCCGGAATCAAACATAAGAAAGCGCTGGTCGACGCCAAGCGCGGGAAACTTTGGAGCAAACTGGCCAAGGCCATCATCATCGCGGCCAAGGGCGGCGGCGACCCGGACGCGAACTTCCGGCTCCGCACGGCCATCGACGAGGCGAAGGCGGTCAGCCTGCCGAAGGAAAATATTCAACGGGCCATCAAAACCGGCACCGGCGAACTGAAAGGCAACGACCTCGAAGAACTGGTGTACGAAGGTTACGGAGCCGACGGTGTAGCCGTTCTGTGCGTCTGCCTGACCGACAACCGCAACCGAACGGCGCCGGAAATCCGCAAAATGTTCGAAGTCTGCGGCGGCAAACTCGGCGCGACCGGCTGCGTCGCCTGGAATTTCGACCGCAAGGGCATGTTCGTCGTTTCGCTCGAAGTCGAGGAGGAAACGCTGATGGACCTGGTGCTCGAAGCCGGGGCCGACGATTTCGTCAAATCGGACGACGGCTACGAAATCACCTGTCACCCGGACAACTACCAGGCCGTGTCCGACGCGCTGGCTGCGGCGGGAATCGAACCCGAAGCCTCGCAACTGGGCCTGGTGCCGAAGGACCAGGTCGAAGTCACCGACCCGGACACGGCGGCCAAGGTGCTGAAGCTGATGGACCTGCTCGACGATCACGAGGACGTGCAGAACGTTTCGTCGAATTTCAACATCCCCGACGAGGTCATGGCCCAGTTGAACCGCTGAA
>JAVBQX010000064.1:0-6480 GCA_031548645.1 Thermoguttaceae bacterium
GCAAAACGGGACGGCGATTTCGGAACTGGCCATCGCCCGGGCGGCCTTCGGCGAAACGGCGGAAGCGGTCTCGCTGCTCGTCGACGGTTTCGAACTGCCGGAAGAGGGCAAGGCGCTCAGCGCCGTGGTCATGGCGACGCAAATGGTCTCGCAAATCCTTTGCCAGATGGGCAACCCGATCTGCGGGCTGGCGCTAGCGAAACTTTTGCCCGCGTGCATGCCACAGTCGGAAGAGGTTTCGCTGTTCCTTCGCGACCTGATTTCGGAAGCGAATCTGCCGGCGCCGCTGAAAGGTTTGCGATTCAACCCCTTCGCGCCGGACGATTTCCCCGGCAAGCAGGAATACGAAACCGTCGCCCCGCTCATCGCGACCGGTCGCTGGAAGACGGCGATGCAAAAACTCGACGCCCTGGCCGCACAGGCCGACCGTTGGCCCGGCGTGCTTCTTTCGCAGGCCCTGTTGCAACTTTGGCTCTGCAAAAGCGCCGAAGCGTTCGCGACGCTGCGAAAATACGCGGAATCGCCCGGCGTTTCGGAGGAAGATCAGGCCGACGCGATGGCGATGGTTTACATGATCGACCGCCGCAACCTCGGTGACGATGCGAAGGTCATTACCTGGGAGGTGACGGTCAACGATTTCGAACGGGCCCAGGAACGTATGTTGTCCGAGCCGCGATTGTATTCGATCGAATTCGACCCGCACCGCTACGGCACGGCGGAAAATCCGGCCCCGCGGCATATCTTCATGGTGCTCGACCGCACCTTCCCGGCCGACGACGTGCCGCCGGAACTCGGCAACATCCCGCGACAGATCGCGACGGCCTTCCTGTTCGGCAAACAGACCGACCGCGAAGCCCGCATCGAACTCATCGAAACGCTCGACTCGAACCGCGACGCGGTCATGGCGCTGCTTTCCGAAACGCTTCAGGACGCGATGGGCGAATCGAAGGAACCGGTCACGACCCGCGAAACGTCGATCATTTTGGCGCACATCGACGGTCGCCTGCGATTCCGGAATTCGAACCCGCCGACGCGCGACCAGATCGACCGGATCACGCACGATTACGTCTGCGAAGGCGGCACCTTCCAGGAATGGTGGTTCGGCCGTTCGTTCGGCGAACTCGACGGCAAAACGCCGACGGAAGCCGCGTCCGATGCGAAATATCGCCCCCGGCTGCTCGGCATGATCGAAATGGTCGAGTTCCTGTTCCCCGCGCGCTTTGCACTGGAAGCGACCAACGCGATGCGCAAACGGCTCGGATTCGCCGAACTGGCCGAAATCACGCTTCCGGCGAACAACCCCGAAATGACGCTTTCGCAAATGCCAGTGACCCGCTGGTTCCGCGTCGACACCTCGCCGATTCCCAGTGAAAGCCTTGCCGGCGAACTGGCCATGCTCGACCTGATTTCGGAGGATCGCGGTTCGCTGCACTTCGCGAACGCGGTGCTTGAACGGCCGCTGACCGAAATCGAGCCGCAAATCCGGGCTTTGGCCTTCCGCGTTTTGATCGACAACGCGGAGGACCTCAACGATTTTGAAACGGCGGTTCTCTGGATCGACCGCGCCCGCAACGAGGCCAACGAACTCGCGATTCCCGTCGGCGAATGGGACGTGGCCGAACTCATGGTCCGCATCAAGGAACAGAACCAGCCGCAGGCGATGCGCCTGATCAACCACATCATGACGCACCACAAGAACGACCAGCGGGTCATGGCCGCGATGCAATCGCTGTTCGTGCAGATGGGCCTGCTCAACCCCGACGGCACGCCGACCGCCTACGCCCGGCAGCAGCCGCGTTCCCGCATGACGCCGACCGGCTCCGCGAGCGCCGGCCCCATGATGTCCGATTCGATGCCCGGCATGTCCCAGACGCCGCAAGCCGACGCCCCTTTCGGCCAATCGCCCGAACCCCCGCAAGCCCCCGGCGGCGAACGCAAACTCTGGGTGCCGGATTGACGGGAAAGTGAACCGCAAGAAACAACTCTTTGGACTGGCTTTCGCCCCGAAAGGGGCAATGGTATGTCAGGATCAACATCAACACGGAGCCCGGAGCGTGAGCGACGGGACACAAATCACCGGGCGCTGACGCTTCCGGCTCTGTGTTGATGCACAATGCGCACCATCACCACCAACCACACCATAAATCATGAACAACATCACCAACACATCAGCGGGCCCGGTTGATTGGTCGGGATTGGCGGCAATCATTGAAGGTTCGCGGAGTTTTTTGCTGACTGCGCATGTGCGGCCCGACGGCGATTGCATCGGCTGCGAGCTGGCCATGGCCGACGTGCTGCGGCGGATCGGCAAGGAGGTGCGCATCCTGAACGTCGACCGCGTGCCGCCCGATCTCATGTTTCTCGACGGCGCCGACCGCATCGAATATCTCGACGCGTTCGACGACCGCGAGTGGCTCGAATCCGTCGAGGTCGTCATGGTGCTCGACACGATTTCGTGGGCCCAGCTCGGGGCCATGAAGCCGATCCTGCAATCGCATAAATCGCGCGGCGGCGTGATCGTGGCCATCGACCACCACGCGATCGGCGACGACATCGGGGCCGTTGTCTTCAGCGACACGCGGGCCGAAGCGACCGGACGGCTCGTCTTCGAAGCGGCGCGGCATCTCGGCGTCGACCTGACCGCGGAAACGGCGACGGCCTTGTACACGGCCATTGCGACCGACACGGGCTGGTTCCGCTTTTCGTCCGTCACCGCCGAAACCTACGCCGTGACCGCCGAACTCGTGCGCGCCGGCGCGGTGCCGCACGTCATTTACAACCGACTTTACGAACAGGCTTCGGTCGGCAAAATCCGGCTCATCGGCCGGACGCTGGCCAAGGTCGAAATGCACCTGGACGGTCGGCTCGCGTTCACGAGCATTCTTTTGGACGACTTCGCCCGATCCGGCGCGATTCCCAGCGACAGCGAAGACATCATCAACAAGACGCTAACGATCGGCGGCACGGACATGGCGCTCATCGTCGTCGAACAACAAAGCGGCGGTTTCAAAATCAGCTTCCGCAGCCGTTGCGGCGTCGATTGCAGCCGGGTCGCGGCCCGATTCGGCGGCGGCGGACACCGGCAAGCCTCGGGCGCGTTCCAGGACATGCCCTTCGAGGAACTTAAAACCGCCCTCATCGCCGCCATGACCGAAGCGTACAACGCCGGATAGTGTGGAATGTGGAGTTTGGAGTGTGGAGTTTTCGGAATCCAACTTTCCCCCCTGCCGCTTCGTCCTTTACCCTTCCATCTTTGACCTCCGAAATCTCCACACAGTCTGACGCAGTGCGCCGAGCAAGCTCGGCGGCTAAGGCATTCAACTCCACACTCCACACTGAAAAAAATGTCATCACAAGATAACAACGTGGCGAGGCGGCTGGTCGAAATGGCGGGGCGGTTTCCGGAGAACGTCGCAATTGCCGTGCCGCGGGAATATGGGCCCGACGGCCGGCGACGTTACGAGACGATCACGTTTCGCCAGTTCGACCGCTACACGGACAACATCGCGCAATCGCTGATCGACCGGGGCGTGCGCCCGGGAATGCGGTTGGCGCTCATGACGCGGCACGGGATCGATTTCATTGCGCTGGTGTACGGCATTTTCAAATCGGGGGCCGCCATCGTCATGGTCGATCCCGGCATGGGAATGCGGCGTATGCTCGACTGCCTCGCCGAGGCCGAACCGGACGGTTTCGCGGCCGTCCCGCCGGTGCATGCGATTCGTTGCCTGTTGCGGGGACGTTTCCCGAAAGCGCGGCACAACCTGACCGTCGGCCGTCGCTGGTTCTGGGGCGGACTTTCGCTCGAAAAAATCAAAAACGCTCCGCATCGCGGCACGGTGTTGACCGCGGTCGAGCCCGACGATCCGACGGCGATCATTTTTACCAGCGGCAGCACCGGCGTGCCGAAAGGCGTGCTGTACACGCACCGCATCGTCGATACGCAGGTGGCCGAAATCGCGGGCCGGTTCGACATCCGGTCGGGCATCGCTGACGTGGCCGGCTTCCCGTTTTTCGGGCTGTTCGACGCCGCGATGGGCGTCACGATGGTCATTCCTGAAATGGACCCGACGCGACCGGCGGAAGTTCGTCCGGAAAATATTCTCGAAGCCGCCGCCGATTGGAACGCGTCGCAGTCGTTCGGTTCGCCGGCACTCTGGCACCGCGTGGCCGACCATTGCATCGAACGCGGCATCGTCCTCGAAACGCTCAAGCGGGTCGTGTTGGCCGGGGCGCCGATTTCCGTGCACCTGCTGGCGAAGCTCAAACGCTGCCTGCCCGAAGACACGAAAATTTATACACCCTACGGCGCGACCGAATCGCTGCCCGTCGCGGTGATCGAAGCGAACGAAGTGCTCGGCGAAACGGCGGCGCGGACGAATCTCGGACAGGGCATCTGCGTGGGGACGCGGTTTTCACAAATCGACTGGCGCGTCATCAAAATCACCGACGAACCGATCGCGCGGCTCGAAGACGCCGAAGAAATGCCCGTCGGCGAAATCGGCGAATTGGCCGTGACCGGGCCGCAGGTGACGCGGTGCTACGTCACGCGAATCGAAGCGAACGCCTTGTCGAAAATGACCGACGCGGACGGTCGCGTCTGGCACCGCATCGGCGACGTCGGGCGGCTCGACGGGCAAGGACGCTTCTGGTTTTGCGGCCGCAAGGCCCATCGCGTCGAAACCGCCGCGGGGCCGATGTATACGATCCCCTGCGAGGCGGTGTTCAACATGCACCCGGACGTGTACCGCTCGGCGCTGGTCGGCGCCGGAACGCCCGGCGAACAGACGCCCGTCATGTACGTCGAACCGAAGCCGGGCCGGTTCCCCGAAACCGCCGCGGCGAAATTGCAAATGACGCAGGAACTGCTCGCGCTCGGCCGCGCGAACCCGCTGACCGAACGCATTGAAACGATCCGCTTTTTGAAGGCCTTCCCCGTCGACGTGCGGCACAACGCCAAAATCAACCGCGAACAAATCGCCGCGTGGGAAATGCAGAATGCAGAGTGAAGAATGCAGAATTCTTAGCCGCCGATCTTGTTCGGCACAAACCGGAGCCCGAAGCGTAAGCGAGGGACGAAAATCGGAACCGCGACAGTCATGGAACGGTCGCGGTGGAGCAATTGAAAAGTGGGAGAACTTTTTCTACAATAATACTTACCGTTGGTGATCCGGTATATTGCAACCAAGGTTTTCAATCGTGAGGTCGTGATATGGGCGTCGATGAAATGGAAGGGTGGCCGCCGGACACAGCCAAACTCACCGCGACGGACGAAGGCCGTCTGTCACACGGCCGCAAAATCCCGCTCGGGATGCAGTGTGTCCTTGATCCGATTTCCCCTTCGGGGACCGCTCCCCTGGCGATCGGTGTTTTTCTTCTTCTGGCGCCGCTTGGATTCGGAATGATAGGATGGGCATTGATCACCATGATGCTCCCGTGGTATTGGAGCGACGCGGGTGTGGCCACGATCACGGCGATCGAACCCGTTCAGCAAATCGACGGCGGTTCTGCCGCCAAAATCTCCTACGTTTACGACGATCCGCAGGGACTCGAACACAAAGGATCGGCGGAAACCGTCCGGAAAAAAGATTTTTTCGTCAAAGGCCGGCAATACCCGATCCTCAAATATCGCGACGAATGGCGAATGACCGTTCTCGCCGACCTCGAATTTTGGGAACGCCATCCGTACACGCTGCCCCTTTTGATGCTGTGGGGGCTGGGGGCGGCTTTCGTGCTGAGCGGGCTGTTCACCCGTTTCATCGGGCGTCGCATCAGTCGCTGGAAAATGGAACTGCTCCGAACCGGCGTCTATGCGGAAGGCGTTTTTTCACACGAGGAGACCGCTCCGATTTACTGGCGTATTTTCGGCTTGAAAAACAAGATGTTTCTCTTCGTCACGGAATCCGGGGAGCAGTGCGTCGCGATGTTCGTCCGGCGGCGGAGTAAAAAGGAACCCGCGGAAGTCGACGTGTTTTATGATCCGGCCAAGCCGCATTGCTCCTTTGTTTTACAGTCCCTTGCGGCACGGAGATTTTTTTGGTATTCGCCGGAAGACGACCGGCTGATGACCTCGTCGTTATTTACCGCGATTGGCCTGCTCGGCAAAGCCTGTGAATATGCCTTTTGGGGATTGGTCCTTTGGATGCTGGTTTCCATGATATTCTTTTGATCCCGAACGGCGGTCATGGCGACACCGTGCCGCTGGCGGAAATCCGTCCGACGAGTTCATTGCGGGGGAAGTTGCCCAGGACGTAGGTGTTGCGGCCGTTCTCGACGCGGATTTTGACGGGCTATTTCGCGGCGGTGAGCGGCTTTCCGGCGGTGGAAACGGCCTGCAAGTCGAGCGTGTGGTCACCGGCGGGGAGTTCGACGCGGGCGATCTGGATGCGGTCGGGCAGCAGCCCCCAGCAGCGGGTGTCGGCCGCTTCGTAGGCTTCCCAGACGACCCCGCCGACGTCGAAGAGCAGGCTGACCCAGGGA
>JAVBQX010000011.1:0-4310 GCA_031548645.1 Thermoguttaceae bacterium
GAGGGTGAAACAGACCGGTGCCCGTTGGAAAGTCCAACGCGTCAACCGAATGGCACCCCTCTGCGCCGTGCTATATGGAAAACAGTGGAATGCGTACTGGAAACAAGCGGAATAAACTGCCCACAATATTTTACTGCAACCATAAACCAATAAGCTGTCATTGTAATAATTAAGAAGACGTGATACAATATTGACTTGAAATATCCGTTTTTATTTTGAGAGCAATGCCGCGGTCTTATGTGTTTTTCAAAAAACACAGGCAGTGAAAAAGGGTCGTTGATCCTCGCAAAATGTCACATCTCGATGCGTGATGGAAAGATGCAGATCCATTTGTACAAAGGAAAAACCGCATGACCGTCGAACGCTATCTCAAACCGGAAGTCATACGGACGATCAAGCGGCTTGACCTGCGGGCGCAGTTCATCATCAAGGGGTTCATGCACGGATTGCACGCCAGTCCTTTGCACGGATTTTCGGTCGAATTCAGCGAACACCGGAAATACACGCCCGGCGACGACCCCGCCGACATCGACTGGCTCGTGTACGCCCGAACGGACAAGTATTACGTCCGCAAATACGAGGCCGAAACCAATCTCACGGGTTATCTCGTCGTCGATTCAAGCCGCTCCATGGGCTACACCTGGCGGCAGGAACTGACGAAATTCGATTACGCCGTTTCGCTGGCCGCGGCGCTCGCTTATCTCATGGTGCAGCAACAGGACCCGGTCGGGCTGATCACCTTCGACAAAAAAATCAAGGCCAGTCTCGCCCCGAAATCGAAACGCTCGCAACTGGGGAACATTCTTTCGCTGCTCGCCAATTTGACCCCGACGGGCGAAACCGACGTCAGCGCCTCATTGCACCAACTTGCCGCCATGCTCCGCCACGCGAGTCTGGTCATGGTGTTCAGCGACCTGCTCGGCGAACCGGACGAGATCATGCGGGCCATGCACCGTCTCCGCCACGCAGGGCACGACGTCATCCTCTTTCACATTCTCGACGAGGCCGAAGTGCGATTTCCCTTCGCGGGAAACGTCGAGCTTTTCGAGCCGGAATCGGGCGACCGCGTGCAAGGCAACGCCGAAGCCTTCCGCGGCGATTACCTCGACGAATTGCGGAATTTTCGCCAACGTCTCCGCCGCGAATGCACGACGGCCGCGATCGATTACGTACCGCTCGATACCGGCATGCAGTTCGACAAGGCACTCGTCGAATACCTGCAACGCCGCAACATTCGATAAGACGCGTGAGCTTCCGTTGGACGCTCCACAATTATTCATTTGATTTGCATCAACGTCACCGGACCTTTTAAAATGCCGGTATTATTATGTCATTGCCATACTCATCAACGCCAATAAATTGACATATCATTTTTTCCCGAATGAGTGGATGATTTCTCCTTTTGTTTTGATTTGACAAAGAGTCAAAGAAATGATGCGTTCGAATTTTACGGAAGAAGAATGCACTCTTTTTCATAAAATGCGATACGGCGATCCTGACAAACGGATCATGCGGCGATTTGGAAAACCATCGAACGTCGATCATCGAGGAATTCAAAACCCGACCGCCAGCCACGACCAAGGTCCGTAGACGAACGGCCTGAGCCGGCATAGACTCGGAATTTTTCACAAACGTTCCCCGGAAAATGCAGCGTATACATTTCCGTGTATGCCGTATACATTGCCTTCTCTGCGAAACGCCATACCAAGCGCAACAAGAAATTTTGCAAGTCGTTAATAATTAACGCCTTACGTAATGGGCGTACTTGGAGTCGAACCAAGGACCTCGTCGTTATCAGCGACGCGCTCTAACCAACTGAGCTATACGCCCGAATAGTGTGCAAAACTAAGGTGGAAAGTTGGGCGATAACAATAAACGCCACAGATTTCTGCAATTATCTTATGAGATAACCTCAAAGTGACTCTCCACTCATGACAGGTTTATCTTAACTTTTGAATCAAAATCAGCAAGCGGGGGAGACTGGATTTTACCCTCTTTCAATGGGCACGACTGTCGATGCTTCACTTTTTTTCTATATAGACGCTATAACCATGACAATATAATCATGGCAATCGCGACAATATTCAATTATGGCAGCGCCAAATGATTGATAATTAATTATTCAAATATGACTTTCGATTGCATAACAGAGTAGGAAAAAAATCCGAAATTCGGATAATTTCTAAAAATAGTAACCTATCCTTATGTTGTTTGGAACTATTTGCATAAATTACCGGATTTAATATTTGGCAATTCATGAATTTTTTCGCCTAAAGTATCGCCCACAAAGTTTTTTTCGTTCAGCCACCGGAGGTTATTTCAATGAATGACATGTCATTGATCGTCGAATTTGTTCAGGAAGCTCGCGAGTATATTGACGAGGTTGAGCCGACGTTGATCGAAATCTATCACGGTAGTGACGAACTGGGCGCCGTTGACGCCGAGTTGATCAATTCTGTGTTTCGGCTGTTTCACTCCATGAAGGGAAGCGCCGGATTTCTCGCCCTGAACACGATCGCCGGGGTCACGCACGAAGCGGAAACCCTTTTGGACAAAATCCGTAACGGCAAGCTGAACCTGACGGTGGAAATCACGGAAACCCTGTGCAAAGCGCTTGATTTGTTCCGCGAAATGTTGGAAAAAATCTCTGAAACGGGCGAAGACACCGGCTTCGAAGAGCAGGCGGAAGTGATCATCGCCAAGCTCAAGGAACATTCGGAAGGCACGAAAACCGCGAAAGCGCCACCAAAACCAAAGCATTCGGAAACGGCCGCCATCAATACGGAAACAGCGGCGCCAACGGATGAGACTCATGTTGAAGCCATGGAATCCCCCGAAACCACCCCGGAAGTACCGGAAAGCGGCGGCGTCCAGCTTTCACCGGAAATGCGGATCGGTTTCGTGCAGGAAGGCACCGAACAAATCGACGGCGTCGAGCAATCGCTCCTGCGGGCGCTCGAAGACCGGGCGAACGCGGACGAACACTTCAAGGAAGCGTTCCGCAATATTCACAGTTTCAAGGGCAATTGCGGCTTCATGGGGTTCGTCGACCTGGAACGCCTGAGCCACGCGATGGAAACCTTTCTCGACATGCTCCGGTTGGGAGTCGTGCCCCCGGAAAATGAGAACGTCAGCCGCCTGCTGGGCCTGCTCGACGTTTTGCGGGAAGGCGTGGCGTCCGTCGATTCCGGCGGCAGCGGGCGTCTTGCCAAGTGCGAGGCACACGTCAAAACGCTTAACGACATCATGATGATCGACGACGAGGGCGAGGAAACCTCGACACAGGATCATAACACATCGACGCCGACTTCTTCGCAAACGGAGGAAGCGGCCACGACAACGAGTCCGGCGAAACCCGAAACCGCGACAAGCGAATCAGAGACCGCCGGCGCGACGCCGAAACCGCAGCCCGTGGCGGCCCCGGGTAACGGCGCGGCGTCAAAAGCGACGTTGCCGGCGGCAACGGCTGCGGCATCAACGACGAAAACGCAAGCGAAACAGGACATCCGTGTCGATTTACACAAACTGGACAGCCTCATCGATCTGGTCGGTGAACTGGTCATCGCCGAATCGATGGTGACGCGATGCCCGGCGGTGGCCCACGTCGAAAACGAATATTACAACCGGGCCAAACACCAGTTGCGACGCATCTGCGACGACCTGAAGGACGTGGCCATGTCGGTGCGAATGGTTCCGCTCTCGGCAACGTTCCGCAAAATGGTGCGACTTGTGCACGACCTGGCGACCAAGTCGGGCAAGAAGATCAAGCTGAACATCGTCGGGGAAGACACCGAAGTCGACAAGACGGTCATCGAACAGATCGCCGACCCGCTCGTGCATATCGTGCGCAACAGTTGCGATCACGGTGTCGAAGGGCCGGAAAAGCGAATAGGCCAGGGCAAACCGGAAATGGGCACCGTCACGCTCGAAGGCCGTCACGAAGGCGGCGAGGTCTGGATTCTCGTCAGCGACGATGGCAACGGACTCAGCCGCGATCGGATTTTGGCCAAGGCGATGGAAAAGGGAATCGTCGGCGCGGAAGCGAAAGACTGGCCCGATGAAAAAGTTTACCGACTGGTTTTTGAAGCCGGTTTTTCGACGGCGGAAAAGATCACCGACGTTTCCGGCCGCGGCGTCGGGATGGACGTGGTGCGGAAGAACATCGAAAAACTCAACGGTCGCATCGACATCCAAAGCGTCGAGGGCAAGGGTTCGACCTTCATTTTGCGGATTCCGTTGACGCTGGCGATCATCGACGCGATGCTCGTGCGGGTCGGATCGGCGAAGTACATGATCCCGACGCTCACGAT
>JAVBQX010000290.1:0-35436 GCA_031548645.1 Thermoguttaceae bacterium
CTGTTCAACGTCGGCGAAATTCCGTTCCCGAACGTGTACATTCACCCGAAAATTCTCGACAAGTACGGTGAAACGATGTCGAAATCGAAAGGCAACGGCATCGACCCGATCACGGTCATCGACAAATTCGGGGCCGACTCGCTGCGTTTCGCCCTGACGCATTTGACGACGGAAAGCCAGGACGTGCGGCTGCCGCTGGATTTCGAATGCCCGCACTGCGGGGCGCCGGTCGAGCAGACGAAGAAAAACCGCGTGCTGCCGCGCATCGAATGCCCGAAATGCAAAAAGGAATTCGCCACGCAATGGGCCGAAAAGGAAGAGGACAAAAAACTGCCCGCCGCGCCGGTCGTCGGCGAACGTTTCGAGGTCGCCCGCAATTTCTGCAACAAACTCTGGAACGCGGCGCGGTTTGTGATGATGAGCATGGAAGCGCAGAGCGCAGAGTGCAAGGCGCAGAGAGTTGAAGAAGACGATTTGCTGCTGGAAGACAAGTGGATTTTGAGCCGGCTGGCGACGGTGACGCAGCAGGTGACCGAGGGAATCGCGGGCTATCGTTTCGCGGAGATTGCGCGGACGCTTTACGATTTCGCGTGGGACGAATTTTGCAGCTTTTACGTCGAGATGGTGAAATACCGCCTGAGCGACGAGAAACTCCGGCCCGTGGCCGAGCGGGTGCTCGTGCATGTGCTCGACACGCTGGTGCGGCTGTTGCACCCGATCGTGCCTTTCGTGACGGAGGAAATTTGGCAGCGGCTGAACGAAATCGCGCCGCGCCGTGGGCTGGGCGTCTTGGTCGACGCGTCGGAAAGCGTGACCGTGGCCCCGTGGCCGGAAATCGACGCGGCGGCGATCAATCCGAACATCGAAATGCGATTCGGGCGGTTCCAGGACGTGCTGCGCGCCCTTCGCGAGGTGCGTTCGCGGCAGAACGTGCCGCCGAAAACCGAAATGCGTTTCGTCGTCAGGTGCGACGCCGAGCTCGCGGACCTGCTGGAACCGATGGCTCCGTATTTTCGCGCGATGGCCGGGGCCGCCTCACAGGGTTGGGGGCCGAACGTGGCCGCGCCGGCGCTGTCGTCGAACGTCGCGATTTCCGGGGCCGAGATCATCGTCGACCTCGCCGGGCTGATCGACGTCGCCGCGGAACTCGTGAAAAAGACGAAAGACATTCAAAAGCTCGAAGGTTTCATCAAGGGCAAGGAAGCCAAGCTGGCCAACGAGGCTTTCGTCGGCAAGGCCCCCAAGGACGTGCTCGAAAAGGAACGTGAATCGCTCGCCGACCTGAAAAACCAGCTCGCCGCGGCGAAGGAAGCCTGCCGTGTGCTGGAGAAAAGTAATAACTAAAAACTAATAGTGAAAAGTGTAAAGTGAAAAGGTAGGGCGGTCTCGCCGAGACCGCCGTTGGGACTGTTACGATGTGACCGCTCCATGACTGTTGCGGCTCTGATTGGTCACTCGCTTACGCATTCGCCAAAAAATAATGAACAAGAACAGCAGCCGGGAACGCAGCGCAGCGGAGTGACCGGAGTGAGGGTTATCCAACCGGGGAAATGTTCAATTCCCCTGCTCATACGAGGAACATCGCAGGAATTGAAATTTTATACAAAATGGCAAACGTATTCCCCGGTCACTCCGTTCGTTGCACTCACTGCGTTCCCGGCTGCTGTTCTTGAGGAAAACTTATTGGCAAAAGCCTTAACAGCCATTAGAAAGGGAAACCGTGTCCCCGGTGATTGAATTTCGCGGAGTGGATTTTGCCTACGACCGGAATCGGGTTCTCGAAAACGTGAACCTTTCGATCCCGGCGGGCGATTTCGTCGCGATCGTCGGGCCGAACGGCGGCGGCAAGACGACGATGCTCAAGCTCATGCTCGGGCTGCTGCGGCCGAACCGCGGGACGGTTTCGCTGTTGGGCCGTTCGCCGGATCAAAGCCGCACCGATGTCGGCTATACGCCGCAATATCTGCAAGTCGACATGCAGTTCCCGATTTCGGTGCTCGACGTCGTGTTGATGGGCCGCATGAAACGCGGCGGGCGCTGGTGGCATTCGAAGGCCGACCGACTGGCCGCCCGTGACGCGCTCGAAACGATGCGGCTTGCGGACAAGGCCGACGTGCCGTTTCGTTCGCTGTCCGGCGGACAACGGCAACGCGTGCTCATCGCGCGCTCGATCTGCGGCGAGCCGGAAATCCTCATGCTTGACGAACCGACGAACAACATCGATCCGTCCGCCGAGAAGATTTTGTACGACATCCTGCAGGAACTCAACCGCCGCCTGACCATTCTCATCGTCTCACACGATCTTGGCGTCGTCTCGCGGATCGTCAAGAGCGTCGTCTGCGTCAACCGCGAAGTCGTCGTGCATCCGACGTCGGAAATGACCGGGGCCGTCATCAGCGAATTGTACGGCTCCGAAATGCGGCTCATCCGACACGATCACCGCTGCACCGATCACGGCCACGACGCCGCCTCGCCGACAGTCTGACCGTTTTCGACCGTGTGATCCGAAAGCCTTGTCGAATGACGTTTGCAAGACGTTCTGAACGGCGGTTTGGCGACAGTGATCTACTCTCCCGTCGTAGCCCCACCCATGGCACCGATAATGAACATGAATATACCCAGACAGAAGCCCAATAACATACTGCCAATAATGATATAGTTCAAAACAACCAGAACTTGTGCCGTGCCTGCGCCGGTGAACCGCGGATCGCCGCGAATTTCATCGCGAACCCGAATCGAAGCGGGCAAGGAAAAAAAGACGAGCAACCCGCAAACAAACCAGGCCAGAATGGTCATTACCAACGCGTTGCTGATGTCCGGATGTTGAATGGGACCTTTGCTAAAATCAAGTTTCAGCTTACCTTTTTTCTTTTTCTGATTTTTTGCGTTGGGGCGATTTCCGAATTCGTCGGGAATGGCCGAATAGTCACGCCGGGCCGACCTCACGGCCAGTGCAAACAATCCGATCGCAAAGAGTACGAGAATGATGTTCCCCATCATCCAGGGGGTTTGCAACTCCTGACCTTCCGCCCCGGAACTTTGCTGCGCGAACGCCCCGGACTGCGCCAGAAACATCATCGAAAAAGTAGTAATAGCGACAGTCAGGCTATGTAAATATCGAAACATAAAATGTACCATTCGGCAACGAAGAACTACAGGTTAGGGGCCGTGTGACGGGAAAATAATCATCTTCTTACTATATTGACTCCGATTGCCTGAAATTGCAAGCCCGTGTTCACTTTTTTTTGGTTTTATGAAACGAATTACGAATTTCACAAAGCGTGGAAAACTTTACCCAGTTATAATAACCTATTTTTTTGTTAATCTCATCACGAAAAGCGGTCGATAAAGGATGTTGAAGGTTTCTTTAGGAAAAACAAATTAATACTGAGACAAAAATCCCCCCTTGAAACAATCGTCAGGTTGTTTCGTTTGAAATGGCAGGAGTCAGGGCACAATGGAATGGAATCACAGGAATATCTTGGGCCGCAACCGGGATGCATCGACGACAAGTGTCGGTCCGGAAATCGATCAGATTTCGGACAACGGTTTTGCCTCCGGAAATCATGGTTTTTCCAGGAGGCTTTCGTCGAATGACGACACGGAACATGAGCATTCGGAAGATGTTACGCCGCACATCATCACGCGGATGCCCGACCTGACCGGGTACGGACGTGATGCCGCTCCGCAGAACATTTCGTTCTATCGCCCGAAATACGGTCGTTTGAAAATCAACTTGAAATATCTGAAAAAGTTGTCTTTCCAGAAATGGTGCGCGATTGCGGCGGGTGTCGTCGTGATTTTCGTCATCGCTTTGGGAATTTTCCGGAAATCCGATGTACGACACGACTTGGCGCAAAATCCCCCGGTCGCAACAATTGAAGCCATAAATCCGCCCTCGCCATCATTTCAACCCCACGAACGAACAGCCGAATTGCATTTTGGGCAATCTGGCGAAAAAACTCCGACATTTCAATCGCCCGACCGGCAGCCCGGCTTTTTCAGCGGATCCGATGCCCCGCCCGCGCCTCACAACGATTATTTCGGAGCACAAAGCGTAGTTCCGGCGGATTCGGCGACATCAAGCGGTTCGCAATTTCCGGCGGGAATGTCCGGCATTGCCACCGTCATGCCCGATGCGTCGTCCCGCGAACTTGCCCCTTGGGATCGTCAGCCGAATCAGCAGGCCATGGCCGCCGGTTCGCCGAATCCATCGCAACAAGGCTTTTCTGGCAACTCCAACGAACAGGCCTCGGGAACGACGAATCCCGCTTGGCCGCCGTATGATCCGAATACCGGCGGAAACCCACAATGGCAAAACGGCAATGCCCCGACTTATGCCGGCGCTGCGGGGAACATGTCGCAACCCGTACCGCAAAACACCTATCCGGCCAACGCTTATTCGCAGAACGGACAAGCGCAACCTGCGTCGCAACCGCAGGGCTTTGCGGGCATGGCCGCCGAATACGCTTCGGCAAATTCCGCGAACGCGACGGGAAACGCCGTCTATCAGCAGAATCCGACGTCCCGGCAAATCGCCGAAGGATTCGGCGCCGCGCCGCAGCAGGTTTATTATCAACAGTCCCCGGCCAGTCATGACAACGCCGTGGCCATCAATACGAACAACATGCCGTCGTATTCACAGGGGGGGCAATGGCCTCCGCAAAATGCCCCGAACATGCCGCAAAACACGGGAATGCAGAACAATTTCGCCCCGCAGAATCAACAGCAGCCGTATCCGGGAAACGGACCGTCCTTCGCGGGACAAGGCAACGCTCAGCCCGCGCCGCAGTACGGGATGTCGAACGTGCCGGTTTTGGCGTCGGGACAATCGTATCGCGATCCGTCCGTGACGGGCGCCAACCTGTCCGGGACGATCAACCAGTATCCCGGCAATCCGCGGCAACCCTCCCCGTACAATACGGCGAATTCGCAACCCCAGGACATTTACCGATAACCGAAACCGGCCATATTTCATGCTCGCCGGACGATATGATTTGTCTTCACGCCTGACCATGCGGCTGTTTATCACATGAACATTAACGAAAAGAACAAACGGCTTTTGAACGCGTTTCCCCCGCAGGACGGCGGTGCGGATACGGTCGTCGAACGGAATGGCAGGCTTTCCGGCAGGCTGAAGGTATGCCGGGGCGACTCACGCGGTTTACCGGGGCGTTCCCAAACCGCCGGGTCGACCGTAAATGGCGACGGAGGAGAGCAAGAGATGATTTCAGCGACAAAACGATCGGGAAAAAAACGCGATTTCGCCTCGCTGTCATCGCAATGGAAAATCGTCGCGGACTTGGACGAAGGACGGGACGCGGACCAT
Source organism: Thermoguttaceae bacterium (assembly GCA_031548645.1). Taxonomy (GTDB): domain Bacteria; phylum Planctomycetota; class Planctomycetia; order Pirellulales; family Thermoguttaceae; genus WRMR01. The sequence goes on from JAVBQX010000290.1 coordinate 5,330, forward strand.
CGCAATGAAGAAGATGAAGGCGCGGACAAGCACGGCACCGGGCAGCGTCTGCTGCGCGACGCGAACGCATTTTACCGCAACGACACCAGTAATTTTCTCGGCGAACTGCAACAGGCGGAAAACCTGCTCTTTGAGAAGGCGGGCATGGTCAGTAAAATCGATTTTTTGCCGCCCAAACGCAAAGCGACACGCATTGCCAAAGTATCAAACCCGCAGGGCAGGAACATTGACGCGATGTTGTCGGACACAGGTTTCGCCCCCGCTCCGCCGGCGGAAAAAAAATCCTCAAAAAAATCGGAGCCGGAAAAAGTCATCGTCGACGTCAACGATTTTGTCGAAACGTTTTCCGTCATGCGCGAGCCGGAATACCTCGTCGGGCGTGAGAAATGCAAGTCGGCGGCTCACGAAACCCGGTCGGAATTCGAGTACCTGCTGGACCAGGTTCAGATGAAGCGGGAAATCGCCAAGACATGCGAGACGCTGGACCGCGTATCCGATTCGATGGGGCAGGCCGTGCTCGACGAAATTTCCGAAGGCATGGGAAACGCCGAAGATGGCGTGACCGTTGAAGAACATCGGCAAATCGAAACGGAAACCGAAAAGGTCGTCACGGAACACGTGATACACCGTGTCGAAACCGTCACCGCCTCACCTGTCGCCGACGAAGCGATCATTGCGATGGCTCAAGAAGTCATTGCGGAAGAAAAAATCGTCGGCGAAAATCATGTCGCCGAAACGACCGTCGATCAAACCGTCGTTATCGAAACGGTGACAACGATCGTCGAAACGCCGACGCCAGAACCCGAGGTGGTCAAGGCCGTCGAAACAACCGAACCTGTCGAAACGCTCAAGCCGGTTGAATCGATCGAGCCGACCGTCGAGGAAAAGGCGGTCGTCGCGAAAGCCCAAGTCACTGAAAGTGCCGCAAAAAACGAAGTCAACACATCGACGCATGCCGGCACAAACGTCGAAACGGTTCGTACGACGTTCAAACGTGACGCCGTGGCAGACGTCGTTGCGATCAGGGAATCGTCGTGTCCGCAGCCCGTTCCCGTTGTCCCGGAACTGCCCGAGGTTCTTGTGCGGCTGGAGGAATTCGCGGGCGACCAGTGCGACGGATTGGCCGAATACGTCAAGGACAAGGTGTACGACGGCAGCCGCCTGATCGCTTTTTGCGGGATGAAACGCGGGGTTGGTTGTTCAACCATGACGTTGCTCGCGGCCAAGGGGATGACGCGGCACGGACTGAAAACGGCGGTCATCGACGCGAATTTCGAGTTCCCGCGATTGAACGCCCTCGTGACCGGAAAACAGGAAAGCGGCGATAGCTGGGTCGACATCCTGCACGGCACGACCGATTGGGAAACGCTCGCCCTAACGCCGAAAGACATGCCGCTGCTCACGGTTTTTCCGCTGGCCGAAAACGCGCTGGCCAACTGGTCCCGCTACGAACCCGAACGTTTGCAGCAGGAAACGAATCGCCTGGTCACGACGCTGCAGGAACATTTCGACCTGATCCTGCTCGATTGCGGGTGTTTCGAAGGCGATTTCGAGGAAATCACCTGGGGCGAGCTCGAACTCTTTCAGCCGGACGGCGTCGTTCTCGTCCGCGATCCGAAAGAAACGCCGATCGAGGTCATTGCGCCCTATTGCCGCGAAATTCTCAGCGGCGGCATCAGCGCCTTCGGCGTGGCGGAAAATTTCGTTTGAAAATGATTGATTGGAAACACACGTCGATCTTTGATCGACGGCTAAATTTAGCATGTCTCACCTCTGCCCAATTTCTCCACATTTCCTTTCTTTCTCCCCTCTTTCCCATCCAACCTTCTTCCTATTCCGAGCGGATTCGTCTTGAGTCCGATGCCTGTTTTTTGGTATACTGCGCCGGTCGTGTCCGTTATCAAGAAAAGGCAGGGAGGCCGGCTCGTGTTTCCGAGTGCGCTGTTCAATTCGCAAAGCATGTTCATTTCCGGAATTGCGTTGATTTTCGGGATTTTTCTGCTGCGCGTTTTTCGGCATTTGAAACGGTCGGTGTCCAAGTCCAAATCGCTGGATCGAACACGCCGCCAAGCATCGGAATATTCGAAAACCTGTGCGAATCCGGGCGGTCTTACCAACGGTGCGGCCCCATTTTATTTTACGCAAGGCCAAAACAACGCCGCCGAAAACGGTCTGTACGACCCGACCGCGGTTTTTGGCGCAAATCCGTCGCGGCAACGCGGCGCCGAGCAGCTTGACGTCGAACTTTTGACGCTTTCCCGCCAGATCAAGGCAGAAATCGACACGAAAATCGTGGCCCTGCAATTGATGATCGCCGATGCCGATCGGATTTTGCAGGAATTCCGCCGACTTGTTCCACACAATGACGCGCCGCACGAAACGCTGGTGCAATCGCCAATGTTATCGCAACGTCCTTCCGTTCCGGACCGAATGCGGATTCTCAAACAGGAGGAAACGACATTCGACCCGCGAAACGTGAAAAAATCCCACGCGGCGTCCGATGACCCGGCCAATCCGGCCCATTTGAAAAATATTGTCGTCGAAGACCCCTTCGCGGAAAGCGATTTCGGCTTTGATCGGGCGATGCGCGATTTGGATCAGCTTTCGTCGAACATTCCGACTTTCAATTCCATGGCGTCGCTTGATGCCTGGGACATGCCGCAAAACGACACTTCCAACACGCTTCCCGTTGCCGCGTCCAACCATATCGCCGATGCCGAATCGATTCCAAACGCAATTCCACTGCACACCGGCGGCACGTCGACTCCGCCGCTGCCCGAGTGGGACATGCCCATGTCGTACCCGATCGCCGATTATCGAAACGATGTGGAAACCGCCGTTCGCCCAAACGAACCCCCTTCGCAAGGGTACGGGACGCCGGGCGGAACGCCTGCCGGCGCAAGCGAATCGGGCAAACCGGGACGTCGCAAAAAGAATTACACCAACAAGCTGCTGACGCAGTCGCCGCCACAGATTGATACGCTCATGACCGGCGAAACGGTCCGCAAAATGGGTAGCCGGCCGCACCGCGCGACCGGGCAAAACGCGGAATCGTCCGCACAGGACGAGCTGCTCGCGCCGCCGATGATCCCGCAATCGCCGCCGCCAAGCGCCCAAACGCTGTTGGCCGAAGGCGCCCCCTTTTCGCCGTCGGAAACCGGGCTCGACAAGATCGCCGTCCGCAAGGCCAAACGTCACCAGTTGCATTATCTCATCGAAAAAGGCATGTCGCCGAAGGACATCGCGGCCCATCTTGAAATGCCGGTGGGCGAAGTCGAGCTGATTTTCAGCCTGCACAAGCGTCTGTCCGGCGAAACGGCCAAAACGACCCGGCAGCCGCTGGCCGATACGCCGTCGCAACCCCCGCGAATCATTGCGGCGGACAACATCGCCGTGACCGAAAATGCGGATGATCAGGAGGCAAACAATTCGCGTGACGGGGAACAGGTGGCCTGATGACCGATTTTCGCATCGATCTGACCATGTATCACGGGCCGCTCGACCTGTTGTTGTACCTCGTGCGGAAACATGAGCTCGATATCCTCAACATTCCCATCGCGACGGTGACGGACCAGTTTCTCGAATACATCGATATCCTCAAGCAGATCGACATCAACGCGGTGGGCGATTTCATCGCCCTGGCCAGTACGCTCGTCGAGATCAAATCGTACCAGGTTCTGCCCGGCACGGAGGAGGCGGAAGAGGAAATCGAAGACCCCCGCAAGGACCTCGTGCGGCAACTACTCACCTACAAGGTGTACAGCGACAACGCGGCGAAACTCGAAGAACGCGGGCGGAAATGGCAGCAACACTATCCCCGCATCGCCGACGACCTGCCGGTTCGCCGGAAGAACATCGCCGAGGAACCGATTCATGAAGTCGAGCTTTGGGATTTGGTCAGCGCCTTCGGGCGCATCATGCGCGAAAACGCCCCGCAGGTTCAGCAGAACATCGTGTACGACGACACGCCCATCGCGACGCACATGAAACGGATTCATTACCGCCTCAAACGCGAGGAACGCATTTCGTTCCGCAGTCTTTTCAGTCCCGGGCAGCACAAAACGACGCTCATCGGAATCTTTCTCGCCATGCTGGAACTCGTGCGGCACGAATACGCCCGCGTCCACCAGGAAACGCTGTTCGGTGAAATCGAACTGACCTACCGACAGGGCAGCAAATCGCTCGACTTCGCCGACATCGCCGAGAACGAGTCCGCCACGCACGCCGCGTAAGGCGACACCGCTATTGTATCGGTTCCGACGTTAACACTGAGTCCGGAGCGTAAGCGACGGGTTACAAATGACCGGGCGCTGACGCTTCCGGCTCTGTGTTTTTACACACAGAACATATTGCTTGCTTTTCGCCAAGAAACAAAAATTCCCGGTTCGGGGCGGAACAGCCATTTCTATGAGGGTGAAACAGCGGGTCTTGCCTGATCGAACCGGGAAAACGGACACGAAGCACAAGTTTGGAGATTATTCTTCCGGAGCTTCTTCCGGGGCGGGGGGCATATCGGGAACCGGGGGCATGTCGCGTTCGGGACCCCGATCAAATTTCGGGCCGCGTTCACCGTCGAAGCCGCCGCGATGCGGACCACGACCGTCAAATTTCGGGCCGCGTTCGCCGTCGAAGCCGCCACGCTGCGGACCGCGACCGTCAAATTTCGGGCCGCGTTCACCGTCGAAGCCGCCACGCTGTGGGCCACGGCCGTCAAATTTCGGGCCGCGTTCACCGTCGAAGCCGCCACGCTGCGGGCCACGACCGTCAAACTTCGGGCCGCGTTCACCATCGAAGCCGCCGCGCTGCGGACCACGACCATCAAACTTCGGGCCGCGTTCGCCGTCACGTGCAAACGGGCAATTTCCACATTCACAAGGCGGACCTTGCCGATATTTCATCTGTGGGGCAAAATCGCGTTCCATCGGGCAGTGCCCCATCGGACGGTGCCCCATCGGACGGTGCCCCATCGGGCCATGTCCCATTTGTGCGGGGCCGCGTCCCATCATCCTGCCGTGTCCGGGCATATCGTTGGCCGGCATCCCGGGACCGCCGCGACGGGACAACATCTTGTCGAAATGGGCTTCAAATTCCTCCGGTGAAATCATGCCGTCACCGTCCGTGTCGATGGCGGCGAAAATCCGCTCAAACCGCGGCGCATTCGGGGGACCGTCCGGTCGCCCACCTTCCTCAGGCGGGCCCTGGGCCAAAGCCGTTCCGACAAATCCCGCCGTAACGAAAGCCGCCAATGCGCATACCATAAACCTTTTCATGTCTTTTCCTCCTTCATGGGAATGGGGTGACACCGGAACCGTGACCGGCGCCGATGTTTTTTTGAACGGCATTGTTTCTTGTGCCGGCGGTAAAATTTAAACGCATCCAAGGAATCGCTTGCTTCGCCAATGGCGAAAAACATCGTTTTTGCGTCTCTTCCCCGCATTGGTGTCGCAAGCAGCGCTGGTAGCGCGGTGCGTTTTTATCGCCACCACAAAATGCCGGCCAAAATTGCTGATTTTATCTGACATAGATAATAACCCCCGACCATGCGGCATGGTTTCGCGGGTTTTTGCAGATTTTTTTGAGGCGGAGAAAAGCCTTATTGAAAGAAAGCGTCGTACCAGAGGTCGAAACAGAGCATCGTCCAGAGAAACCAGTTCGGTTTGTCAAGCAGATCCCGTTTCGTCGACGCGTCGAACCAGTCGAACGTGCGAATCGCTTCGGCGCGGTCACGAAGCGGTCCGCCGGGGGAAAGCCATTCGAAGACCGGCTGGCCGAACCCCAGTTTCGGGCGGTTGACCACCTCGGCGGGAACGTGACGCAACAGGGCGTTTTTGAGAACCTGTTTCGGGTTGCCGGGAACGAAATGCGATTCGAGATCAATGTTCAACGCCGCGCGAATCATCCGGGAATCGAGAAACGGCGAACACATCGCCAGCCCGTTTTCGGCGAACAGTTGCGACCAGTACGACGCGGTGACGGCCGCTTCCCAGACGTATCCGGCGGCGAGCGACAGTTGCAGGTTCATCGGGTCGATCGGCACGTCGAGTTGATAAAGCAGCCCGAGCTTGTATTCGACCGCCTCCTGCACCGTCGCGCGGTCGAAACACCGGTCCAACGTTTTTCGGTCGGTAAAGACCGCGGCCAAGTTGACCGGGTGCAGCGGGTTGCGAACGTCGTCGACCACATTGGCCGTCTCAACGAGACCGGCCGTGTATTCCTTCCCCAGCGACCGCCCGAATCGCGCGGCCATGCGTCGGATCGGTCGGAACGGAATGAGATTCCTCCAGCGATTGGCCATGCGAATCGTGTCTTGCACGCCCGTGCCGAACAGCCCGTCGGCGCCTTCGCCGATGATACCGGCGTCGATGCCGCGTTCTTTCATTCCCCGGGCCAGCGTGTCGAAATACGCGGATTGCACGTGATTCGGAAATTCGCCGTTGCGGGCGATGATTTCCGCGAAAAATTCCGGCGTCGGCAGCGGCTGTTCGACGGCGAGGTTGTGCGTCCCCGTCGCTTCGACCGCCGAAAGCGTGTAATGCAAATCGCCCCGGGTTTTCGGGTGATCCAGCCAAACGACCGCGCTGAGCGGCTTGTCCGCCGGATGATCGGCATGTGATTCTTGCCACCAGGCGTTCCAATGCACCTGCAAATAGGTGCTGTCGATGCCGCCGGAAAGCAGGTTGGCCGTGTTCGGGTAAAGGCTCCCCCAATCCCGCAGGATTTCCGACGTGACCGCATCGGCGCGTTCCATACTTTCCGCTTCGCCGGTCTTTCGCGATTCTTCGAGATCGCGGAACGTCGTCACCTGTTCGGCACGAACCGACTCGCCGTCAAACACGACCAGTTCGCCCGGCGTGAGCCGGAACACATCGCGTATCAGCGTCCGGTTGCCGGTCGGGTAGCGTCCCAGAAACAGGACGGGCAACATGCCTTCGTCGAGCGATTTCTCCCGGCGGCGAGTGCGGACGATTTGCGCGAAATTGCCGCCCCAGAAAAAGCCTTCGTCGGTCAGGGTGTAATAGGTCAACGAACCGCCGACGAGATTTCGGTAAAGGAAGACCTTGCCCTTGACGCCGTCGACGAGAAAAATCGTGTAACACCCGTCGACGGTGGGCGTCTGAAAATCGCCGGAAGCACGGTAATCCCGCAAAAAGTCGACCAGAAATCGCTCGTTCGATTCAGCGGTCGCGGTCGCGTTGGGGTGACAATAGCCCTGCATCACGGCGAGAAAGGGGCCAAGTTCCGCAAAAAACGTCCCCAGCCGCGGGCTGAGCACCGATACTTGGCCGCCCCGCTCATTGGCCAGCCAGAGGAAGCGTTTTTCGCCGCCGCTTTTTTCCTGCGACGGAAAAACCTCACGCAAATCGACCGTTTCGTGATGTCGTTTTTTGCAAAAACCGATCATTATTGACCCACTTGGGATTTCATGGCAGCCCGGAGCGTAAGCGACGGGTAAATTGCATCAATCACATCGTGTTTCATTAATGCAATAGTTGTCAAAATATTGTTTCAAAAATAAAACCTCTGCAAACAAGGGGTGTTTCACCCCGTCGCTCACGCTCCGGGCTGCCATTTTTACGGCGATTGGATCATTGCCCATTTGCGAGATGGCATCATCCCCCCTTGCGAAAAATGAGGAATCCGATATGCTTTCCCCTCGTGTGGGGGGAACCTGTTTCCGCCATTCTTGCGGCGCCGTAGCCAAATGGCTAAGGCAGCGGATTGCAAATCCGTTATATCCCGGTTCGAGTCCGGGCGGCGCCTCTTATTGACCCTATTATGATTTTAGATCGAAAAACCGAGCGGGATAGTTCCCGGTCGGTTTTTTTTTGGTTGAAATTACGAATTGCAAGCAAGCAAGGTTTTGCCACAAACAATGGAAAGCATTAACCGACGGCCACCTCAAGCCGCCTGTTTTTCCCCGTTTGCCAGTTTTCTGCGACGATTGACTTGGTACCGGCCGGAATTGTTGCTTCCGCCGTGCCAAGCGGGGCAAGATGCACTGACTTGTCACCGACTTTAAGTATTGTCATGATACTGCTCTTGTTGACAAAATTGACTTTGCCGCCATTAATTTTGAATTCAACACAAAAATTGAAAAGCGGCTTGAGCCATTTTTCCTGTCCGAGAATCATATTGGCGGCCCAGCCGATGACACGTTTGGCGAAAAACGCCTCTTTGATCGATTCCGGCGTTTTTTCCTTCGCGAGGATCAAGTTCATGGGACGCAACGGGTTGCGCACGCCGTACATTTGAAATTCGCTCGGATGAATGTCGCTATTGGCAAACACGGCGAGGTTCCTATCCTCGCACCAATCCGTGACGATGGGGTAAAATTCCTTACCGTTGAAGGCCTCAATACCGTGCATGAGGCCGTTTTCGTACAGCCATTGGTGTTCCTCGGTGAAAGTCGTCGGGGCACCCTTTTCGATTCCGCCGCTCTTGGGGGCCTGCCAACCGGGATGATTCCAGAGCAGGAAACCGCCTTGTGAAGCCGCTTCCGCCAGCATTTCACGGTGATCGTTCACTTTCGCGGCAATCCGGTTGGCGTCTTCGATAAAGAGGGCGTTGAAGTGTCCCGGCGGCATTTTCGATTTTGTGATTTCCGTTCCGCGAACCAGGATCATACCGCGTTTTTCCGCCTCGTCTTTGGCGAAATCGTACGAAATATTGTAATCTTCGTTGCGGTCCTTGAGTTTCAGAACGCCATTCGGGCCGCCGAGGTTCGGGCGATATTCAATGTGGTCGGTGATCGCGATGACGTCCAGACCGTTGCCGTCCGCTTCGAGGACGCGTTCGCGCGGCCAGACCTGACCGTCGGAGAAAATCGTGTGGATGTGAAAATCGCCCTTGAGAACCCGCACTTCGCCGATTTCGGGCAAAACGACGTTCGGAATCGTGATCTCCCGTTTTGCCGGCGGACCGCCGATTTCCTTTCCCATTTGTACCGTGTAGCTGATATTCGGGTCATTATCCTTGACAAAGGCCGGGGTATCCTCGGCAAACACGCGACCGGACGAAGCATACATGGCGGCGACCGTGCCGAGAACGCCGGCCTGTTTGAAAAAATCGCGTCGTGTCGACATGGGCGGGAACTTTCTTGAAAATCGGGGGTGGTATTCTGTGATTATTATCCCCCCAACCTAACAAAAGCCGCCGCAAAAGTCAACTGTTGCTTTCGAACTTGTTGAGCGATTGCGAGACGATGCCAGGCAAACAATGGCCGCACTATCCGTTTCATGGCGTTTGCGGATGGCACGATACAATTTCAGACGCATGGTCATTCACCATGTTCAAGTGAATTCCAAAGGTTGACCGTCGCGTAAGCCCGCCATGGTTTCCATTCTTCGGAGCGTTTGAGAATTTCGCTTCCTGATAATTTTCCGAGTGCTTTTTTGACGCCGTAATCGGTGTCGGGAAAGGCGTCCGGCCAGCCGAGTCCGCGCATGGCGATATATTGGGCCGTCCAGGGGCCGATGCCCGGGATCGCGAGCATTTTTCGAATTTCCGTTTCGGGATCGGCCTGCGGCGTGAGATCGACGGTGCCGTGAACGATCGCGGTTGCCAGTGCGTCGATCGAACGGGCTCGCGATCTTATGATTCCAAGCGAGCCGAGTTTGTTTTCGATCGGTGCACCAAGTGCGACGATTTGCCGCGCTGACGGAAAGGTTGTCGTCAATTCATCGAACGGCGTTTCGATTCGCTCACCGAACGACGCGGCGAATCGTCCGGCAAGCGTTCTCGCCGCCTTGACCGTGATTTGCTGGCCGAGTATGGCCCGCACCGACATTTCGAACGGGTCGAAGCATCCCGGCAACCGCGTGCCCGGAACGTAAAGCCCCGCTGCGATCCGGTTCATGTCTTCGAGAATTTGATCAATCTCGGAAGGTTCGCAATTCAAATCGAAGAGTTGCCGCACTCCTGAAAGCGTTTTCGGCAACGCGCCGAGCAGTGATGGCGACAGCGTTACGGCAAGCTGGTTTTTGTCCGGAAGATTTTCGACCGCCAGCCAGCCGCGAATGGTTTGATCGCCTTGATGCAAGATCACCGTCCGCCGGTAGGAATCGTTTTTAACGCTTTCAACGCCCGGTATGGCACGGCCCGCGAGGAATCCGAGCAACGCGTCCCATCGGTACGGCGGCCTGTAACCGAGTTTGATCGTGATGCCGTCGTGTCTCGATTTTCCTGCGTTCGTTCCGTTCTTTCGCAGGTCGGACGGCGTGAGTTTGTAGCGGGACTTGAAAAGATCGTTGAACCGGCGAACGCTTCCGAACCCGGACGACATCGCAACTTGCGTCACGGGAAGCGATGTGTCGGTCAGGAGATTTTTGGCCAGCAGCAGCCGACAGGTCTGCAAATATTGGACGGGCGAGACGCCGAATTCCGCCGCGAAGATGCGCCGCAAATGCCGGTCGGTCATGCCGAGTTTTCGGGCCAACTCGAAAATGTCGCTTTCGACGAGACGATTTTCTTCGATGATCAAGGCGGCCCGCTGGGCTTGACGCGACGACGCATCAATGCTTGCACAGCCCGGCGCGAGTTCGGGGCGGCATTTCATGCAAGGGCGGTATCCGGCGTTTTCTGCGGCCGCGGCACTTGGATAAAACGTGCAGTTTTTCTCCTGCGGCGTTTTGACGCGACACACCGGGCGGCAATAAATTCCCGTGCTGGATATGCCGACGAAAAACCGGCCGTCGAACCGACTGTCATGCGCCTTGATCGCGGCATAAAGAGCTTTTGTGTTTTTCATGACAGCCTTCGATTAAGGAGCCGTACTTTTTTTGGGGACAAACAAACGGCATGTATCGACGCCCTCAAGTTCGAGCAATCGGATTTTTTTATCGATGCCGCCGGAATAACCGGTCAAACTACCGTTCGCTCCGACGACGCGGTGGCACGGAATGATGATGGAAATCGGATTATGTCCCACGGCCCCGCCGACCGCCTGGCTCGACATGCTCGATTTTTTCATGCGGGCGGCCATTTTCTTTGCGATATCACCGTAGGTGACGACCTCGCCGTAGGGAATTTCACACAAAATGTCCCACACCGCCCGGCGAAACTCTCCACCATGGGGAGCTAAAGGCAAATCAGTTATGAGCGGATTTTTCCCATTAAAATACTTGTCCAGCCAGCGCTTCGTTTCGTTGAACAGCGGCAAATTCGGCTTTTCAACCAATTCTTTTGAAACGGTATCGCCGAAATATTTTTGCCCCTCCATCCACAAACCGACCAGTTTTTCGCCATCGCTCGCCAAGGTAATCAGGCCGATGGGCGAGGGACAGGTTGTCGAATAAACCATGAACGCTCCTTGATATTTTTGTGATTTTCGTGTTCCCGTTTCTCTTTTTACACAGAATACCACATTTCCTCAAGGAGTCTGGCCGTTTTCGGACATCGAATTTGGTTTTCGTGCCGGGACACAAAAAGAGCCGGTGATATGATGAATCGCAACACAATCCCCGGCAATCACGGAAAACCGACGTCTTTCAATACACGTACACGCTTCCAACTTCGAAGGTCGCGGTTTCCGATTTCGTGTTGAAGCCGAAGGAAAGCGTTTTGACCTGGTCGAGGTCGAGCTTGCCGTTCGGGTCGGGCGGGGTCGAGCCGTTGTGTGAAAACGCGTCGAAGGGTACATGAATCGCATGCCACTGGCCGTCGGCGGGACAGAACATTTTGCCGTCGTTGCTCAGGTATCCCGCACCGCTCGGTTCCTCGAACAGGAAAACGCGCGGCGTCGTTTCGCCGGTGCAGCGAATCCGGGCGATGATGCCGCCGCCTTTACGCAGGGTCAAATCGTCCGGCAATCGCAGCCGCGGGTAACACCAGCGGTCAACGTTACCAAACGCACATTGAAAAACCACGCCGCCTTCTTCCGCCGCGTTGATTTCCAGCTTGCCCGAACTTGACGGCGTCCATTTTTCCGGCGAAATTTCAAGCGTCTGATTGGTTTTGTGCTCGTTGAGCAGTCCATCCCAAGTCGGTTCCATAAGGAATCGAACGATAAAGCACCATCTGTGTGCCCAGGAATCCGCGACCTCTTCATAAGTCACCGGATCAATTTCACCCCTACAACTGAGATCATAATGTACACTGGGACGATCACTATCTGCATCATACATTCCACATAATTCCTCGACGGTCTCACTATGGCCGGGTTCCAAACCAATGTCGTGAATCATCGTCGAACCGCCCGGCATTGCCATTTCACCACCGACTTCGCGGTCGGAAATATTGTAGATCGTTGTCTTCACCTTCTCGAAAAGTTCGCTTTTTACACGATATCCCGCCGAGGTCGGCGTCACGACATCTTCGTCATAATCGTAAACCGGCACCAGCGGCGAGGGGCGATATTTGAAATCCTCACGCGGTTGCCTCGACGCCTGACGCAGTTTCATCGCCGTCGTGTCCTTGTCAATCAAATTTCCCGGCGCGTTCGCATAAAGATAAATGAGGCCGTTCGTAATGACCAACGAATCAACCGGCAAGGTTTCGCCCGTCACCGATTCCGCTTTCTTCAGGTCGAACGTCGTTTTCAATTCCGTCGGCCGCATGTCGCCGGTGTAAAGCACGATGACCGATTCGGCGCTTGCTGTGAGGAACACCCGGGCACGCTGCACCGGCGGCATCAATTCGTCCGTGACGCTCCACGCTTTCGGGTTCAAATCGCCCACGTAATTCGCATGAGACAGCACGCGAATCATCTGGGCATACCCCGCCATTGAACGGAGCGGCGTCCCCTGGCGGTCGAGCATCCCGAAATTGTTGTCGTTCTCCTCATAATACGGCAGCACAAACGGGAAATATCGGGCCACGCCGCAACATTTCGATTCGACGCCCTTCATGACGATGTCGGTCACGCTTTCCAAATCCTGCTCGACCGGCGGACGGTCCGGCCCCTTTTTCCACGGCCGCCCGCATTCGGTCAACCAGAGCGGCAACGCACCGCAGTAACCGCGATATTTTTCGATCAGCGATTCCATCGCCGGCGCGCGATCATACGTGTGAAAGCTGAAAACGTCGATCAGTTCCAACATTTGGTTCGCCCTCGCGGTGTTCAACCAATCTTCGTTGAAATGTGCCACCACACCGCCGACGAGCGGCTTTTTTACGCCGTCGCGCCCGAAACGATACGCGAGCGTTTTTATGAGTGCCACGTATTGATCGGCCGGGAGATCGCCGCCGAAAAAGATGTCCGGTTCGTTCCAGACTTCGACCGCCCCCCAGCTCGGTTCCCAACGTTTCGCGATCTCACTCCAGGCGTTGGCGTATTGTGCGAGATTTTTCGGATACACCTTGCGCTTGCCCATCCAGTCGGCCGCGTTGTGCGACAGTTCCAGCACTTCGACGCCGTGTCGCTTGTACGTTTCGCGGAGCGTGTCGTAACGGTTTTGCGTTTCCCAGTCGTATTTCCCCTCTTCCGGGGCAACACCATTCAGCCGGAACCGTTCCCGCATCATGCCGATGCCCGAACGTTTCGCCGATTTGATGATCCCTTCGCGCAAATCATCCCCCTTGACCAGCCACGAGAGCGCGGCGTCAATCGCGAAAAATTCGTCGATCCTTTCCTCGGCCGCCGCCTGCGAAACGATGCCGAAGCGCTCGCCGGCCGCATCAAACGCGATTTCGAAATATCCCTGCGGCAACGTGACTTCGGCGACAACGCTTTTCCCGTCGATGCGTGCCGTGCCGCTCGAAACTTTCGTCGCGTTGACATCAAACAACGTGTAGGCTAACTGTCCAAGCGTCGGTGTTTCGACGGCTTGCCAATGCAACGTCGCCGCCCGGTCCGGCGTGACGTAAAATTCGGAGACGTCAACCGGCGTGAGATTCCCGGCGTTGGCGCTCGACAAAATCAGCCCCAAAATCAGGGCGGCGACGAAAAGGGGGGCCATTTTTCGCATTGCGGAATCCTCCTGCGCAATATTTCAGGATAATTTTTCAAGTAGCAAGACCGACGCGTTTTACATCCCGGGGAAGCCGGGGTTGGAACGGAACTTGACCATGGTCAGACCGTTGCCGGAGGGCAGGAATTCGACGCGGCTCATGATATGGCGGATCAGCAGGATGCCGCGTCCGGAGGGGATGAGAATATTGTCCGGGTGCCGGGGGTCGGGGAGCGTGTCGGGATTGAAACCGCGGCCTTCGTCACGGATAGTGAGGCGGACTTCGTTTTCCTGGACGCTGCACTGGAGATAGACTTTTTTCCGCGGGTCGGAACGGTTGCCGTGCATGATCGCGTTGGTCATCGCCTCTTCGAAGGCGAGCTGCACGTTGAACATATCCCTTTCCGGCCATTCGAGCAGTTTCATCTGGTGCAACACCCGGTCGATCACCTGGTCGCCGGCTCCCGCCTGGGCGGGAATCGCGAGGTCGCAACACCAATGCCATTGTGTCGGATGTGCCATGATCCTTCCGTTTCAATTCATGAGAGCCTTGCCCTGTCGAATCATCCGGTTCCTTCCGGTCGGATTATTTGAGGTATTGCAAGGATCGGATGGCCTCGTCGACGCCCTTGCGGATTTTGAAAATCGTTTCCAAGTTCGTGATCTTGAAAATGTCAAGTATTTCGTCGTTCAAATTGCATAAAAGCAGCGGTACGCCGTTCAGGTCGGTTGTTTTTTGCAGCGTGATCAGCACCCGCAGGGCGGAACTGGACATGAATTTAACCTTGGCGAAGTCAAGAATAAGCGCTTTGGTCACCGTTTCGGCCACGGCCTCGACCTGGTCGCCCCATTCCTGGATCGTGTACTCGTCGTTCAACTTGGGGTCGAGGCAAATGACGACAATCACGTCACTGACTTTTTTGACTTCGATGCGGGAATACATGTCAGGCTCCTCAGGGTTGCACAAACAGTTTTGCGGCCGACGCCGACTCCGTGACTTTCACTATCTATTAGAACCAAATATTCGGCAAAAAACAACACCATTTTGACGGCATCTCATGATTTTTACGAGTTTTAGAGCAATTTCGGCAGAAGGTTCCGCCGGATGATTCGATTACCGTTTGATTGAAAACTGTATGCCAAAAATTACGCACAAAATATCTGTTCCTTTTCCCGCCGCTTGACGAGTGGACGGCTTGCGATAGAATGATCACGTCTTTGACACTATTGGGGAATTGTGTAAAGGTAGCACGAATGGCTCTGAACCATTTAGTTGGGGTTCGAATCCCTGTTCCCCAGTTTTGGGTGCGTTTTCACACGGAATGAAAACGCACCTTTTTCTTTTCTTGCCGGCAATCAGCCGCGATAGAACCGGCTGACGTGCATGAGTGAATCGAAACCGTCCGCGGAGAGGCACTGGTTGAGGCACTCGACGGCGGGGTGCGATTCGGGCAGCGGTTCGTATTTTCTCTTGACCGAACCGATGACCATGTCGAGCCCGAGCGGCACCGCTTTGCCAAGAAAGGCGCTTTCGAGCGAGCTTTTGACCAATAGGCCGTCTTTCCGCTTGACCGGCAACATGACGGTAAAATTGCTCAGTCCGACAGAATAATGCACGCCCTGCAATTCCGGGTCGTCTTTGATGAGCCGCATGGCGTCGAGCAAGCGTTTCAGGTTGCCTTCCGTGTCGGAGCCGATCGGCGCGATGCCGGGATCGAGAATCACATCGGCACAGCCCAGCCCATGTTCGCGAGCCAGCGCAACCATTGTCCTGGCAGCCTGATACGTCTCGTCGGCCGTCCGGCACGGGGCACAGCTCCCGCCGGTTGTTTTTTGCTCCGAAATCAGCAAAATCGGCATGCACGGCCTGACCGCCAGCAGCTCGAACATTTCCGGGCGCAGGGGCGAAATCGAATTGAGGATCGGTCGCCGCCCGCCGGCGCGGTCCAGATCATAGGCCTCAAGCCCGGCCCGGCAGATTTCGATGTCCGGCGAGTCGATCGACAGCGGTTTGGCCGTCACTTCCTGGATCGCCCGAACAAGACGCGACATCCAATCCTTCGACCGCAGGCCGACGTTGACGTCGATGTAATCGGCGCCGCCTTCGTCCTGCGATTGGGCCAGTTGTTGAATCCCGTCGATATTTCCCGCATCAAGCAGGGCTTTCGTCGAGGGAACGGAATCGTTGATGCTCTCGCCGATGAGAGTCACTTTATTGTCAAAAAACGGCATGGAATGATGTCTCCGTTGCAATGGCATATTTGTGTCGGCAAAAAAAATGAACCGCGATTCCAGCGTTGCTTGCTGTGTCAAAGTGTGGAAGTTACACAGAAAACGCCGTTTGTCGGCATTGGCGAAGCAAGCGATCCGTCGGATACGTTCAATTTTAATTGCCGGCACAATAATAGATATTCTGGGCATGACATGCATGCACTCCAATTCATCTTACACTACTCCATACTCTTTTCAACAGAGAAGCCGCAAGAAGCGATAAATCCCCACTACAAAAATGTCTGATCGCATTATCAAGTCCGTGCTTTCCGATCATTTTTCCGTGAGGGGCGATCGCAGTGGTTTCAAGTAATATCGTTCTTCGCAGGAGGCAAAAAATGAAAGATTGCACAATTTACGAAAACTCCACGATTTTGATTCCGGCTTGCGTAAAGCTACAATGCGTAAAGCTACAAAACGCCGATGTTCGCCTTGTCCTTTGGGATAGCTTATTGCCCTTGATTTCCCGGTGTATCTTTCGTATCATTCGTCGATTTTGTTTATCAATTGCAGAACGGGCGAAACACGTAAACGAGGCAATACGGTAAAGGCAAATGTTAAAGGCCATTGAGCTTTCCGGCTTCAAGAGCTTTGCCGACAAGACCCGGATGGAATTCGAGTCGGGAATTTCCGCCCTGGTGGGCCCGAACGGATCGGGAAAATCGAACGTCGTCGACGCCATCAAATGGGTCCTCGGGGAGCAAAGCGTCAAGAAACTTCGCGGGAATGAAATGACGGACGTCATTTTCAACGGTTCGGGTACGCGCCAGCCGGTCAACGCCGCCGAGGTGACGCTGACTTTTGACAATTCGCAACACATTTTTGAAATCGAGTCGAGCGAAATTCACATCACGCGGCGGGTGTATCGCAGCGGCGACGCGGAATATCTGATCAACCGGCAGCCTTCGCGATTGAAGGACATCAAGGAAATCCTCAGCGGCACGGGTCTCGGCACGCAGGCTTACGGCATCATCGAACAGGGCCGCGTCGAACTGCTTTTGCAAAGCTCGTCGGTGCAGCGTCGCGCCATTTTCGAGGAGGCGGCCGGCATCAGCCGTTTCAACGCGAAGAAACTCGAAGTGCAGCGCCGGCTCGAACGGGTCGACCAGAATATTCTGCGACTTTCCGACATCGTCAACGAAATCGAAACGCAGCTTCGCAACACGAAATCGCAGGCCGGGAAAGCGCAACTGTACCGTCAGTACACGACGCGGTTGCAGGAACTGCGGGTACACGCCGGTTGGCTTGACTGGCGGAAGTGGTCGTCGCAGGTCGAACAATTGCGGGGCGGAATCGCGGACGGAAGCGCGGCGGAAACGTCGTTGCTCGAACAGGTCGAGGCCGCGGAAACGCAACTTGCCGAATACGACCGGCAGCTTGAGGAAATCACGCGGGACTCGAAGGAGGTCGTCGCCGAAATCGCCGGAATCACCGAACGCATCGCGGGCGAAGACGCAACGATTGAACTCCAGGCGGCCCAGATCGAGGAAATCGAGGCGGAAATCCTGCGCAACGGGCAACAGTTGCTCGACCTGACGCTGCGGAGCACCGATACGGACGAAATGATGCGCCGGACGGACGAGGAAATTCGTGCGGCGACGGAACGTCACCGCGAGGTGACGGCCCATTATGAAGAGCACGTCGCGCTCACGGAACAGGTGGCCGGGCAGTTCGGCGAAATCGAGGCGAAACGCGATCAATTGGCACGCGAACTCGACACGAATCACCGGCTGACCAATCGGCTGGCCGGAGAAATCAGCGGATTCGAATCGCGGCAGGCCGGGTTGGTGCAATCGCGTTTGCAGAACGAAAAACGCCTCGCCGCCATCCGTCAGCAAACGGTCGATTCGCGGGAACAGGTGGCGCGATACCGGACCTTGTGCGACGAATTTTCGCAAAAGACGGGGCGTCGCGCCGAGCAGTTGGATTCGGCCAAAAAACAGAAAATCGAACGGCAGGAGGAATTGGAAACCCTGCGCGGCGAACTGCTCGAACTCAAACAGCGGCAAAGCGGGACCTCGGAACGCATCGCCGTGCTTGAGGAGCTGCTCAAGCGTCACGAGGGACTCAGCCCGGGCGTCAAGGAAGTGCTGCGGCAGCCGCGAACGCCCGAAAGCCCGTACCGGCACGTACACGGACTGGTGGCCGACCTCTTCCGAGTGCATGTCGAGGCCGCGTCGCTGATCGAAATCGCGCTAGGGCAGGCGGCACAACACATCGTCGTTTCACCGGAAGTCGAAATCATCCGGGCCATTGAACGAACGGCAAACCAGTTGGCCGGTCGCGTCGGTTTTCTCTGGCTCGACACGCAGTCGGTCGACGCGGGGCCGTCGCGCGGCAGTCATTTCGAGGGACGACCCGGCGTGCATGGGCGGGCCGACCAGTTCGTCGAAACCGACCCGCAATACGCGATGCTTGCACGGCGACTGCTCGGACGCACCTGGCTTGTCGAAACGCTCGCGCAGGCCAAAACCCTGTATCGCGAAAGCGACGGGCGCACGAATTTTCTGACCGTTTCGGGCGAATATCTCGCCGCGGACGGCACGCTCGTCGTCGGCCCCTTGCACGGAACGACCGGGCTCATCTCGCGCAGAAGCGAACTGCGGACGCTCAGCGACCAGCTTTCGCGGGTCGAAGCGGACGTGCGCGAGCTCGAATTGAACCGCGACGTGCTGCAATCACGATTGGCCGATGACGAGCAAGCTTTCGAACGGACGACCCGCGAACACCAGCAGGGCGTGTCCGAACTCGAATCGCAGCGGATCAAATTGACCGGCGCGGAAGAGCGGTTGCAACAGATCGAAACGCAGGCGAAAGCCCTCGAAGAGGAATCCGATTCGCTCGACACGCAGCACGAACAGGCGGCCATCGACCTCGAAGTGGCGCTGGCGCGAAAAGAGGAGCTCGACGGCAAAATCGCGGACATTGAAGCGGATTTGGAATCGACGAAACGCCGGTGGGACGAACTCGACGAACAACGGCGGGAATTGGCCAAAAAGACGACGAACATCAAAATCGAAATGGCCAAAAGCGAAGGGCGGCTCGACTTTTTGAACGACCGTCGCCGGCAGTTCGAGGAACACCAGAAGGAACGTTTCGACCTGCTCGACGAAAACCGCAAACAGGATCGCCTGCTCAAGGTGCGGGCAGAACAGGCGTCGTTGGCCATCCTGCGGCTGGAATCCAGCATAGCCCTGCTGTACCATCGCAAGGAGGAACTCGCCGTCACGGCCGGAACCTTTGAACGCTCGCGCCGCGAAACGACGACCGGTCGCACGACGCTCAACGGGCGGCTCAAACAACTGCAAAACGAGCTCGGCACGACCCGCTCCGAACTGCATAAGCGGCAACTCGAAGCGGAACGCATCCGCCAGAACATGCGAACGCTCGCCGACCGCATGCGGGAGGATTACGACGTCGACATCGCGGAGTGGCAGCCGGAGAATGCAGAATGCAGAATGCAGAATGCAGAATGTGAAGAGGACGACGCCAAACCCCAAACTCCAAATTCCCCACTCTGCACTCTGCATTCTGCATTCTGCATTACCACCAACTACCAGGCGGAAATCGACGACTTGCGGGCGAAGATACAGAAAATCGGGAGCGTGAACCTTGAAGCGATTGAAACGCTGGAGACGCTGGAAACGCGGTACACCACTCTCTCGCACCAATACGAGGACCTGCTCAACGCTAAACGGGCGATCGAAAAAATCATCGACCGCATCAACGTCGAAAGCCAGCAACTGTTCGAGGAAACCTTCGTCGGGGTCAAGGAACATTTCCGGCTGCTGTTCCAGAAGCTGTTCGGCGGCGGTCATGCCGACCTCGTGCTGGAAGACGAATCGAACCCGCTCGAAAGCGGCGTCGAAATCGTGGCCCGACCGCCGGGCAAGGAACTGAAAAGCGTCATGCTCATGAGCGGCGGGGAAAAGACGCTGACCTGCGTCGCGCTGCTGTTGGCCCTGTTCAGTTTCCGGCCCAGTCCGATTTGCATCCTCGACGAAGTCGACGCCGCGCTCGACGAGGCGAACATCGACCGCTTCGCCCGCGTGGTCAAGGAATTCGAGGTCAAGACGCAATTTCTCATCGTCACGCACTCGAAAAAAACGATGGCCAGCGCCAACACGATCTACGGCGTGACCATGCAGGATTCCGGCGTTTCGATTCCCATTTCGGTCCGATTCACCGACGTCGGAGAAAATGGTGAAATCCACGTCGCCGAACGCGACGCGGCGTGAAAAACGTCACTGCCGAAATTTATCGCAACTGCAACAGGGCGATGCGTTCGGCGAAGAGACGGGCCAGATCGGTTTCGGGATCGACTTCGTCGCCGGCGCGGGAATGATCTTTCCGCCATTGCTCCCATGCAAGGGATTGCAGCAACAACTCGCTGATATTGCCCCCGGCAAGCGGCGCAATTGCGGCGGCAAACGCGTCCGCTTCCGGCAGGCCATCTTCCGTCAAATCATCAAATTGCGCCGCGGCGGGTTGCGAGTGGACCGAGTCGGCCGCGTTGGCAACCAGCGGCGAAAACGGCTGCGATTCCAAGTTGACAACCTGCTGGAACTGGTGAAACGCATAACTTGAATTTTTCGGCATGAGAATTTTGATCGTCCCGTCGGTCAGGAAGGGGCGGTCGTCCTGCATTTCGATTCGGGTACCGGTCCCCAGGGAAACGGTGATGGAACTTGTCCCGCCGGCCAGGGAAGTGATGGCGGCGTTTCGAAAACCGATCGCCTGGCAGGAAACCGTTCGTTGGGCATTGACCGCGGAAATACAGCCGATTGTGACGTAATATTCGTCTCCGGGGGTGATGTTCAGGAAGGTCACCGAGTTGTTCGTTTCGTCCGCGTTAATCGCCGTGATCGTTTTCGTATTCCACACCCGGTAGCTCGTCGCGGCGTCGTTACGGTCGACGATGCCGCCGGCGAACGTGATTCGGCTGTCGTTTTCGCCGTAAATTTTTGCAGCGTCATTGCCGCCTGAAACCGAAAAGACGTTGGCCTTCTGAAAATTCCGCGCTTCGATGCGATAACCGCCGCCTTCGAAAATAACGAGATTCGACCGTAGCGTAAACGTGTCGTTCGAGGGCAGATCATAATACCACGCGACCCCGCCCGTCCCCGACGCGATGACGTTGACTTCTTCGACGGCAAAAGTCCGGTAAACCCGGGTCGCCGTCACGAGAGTCGTATTGCCGTCTTCGAAGGTGAACTGGCAATTGTCTCCGTCGGCGATGAGTTGCACGCTGTCGTAGTCGTCCGTCCCCGCGAAGTTGATTTTTTTCAAGCCGCCGATATTGACCGTTACGTCGTTGATGACAATAAATTCGTCCGCCGGCTTGACTGCGACCGGATTGCTTTTCGATCCGCCGCCGATGATCGTGATGATGTCGTCCACGCCAAGACCGCTGAAGCGGATCATGCGATTCAGGCTCGAATCGACACGGCTCATGATGCCGTCATAACCGACGAGAAGCTCGCCGCCGCTGAAATCGACGACAAACCCGGTCTGCTGATTCGGATTGCCGAGAATTTCATAGCCGTCATCAATGAGGCGGACGGTTTGCGCCATCCTGGTCGAAACGATTCCCGGGAGCAGTTCCGGATCAATCTCTTCCCTTCCTTCGATCTTGACGACGTAAATGATTCCCTCGGTGACATCGAATTCCAAATGCTGTTTGCCGCCGGACATCGTCGAATAGGCGATCGGGATCGTCGAATGCGACGATTCGTACACGACCATGCGGACGCCCTCGGGGAGGCTGTCGAGCACCGTGTCCCAAGTCACGCGACCGTCGTACATGGCCTCAAACGAATAGAGACGTCTGCGTCCGTCGACGAATTCCAGATCGCTTTCGTTCCAGGAGGGCATGCGTCCGAGATGGGTCACGTTGTCGTCTTCGAGAATGGTGCCCGTAATTTGATCGCGGGAAAGGTTGACGTTCGTCGCGCTGAGAATATTGAGCAAAACCGTCCGGTCTTCGCCGGGATCGTAATTCGTGTTGATTGAAACGGTGATCGTCGCCGTCGTCTGTTCCCACGAATCGAAAACGATCCGGCCCGCGGTCGGTGTAAAATCAACACCCGCGACGGCGGTTTCCGCGACGATTTCGTAATTGACGACAAGCAACTCACGCGGCGTTTCGCTCAATTCGATGACGAAAACCAGATCGGTCACGCCTTCGTCGCCCTCGATGACCTTGACGTCGTTGATCGTCATTTCAGGAAGAAAAACGGCGTCCATTTTCACCGTGCTGATTGACGCTTCGCTTTCCCGGAATCCGTTGGAAACGGTGACGCTGACCGTCCGCGCATCCAGGTGCGGGCGTTCCAGATTGTTGCGGTATTTGAGGGTTTGCAGAACCTTCGCGTAATCCGCCGCCGTGGCCGTCCCGCTGAGGGTCAGGGTCCCGGTGGCCGAATCGTATCGGCTGGCCAGACTGGTCCCGCCGAGATCGACGAGCAGCATTTCATAATCGCCGTCAAGCCGGTTTTGCAACTGCACGACGGCATAGGAGATCAATCCCGCCGACGTGACCGACAAATCTCTTGAAACAATGAGTGACGGCTTATTCGTTTCCGGAAAATTGATATTGAAATTCACGCCCTCGCCCGGTCCGTTGAGGTCGACCACCGGCTTGGCGGCGGCCGCATCTTGCGGACGGAAATCCACCTTGACGTTCTGGCCGTCAATGACGACCGTCTGCGTGATCGGCTCGGAAAAGGCCGAGCCGCTGATGGTGACGGTGTAGGTGCCGTTCTCAAGATATTCCTGGTAGGCCCCGGCGGACGAGGTGTCGAATTCGGCGACAATTACGTCACCGCTGCGGACGACGATCTGCATTCCGCCCAGTCCTTCGCCGGCCTCGTACATGTGGTTTTCGTTGACGTCGTCATAGGCGACACCGAGCAGATAACCGCCGCCCGGGAGTTGCTCGCCGTTGGAAAAGGAAGCGAAATCCACCGTGACGACCCAGGGTCCGAAACCGGTCGTTCCCGGCGGCACTTCCTGCAAGCCGATGCCGACCATGGTGAAATTCGGGTCCATCACGTTGTTGCGGTGAATGTGCGACGAATTGCCGAAATCTATGACGAGAAATTCGTGGAGGTACGAGGCCACGCTCACCGAACCGTCCTTCGGAATGTTCAGCCCGAAGGCCGTGATATTTTCCGCAAAATCGAGTTTCTTGCCGCTGGTCGGGTCATAAAAACCGGAATCAATCAGTCGCTGTTCCAAGGGCAGCTCACCTGTCACGGTGTGATCCTGCACTTTGCGGTTGATCATCAGGGAGGTGTGTTCGTCGGCTACGGACGCCAGTATGCCGTTCCAAGCAAGCGGCGCGGAGGGATTCAGCGTGCTGAACTCGTTGATGAGCGCATTGAGCCGGGGGTAAGCGTAGGACCTGTTTTTGAAATAGTCCGTGATGCGCGAATCGTTGGCGATGCCGTTGCCCAAGTCGCTGAAGATGCGTGAAAGTTCCCCTTGGGGATCAATCCTCATGCGGTTGATTCTTTCCAGGAGTTCCAGTGCCTCCGGCGAAGGATCGAATGTCGAACTGGCCGACAACAACTCGCGGCTTTCGAGCGATTCAACAATGAGTCGACGGAATCTTTGATTGCGGCCAGACATGGGCGTACCTCACAACGACACGGATTTTTCGCCAATTCGGGAAAAATTCAAGAAATCCTATTATACCATTGATTAAGACGATAAATCAAATAGAAACGTTCTCAATTTTCGCATGATTTACAAATTTTTATTAAAAATCTTTTCGTAAGTCTAATAAAGTACAATAAAATAATTTTTTTTCTGACACAAAAAGAGCAACTAAAGAGGTATGCGAAATTTACGCAGACTATACATGATTTTTTCGGATCACGCAACCACACACGAGCTTTGTCACGGACGGTTGTCAATGTACTTGTTTGCGTGTATCATGCCTATGTATTGGAAGAGATGTCGGGGCATAGCTCAGCCTGGTTAGAGCGCCTGCTTTGGGAGCAGGAGGCCGGAGGTTCGAATCCTCTTGCCCCGATTTTAGGAACTCTTTAAAATACAACGCTTTGCGGCAGTTGTAAATTTTTAATTTTGGTTATTGTGCTTGCCGGAAAACCCATAATGTATGGGTTTTTCACGAAAGAGGTATGCACATGCCAAAATTAAACAATCGTTTTCCAAAGTACTGCAAACAAAGCAAATCGAGTAAATATGCCGTTGTCTATTATCGCGGCAAGACCATTCACCTCGGAATCTACGGTTCGAAGGAATCCAAGACCGCATATTCCCGTTTTTTGGCCGAAATACAGGCGAACCCAACTGGCGTTTTGCCAATTGGTGAAAAAAACGTCACCGTTTGCGAGTTGACCGCAGCATTTCTCGAGCATGCAAAACTAACGCTGAATTCCACTAATTACTCCTTCTATCGGATTATCGTCTTGGATTTTTTGGACAAACTCTACGGGGATGATATTCCCGTTGAAAGTTTTAAGCCCCGTTGCCTAAAACGGGTTCGGGATGAAATGATCCGATCCGGTCGCTTTTGCCGGAAAATCGTTAATCGATACGTTTTTCGCATGGTCTTTATTTTTCGATGGGGAGTCGAAAACGATTTAGTGCAAGAAACAACGTGGCGTGCATTGAAAAGCGTATCTTCCCTGCCAGAGGGTCATCCCGGTACGTTCGAAAACAAAGAGCGGGAACCCGTCCCAGACGATGTAATCCGTCGGACTTTACCATTTATGCCCCCAACACTCCGGGCGATGGTACAATTGCAGCGTATCCTAGGAATGCGCCCCAACGAAATTTTTAAAATGCGTGTCGGGGACATTGACCGCTCACGGAAAAACGGCTTGTGGTACTACGTGCCGGGTTCCTACAAGACATCTCGATTCGTTGGCAAAATCGTGTTTCCGTTGGGTCAGCCCGAACAAGAATTAATCGCCCCGTACTTGGAAGGCAAAACATCGGAACAGGCGGTATTCTCGCCCCGCACGGCCATGCAGGAGCGAAACGCCGAAAAACGGGCGAACGAAAAACGAAAATATCGCCTTCACAGGCGGCTCGCGACAAGGCAAGATCAGAAAAACCTACGCGATATTCTGAATTCTACAACAGAAATTCATATAGAATGGCTATTAAACATGCTATTGAGAAGGGAAATAATCAACTCCAAGACGAAGCGAAAATCCCGCATTGGTATCCGTATTCGTTGCGGCACAGCGCCAGTACCGCAACCGAACTTGAACACAGCGACGAGGATGCTCAGGCCCTGCTGGGGCACAAGACGGTAAATATGACAAAACGATACACCCACAATCAGCTGAAGCGGCGGGAAGAACTTGCAAAGAATCGGCGAAATCCCTTTGAAGCAGAGGGCGAGGAATCGTAAAACGGTAGCGGTCATTTTTTGGGGCACCAGTGAGAATTGGTGTTCCCTCAAACAATAATTGGCGGCATTTCTGAAATGTTCTCTATTACTCTTTTACGTGAAACTGCCAAAAATGGCACTCTTTTACTCGCATCCGCGGTAGGGTACAATACGTGTACATCGACTGGAGTGTTGGTGAACACACATTGCCTTGAGTGTTCTTGACCAAGCCGTGGACGAAAGACAGACTATTATTACCCACTTGGAGTCTTAAAATGACCGAAATTACGCTTGCCGATTTAGTGAGGACTTTTTTCGAAAGCCAAAATGTCGACAATCCACATTCAGATGATGACGGAAATATTTGTTTTAACGTGCGCAAACACGATTCTAACATCGATCCGAAGAGAATAATCAGTAAGTGCGACATTGAAGACGTTAGACGTTATTTTACCTGCTCTTTACAGTCTCGACCTTTTGCCAAACATCTGTTGCAGGTATTGTGGATACGTGAAGTCATATTTAAGATGGGGGCCCTGAAAGACGAAGATGTGTTTACTTTTATCTGTCGAGCCTTATCTCTTTACGGCATTGATATAGATAATGAAACAGTGGATGATGAACTCTCTGAACTATTGTCTGAAAGCTACCTTAAAGAAGACAACTCGGGAATCTCCCTCGCATCAGAGGGAAAACGTTTTGCCGAAGGAATGTTCAAAACGATGAAAATGCTTATTTCTAACTATGTTGAATCCCCGTCACTGAGCACTAATAATTCACAAGAAATTAGCAAACTTTTTGTAGAGGTTGTCGATAGACTTAGGGAACATCCTATTGCTGTCCCCCCATCAACTGACACGTCCGATTTTTCTCCACTCGACGAAACAAAAGGACGTTGGATATCGCAAGATGAATTTCTTGAAAAGAAAAACATAACCAGACGAACAATTGGAACATACCGTAACAGGGGTAAAAAATCCGGCGATGGACTAATGGGAAAAGATGAACAAGGTAATCACTGGCGAAAGTACGGCACATGTGCTAACGAAAAACCGGAGTATTTCCTGCTAAATGACGAGTGATACCTACAATCGTAGGTAAAAATAATCGAAAAAATAATTCTTGCCTAAGGCCCTGAAAATCAGGGCTTTTCTTTTTGCGTCGAAAATACTTTCTATTATCTGACTTCGACCGTATGCGGTAGTAAATCCCCGTTTCTTTTCCTTCCGTCTATCATATCTCTCACGATTAGCAACCGCTGTTGGTTGCCGACGAAAAACAATGTTATTCCGGAAATCACGGTAAACGAAATTAAAATGCCGCAAAGCGTTGTACCTAAACCGGGCAGAGCAAAAGACAAATATATGGAAAAATATTTTGTTATTGATGAAGTTGCTGCCCAAATGCGCGTGGCTGTTAGCACGATACGAAGGCGGGTCGCCGAAAGTCGAAAAGGGCAAGGTTGTTTTCCTTTGCCTTGTTCACCGAAAGGTTCAAAACTTTTGTGGCGTGAAAGCGATCTTTTACGACACGTCGAGTCGCAAAGTCCGCCTTCGGTTTGTAATCCCACTGTCAGCAGCTCTAAAAAGCTACGGCAGGAGGATAAAAAATTTCTGACACGTCAAGCCAAAGCTCGTGCGACGTTAGAACGACATCGTAAACCAAAGTGAATGATCGGAATAATAATTTGGACATGAAATGATACCCGACATTTCTACGAGTCCGCCATTTATCGGGCAGAAGGAATAATAATATGAATAGTAGCAACTTAAAATTATTTCTAAGTCATCCTCTCAATTCAGGAGGGCGGAAAAACGCACTGTTTTCGACAACGCCGAAAGAAATTACTGAAGACAATGTTTTGAAGCTTCTTCGGTTCGATCATACGACGATTCGATTCAAGGGTGGTCGTTGTATGAGCAAATATTTTGAGTACGCGACAGCCATTCCATTTAGCATTGATAATAACCACTCTGAAAGTCAAACAAAATGGGTATATCCTAATCAAATCTCAAATTATTTGCATAAATTTGGCATCAATCATTTGATAGTAGAAAGTCGCAGTCATTTGCTTTCGAGGAATGGCAAGCCGTCACGCCCAATGTTTCAAGTGTACCTACCTTTGGCAATGCCGGTGTATGGCAGCAAAGCATACGTCCAGATTCGTGCGGCGTGCATCAAACCATTTGAAGTCGCTGGTTTGAAAATCAAATCCAATGAGCAGAAGATTTTTGGCTTCGGCGACAATCCTAATGCTTTCGTTGAATATTGGCTTGACGGACTCTGCTTCGATGAATTGGCCAGCCACAGATTTTGTCAGCCTCAAAAAGATTCTGTTTCTGTTGTATCCACGAAGGGAGAACAAAAGATTCACGACGTTCTAAAAAACAAGCTGCTAATTGGAGAACTTTTGATGCAGTACATGGATGACGTTTGTCTATCCAAATCGACCACAAACGCTCACAAGAAAATAAAAAGACGAGTTGTGTTTGATTGTATGGATCATGCACTTGGTACGTGGTCATTTTCCGATGAGGTCATACAAAGCAAAGCGTCCTCTTCTGATGAATTAAAGAATCAATCAATTTTGATACCTGTTCTGATGGGAACCAGGAACAATCCTGAAGACACTCAAAGCGTCACTCTCCGGCTCACGCCAAAAATGTCAGGTAGCTCAGTCATCCTTGAAATTGAGGAAGCGGAACCATCGAAATTGGTAGATGATCGACGAATCAAAATATCATTAGGTCAAGGGAAAAGGAACAGATAACGATTACTTTTCACTCAATATAATAAAATCCGCCGCTTCAATTACGAGTCGGCGGGTGATACCACATTTTATTTTACAACTTACAGCGCATCGTCTGTGATGAAAGGATAATTCCATGACTGAACGAAATATCGATCTTGATGAGTTAAATCAATATTTGGAGGATACCGAGCAAATACTTTTTCTTGCACAAAAACTCGCCGGGATAGATGCTGGTACTGGCGAACCTTGCCCATTCTGCGGGGGAGACAACCGGTTTTACTACGGCATTGCTAGCAGAAAATTCTACTGTCGAAACTGTATGCCAGGCGGAATAGGGTACAGCATATACGATTTAATAATGCGGTTTCATGGCGTCGACTTTCCTGAGGCACTAAAAATGGTCGCGGTTGAGTCCGGATTTCTCGATAACGAACCGCCTTCAGAAAGAACAAATTTCACCCATCCGAAAACCAAGCCGAAGAAAAAAATGGAGCTTCAGACGTTTGACCTGAACGAGAACGCCGAGGCCTTCAAAAAAGTACACGAACACCGCCCTGAAATTGATTTGGCAACTTACCAAAAGTCGGGAGCACTTGGTTATATTAATTTGAATGGAGGCGGGATAGTAGTTCCTATGTTTGATAATGCCGGCTACTACTCCGGTTATATCCAATACTCCGTTGACGGTTCGAAAAAGAATTCGGCTGGGAGTAAAAGTGGCATTGTCGGCACTGACGCTCGTGATGCTTTGCTCTCGCAACGTCAAGTCAAGAAAGTTTTCAAATGTGCCGGTGTCAGCGATTATTTGATTTTGTCACAATTGATAGTTAAAGCCGGCCTCGAAGCTGAGTACTACGCTTTTACAAACGGGGCGGGTGAAATGGAGAACCCCGGCAAGTTTGACCCCATTCTTTGCCCGGCACTTGAAGGTCAAACCGTTGTTATACTTCAGGACAATGATGAAGCTGGTGAGAAGGGAGCGATGAAATGGGCGAAACATCTTGCGACATATGCGGCAGACGTTCGTATCGTTCAACCGCCGAAGGAATTGAATGGTAAGTCGATCAAAGATTTTCGGGACTTTGCAGCAAACGTTGATGCAAATGACGTTTTTCATTGGATCAACAATGCCTTTGATAACGCCGAATCAGTCATACCCGACACTGTCACAACGCAAGATCAATCCGAATCGTCAAAACAGGGCAAGAGCGGCAAGCATTCCCAAAAAAGAGCACATCCTATAATGATTCGATTATCCGATGTCAAAGAAAAGATGATTGAATGGCTTTGGGAAAACAAAATACCGCTTGGCATGTTGTCGCTCATTGCCGGTTTAGCGGGCGTAGGAAAATCTTTTTTGACTGTTTACTTGACTGCCATCATTACAAACGGATGGAACTGGCCAGATGGCCGGCCCTGTGAAAAAGGCACTGTCATTTACTTTTATGGTGAAGATGGCATTGCGGATACGTACAAGATGAGATGTACCGCAAACGGAGTAAATCATGATAATGTTTTCTTCATACAAGGTAAAGAGATCAACGAAAACGGTAAAGTATCCGAACATGACGTAACATTACATGACGTTGTAATAATTGAAAAGGCAATCAAAGAAGCTGGTGAAAAAACAGGCCTACCTGTCAAGATGATAGTTATTGACCCAATTAGTAATTATTGGGGTGGTGTCAAAGAAAACTCCAATGCGGAAGTCCGGTCGGTTTTAAAGCCATTGCAGCATCTTGCGGAAAAAACAGGAGTCGCCTTGGTTCTGATTCAACATTTAGGGAAAGGAGACAAGGAACATACCCAGCAACAGGTTTTAGGTGCG
>JAVBQX010000173.1:0-7024 GCA_031548645.1 Thermoguttaceae bacterium
GGCATGACACCAGGACATTTTTATGAGTACAACGACCGAAAAGAATATTGGCCGCATCACGCAGGTGATCGGATCGACCTTTGACGCGGAGTTCCCGGAACACCGGCTGCCGGCGATTTACAACGCCCTGAAAATCGACAGCGAACAGAAAGGCATCGTCATTCACCTCACCGGCGAAGTGCAGCAGCACCTCGGCGGCGGTCGCGTCCGCTGCGTCGCGTTGGGGACGACCGACGGGCTGGTCCGCGGCATGGAATGCGTCGATACCGGCGCCCCGGTCACCGTTCCGGTCGGCAAGGAAACGCTCGGACGTGTTTTCAACCTGCTCGGCGAACCGATCGACAAACGCGGCCCGGTCGAAGCGGCGGAATACCGCCCGATCCACCAGGAAGCCCCGAAACTGGCCGAGCTTTCGACCAAGACGGAAATTTTCGTCACCGGCATCAAGGTCATCGACCTGCTCACGCCCTTCATTCGCGGCGGCAAGGCGGGCCTGTTCGGCGGGGCCGGATTGGGCAAGACGGTTATTCTTCAGGAACTGATCGCGCGGATCGCGAGTGCCCACGGCGGGTCGTCGGTGTTTGCCGGCGTCGGCGAGCGCACCCGCGAAGGGAACGACCTCTGGCTCGAAATGCAGGAAGCCATGATCGGCGATACGGGCCGCAACGTCATGTCGCAAACGACGATGGTTTTCGGCCAGATGAACGAACCGCCGGGAAGCCGCCTTCGCGTCGCCCTCTCGGCCCTCACGATGGCCGAATACTTCCGCGACACGACCGGCACAGACGTACTGCTGTTCGTCGACAACATTTTCCGTTTTTCGCAAGCCGGGAGTGAAGTGTCCGCTCTGCTCGGGCGTATGCCGTCCGCGGTGGGTTACCAGCCGACCTTGGCCAGCGAAATGGGGACCTTGCAGGAACGCATCGCCTCGACGGACAAGGGGGCCATCACCTCGGTACAGGCCGTTTACGTTCCGGCGGACGACCCGACCGACCCGGCCCCTGCGACGGCGTTCGGCCAGCTCGACGCGTTCATTTACCTCGAACGCGCCATTTCGGAAAAGGGAATTTATCCCGCCGTCGATCCGCTCGCTTCGTCCAGCCGCGTGCTCGACCCGCAATACGTCGGCGACCGCCATTACGCTTGTGCCCGCCGAGTGCAGCAGACCTTGCAGCGCTATCGCGAATTGCAGGACATCATCGCGATTCTCGGCGTCGACGAACTGGCCGAGGAAGACAAACTCGTCGTGCATCGCGCCCGACGCATGGAGCGTTTCCTTTCGCAGCCGTTCCTCGTCGCCGAAGCCTTCACCGGCAAGAAGGGCGAAATCACGCCGTTGGAAGAGACGATCCGTTCGTTCGAGGAAATCAGCGACGGCAAATGGGATCACCTGCCCGAATCCGCGTTCATGTACGTCGGGGCCGTGGAACAGGCCGCCGAACAGGCCGAACGACTCGCCGCCGCGGCGAAAAAATAGTGTGGAGTGTGGAGTGTGGAGTGTGGAGTGCTTTTCGCTTCCCGCTTCGTGCTCCGCGTGAAGCTCCGTTTGTCAACTCCAAACTCCAAACTCCAAACTCCACATTATCATGAAATGCGTTGTTGTCACTCCCGAGGAAACGGTCCTGGATGTTGAGGCGACTTTTGTCGCGTTGCCCCTTTACGACGGCGAAATCGGCATCGGTGAAAAGCACACCCCGCTCGTCGGGCGGCTCGGTTTCGGTGAACTGCGCATCCATAGCGGCAGCGAGGTCGTCAGCTATTACGTCGAGGGCGGTTTCGTCGAGGTGCTCCACGATACGGTTTCGCTGCTGACGAACAAGGCCGTGCCTTCCGATTCACTGGATTTGCAGGAATCGAAAGACGAACTCGAATCGGCGTTGAAAAAATCGGTGAAAACCGAAGAGCAACTCAATCTGAAAGAGCAGAACATCGCCGCGGCCCGGGCCCAGGTTCACTTGGCGGAAAAAGCCGGAAAGCACTGATTGTTGCCGCCGCGCGGTAATCACCAATACGCACAGATTTTTTACTTTGAACGCAAAGTTGAGGGAAGCCCCGTTGTGTTCCCGGCGATAAAAAATATTGCCGTTCAATATCTGACGCCTTTCATAAACATTGCCTCTCAGCGTGAAACAAAAATATTGATTGTTTGAGCGGAGAAGGTATATTGGTGTATTGGCATCGCAATTCTTGTGACCGCCCACATTGACTTTCTTGTGCATAATCCATTAAGATAGAATCATTGGAAGGATTTTCCTCTTACGTCACAAACCAACAGTTTTCTTGCAAAGGGTGATTCCATGAAAAAACGAATCCTGTTTTTTGTCATCTTGGGAATGATTGCATTGACCATTTCGCAATCGGCGTCGGCACAGCAGTGGTACAAAGGCAATTTCCATATGCACTCCATCTGGTCGGACGGCAACGTATTGCCCGAGCAGGCGATCGACTGGTACAAGGATCACGGCTATAACTTCGTTTCGCTGACCGACCACACCGTCATGCAGGAAAACCCGAATAACTGGGTTGAGATCGGCCAGGGAAGATTGACGCAACAGGTTTTTGATCAATACGTCGAACGTTACGGCGAAAGCTGGGCCGAAGTCAAGCAGGACGGCGACAAAAAACTGCTGCGGCTGAAGACATTTACCGAATTCATCCCGAAGGTGAACGTCCCGGGCAAGTTCCTCGCCATCCCGGGCCACGAGCAAAACGTGACGATCACCGGTCGTGCCGTGCATAACTGCGTCATCAACGTCGTCGATACGCAACCGTTTCAAAAGGGTGCCACCGTCGCGGACAGCATCCGCAAAAACGCCGACGCCCTGACGCAGTACGGCGGCGAAAACGGCCGGGAAACGCTGTTCATTTCGAACCACAACTGCTGGGTTTATTTCGACGTTTACCCGCAGGACCTGATCGACGTGCCGGAAGTGCGATTCTTCGAGTTGCTCAACTGCCAGCCGGTTTACACGCCGAATCCGGAATTTTGGTCCTTCGAAAAATTTTGGGACGTCGTCAACGCGTTTCGGTTGGAGGCGGGCAACCTCCCGCTGTACGGCATCACGCAGGACGACACGCACAATTACATGCAAACCGGCCCGAAAACCAGCGATCTGGGCAATTACTGGATCATGGTTCGCGCCGCCGCCCTGTCGACGGAAAATCTCCTGCGGGCGATGTACCAGGGCGATTTTTATTCCTCCAGCGGCGTGACGCTCGAACACTTGAACTTCGACAAGGAAACCAAAATCCTTTCCGTCAAGGTCAAGGCCGAACCCGGCGTCAAATACGCGATTCGCTTCAACGGCACGAAAAAAGGCTTTGACAAATCGGTCAACATGGTCAACGACCCGGCCGGCGAGAAAAAGCCCGAACGAAAAATCCCGGTGTATTCCAACGATATCGGCGCGGTCTTCAAGCAGGTTGACGGCATTGAGGCCTCGTACCAGTTGACCGACGACGACCTGTACGTCCGTGCGACCGTCGTTTCCGACAAGGAAGCGAATTACGCCGACCCGACCGGTTACATGCCCACGCTCGAATCCGCCTGGTCACAACCGTATTACGTCAAATAGGTCAAATCGGAACGTCGATGCCGCCGACATTACGGTCGGCGGCATCGACACGTTTTTCTCAATACATTATCCAACTTACATATTCATGATTTACCTCGACAACAACGCGACAACGGCCGTTGCCCCGGAAGTGCGGGACGCGATGCGACCGTATTTTGAAGAGCTTTATTACAACCCGAGTTCGGCTTACCTGATCGCGACGGAAGTGGCCAAGCACGTCGAAAAAGCCCGCGCGACGATTGCACGGCATATCGGTGCGACGGCCGCGAGCGAAATCCTCTTCACGTCCTGCGCGACGGAAAGCAACAATCACGTCTTCGCCGGCGTCACGAAAGCGAATCCGAACCGGCGGCACATCATCACGACGACCGTCGAGCATCCGGCCGTGTACGAAGTCTGCAAGGACCTTGAGCGTTACGGTTTCGAGGTGACCTATCTCTCCGTCGACCGGCACGGGCAACTCAACATGCGCGATTACGTGCAGGCCCTGCGACCGGACACGCTGCTCGTTTCGATCATGCACGCCAACAACGAAACGGGCGTCGTCTTTCCCGTTGCGAAACTCGCGAGAATCGCGAAAGAGACCGACCCGAACATCCTGTTCCACACCGACGCGACGCAATCGATGACCAAACTGCCGATCAACGTTTCCGGCGAAATGCGCGGCGTCGATCTCGTGTCGTTTTCCGGTCACAAGCTGCATGCGCCGAAGGGTGTCGGTGGGCTGTATATCCGTCGCGGAACGCCCTGTCGCACATTCCTCATCGGCGGGCACCAGGAAAGCGGGCGTCGCGGCGGGACGGAAAACGTGCCTTACATCATCGGCATGGCCCGGGCTTTCGAACTGGCCGAAGAAACGCACGCGGAAGATACGGCCCGTATGGTCCGGCTGCGTGACAGGCTGCAGAAAGGCATCCTCGAACGCATCCCGCACGTCGAAGTCAACGGCGGCATGGCCGAGCGAATGCCGAACACGCTCAACGTCGCCTGCCATTACGTCGAGGGGGAAGGCATTCTCTTCCAACTCAACGATGCGGGCATTTGCGCTTCGAGCGGTTCGGCCTGCACGTCCGGGTCGCTTGAACCGTCACACGTTTTGACGGCGATGCAGGTGCCCTTCACCGCGGTGCATGGCTCGGTGCGTTTCAGCCTGAGCCGTTACACGACCGACGCCGAAATCGACCTGACGCTCGAAAAATTTCCGGCCATCATTGCGAGCCTTCGGCGGCTTTCGCCCTATTGGGACCAAGCGGCCAACGCCCCGCGCAAAGACGCGAACGTCCAGGCCCCGCCGAAGCATTGATGCTTTGGGTTTTTATTCCGTCACAAATTCATGGATGCGGTCGAAGGCGTTTTTCAGCACGTCGTGACTGGCCGCGAACGATGCCCGGACGTAACCTTCGGTGCCGAACGACGATCCCATGACCGTGGCCACGTTTTTCCGGGACAACAGTTCGAGGCACCACTGCTCCGAGGTGTCAATCTGCACGCCGTCGTACTTTCGGCCCAAGTGCTGCTTGATGTTGAAAAACGCGTAAAACGCACCGCCCATGGTCGGACAGGAAAGGCCGGGGATTTCGTCAATGCGGCTTTGAACATAATCGCGACGTTTTTCGAATTCCGCGTGCATTTCCGCAACGCATTTCTGGTCGCCGTTTAGGGCCGCGACAGCCGCGTATTGGCTGATGCTGCAAGGGTTTGAAGTTTCCTGGCTTTGCAGTTCTCCCATCTTTTTGGCAACGTTGGCCGGAGCGATCGACCAGCCGATACGCCAGCCCGTCATGGCGTAAGTCTTGCTGACACCGTTGATTAAAATCGTCCGATCCTGCAATCCCGGCCGCACGGTCGGGAAACTGGCGAATTTGCTCCCGCTGTATACGAGTTTGTCGTAAATTTCGTCTGCCAAAACGGTTAAGTTGTTTTCGAGGACGATATCGGCCAGAACGGCGAGTTCTTCCGGCGAATACAGGCTTCCCGTCGGGTTCGACGGACTGCACAGCAGAAACATGCGCGTATTGCCGGTGATGGCCGCCTTGAACTGGGCTGGCGTGATCTTAAAGTCATTGGCCTCTTCGGTTTGCACGATGACGGGTTTGGCGCCGGTCAGCTTGACCAGTTCGGCGTAACTGACCCAGTAGGGCGCCGGGATGATCACTTCGTCGCCGGGGTCGAGGGTGGTCGCAAAGGCGTTGTGCAGGGCGTGTTTGGCGCCGTTGGTCACCGTCACCTGCGCCGGTTCGTAATCGAGGCCGTACGTTTTTTTGTACGTTTCGACCACCGCCTTTTTCAGTTCGGGAATCCCGCTGGCGACCGTATAGTGGGTGTGCCCGGATTTCATGGCCGCGGCGGCCGCGTCACAGATGTGCTGCGGGGTGGTGAAATCCGGTTCGCCGAGACTCAGGTCGTAAACCGTTTTGCCGGATGCTTTTAATTCCTTTGCTTTTGCGGCCATCGCCAGGGTGGCGGAAGGTTCCAGGGCGTTGATCAAGCGGGAAATTTTCAGCGACATGACAGTTTCTCCTGTTATTGCGGGGTTGTGCGATCTTGAGACACAAGACTATTGTTGCCTCCAACAAGCAAACCTCGACATTTTACCGTGATACGGCCACAGGAACAAGGGGACGTTTGGGCGATTTCGGCAAACGTCATTCAATTATTGTCTACCATTCGTCCGGCTGCTGGGCCACAGATTCACTTTGGCCGCTCAGCATGAGATAGGCGACCGTCAGCCAGCAGAAATAGTAGCCGATCAGCGGGAAAAAGCCGAGTCCCAGCGTCGCGGTCAGAATCAAAAAGGTCATCAGCGGTTTCGAGGTCGACGGCGTCCCGAAGGCCAGTGCCCGCAGGTTGCCGCGGGTCAGCGACCAGGCCCGACGATAGGCCGTCAAAAAGCCGACCCCCTGGTCGACGATGCAATGCAACCCCAGCGCCGAACGCATGTAAAACAGGCAGACGAACGCAATCCAGAGAAGCGTCCCCAGCGCGTAAAGGCAGATGCCCAAAATCAGTTTCGGGACGTTTGTTCCGACGTTGCTCAGCACGTTGTCGGTCAGGTACAGCCCCGGCAGAAACAGGACGCCCGCCGCGGCGAAGGCCCCGAGCAGCGTCGCGAGAAACAGCACGCCGTTGACCAGCACGTAGCACAGCCGCAACAATTCGCGGAACGACGGCGCGAAGGTCATTTTTTCCTTGCGGAGTAGGCGGAAAATCGCGTTGAGCGACATGACGTAAAGCAGGACCCAGAGCACGAACAGCCCCGCGACCGTCACGCCGATGATCAGTGGCCCGGCCGGAACGGCGTCGTAGGCCAAGGTGCCCACCGCCCCGGCGACCAGCGCGAGGAAAAACGCCTGCACGAAGCCGATCATGACATAGGCCCGTTTTTCCGTTGTGTAGGCGTAGTGCATCGCGTCCCACAGCACCGTGCCGACGATCCTCTGCGGCACCGC
>JAVBQX010000316.1:0-3976 GCA_031548645.1 Thermoguttaceae bacterium
GATCTGCAAGGTCGGGACCATGCCCTGCGGACTGGTCCAGAAATCGGGCCCGCCGCGCAGATAATCGGGCACCGGCAGGCTCATGTCGCCCGGCTTGCCGCCCAGTTCCTCGCTGGATTGAATCGCGTCGCCCATGGGCACGCCCGGCTGCGGCATGTTCGGCGA
Organism: Thermoguttaceae bacterium; assembly: GCA_031548645.1. Classification (GTDB taxonomy): domain Bacteria; phylum Planctomycetota; class Planctomycetia; order Pirellulales; family Thermoguttaceae; genus WRMR01. Next base: position 166 of record JAVBQX010000316.1, read on the forward strand.
AGGTTCGCTCGGCACGTTGATCGGCGGGACCCACGAATCGTCCGGTCGCTGGAGCTGTTGCGCGAAGGACAAGCCGCCGCACATCCCGAAAAACGTGAACGCAACGATACCCCAAAGCAAAACGCGGCGCAACATCGCCCGACGCGGCGAAGTCGTCGCCCCGTGCCGCGTGCAGTTCAATGATTTTGCGTTTTCCAGGTTTAGCATGAGATTATTTTTTGTCGTTGTGTCGACTTTGAACTACATCACAATTATGGCAGCCCGAAGCGTAAGCGACGGGTTTTGTTATTCAATTTTATTAAGGTATTATTTTCGAGGGCATTTTTTACGGAACACAATTTCTATGATAAACGCAAAGGTAAGTTTTGAACTTAACCCGTCGCTTACGCTCCGGGCTGCCATTCCCCGGTTGAAACGCCGATCTGCGATCGGTGGCTAAATGCCCCTAATCCCTAACCCCTCGCCCCTTACCGCTGATACGCCTTGGCCGGGGTGACCATGCCGACGGGGCGGCGGACGGCCTGCTGCATGTTCTGCGGCGGATATTGCTGGCCGGGGTATTGCTGCATCGGCTGCTGGACGTATCCGCCGGTCATTTGCTGTTGTTGCTGCGGACCTTTTTCGCCGGTGTATTGTTTCAGCACCTGCCGGAAGGCGGTCGAGGCGCTTTTCGGATCGCTTTGCTTGCACAGACCGATCAGGTGGATCACTTCGTCAGGATCGGTCACCTCGGCGACAGGTTCCATTCCGTCGGGCGTGACCGAAACGAGCACGAGCTTGCCGCCGAGCCGGAACAGGTGCATGTGCATTTTCGGGGAAAGCGGCACGGAGCCGAGTTTCTCGAACACCTCTTTCGGGAGCAACCCCGCCTGCCGAGGGGTCGCGCGTTTCATCAGCCAGACGAGCACGAAGAACACGCCAAGCACGATGGCCAGGCTCGATAGCACGGTCATCGTCGGGGCCGACGATTTCGGCAGGAAACCGAAAACCGATTTTTTGCCGCTTTCGGCCGCTTCCTCTTTTTGTTCGCCCTTGGCGTAAAATTTCGGCATCGGCTTGTCGCTGTACTTTGAAGCGGAGGTTTCGCCGGTTTCGGTTTCGTCCGCGCTTGTGACGGCCGACGTTTCGCTCTTGTCGGCGTTTTGAGCGGTGTCGTTTGCGGTCAAAAACGGCGAAGACGAAGCGGTTTCGTGATTGTCGAGACGGGCCAGCAATGTCGGGGCGGCGGTTTCATGAAACGCCGGAACCGGCGGCGGAGCGGGCGATTCCGATCTTTGCGAATCGACGTTTGCGTTGGCCGAATCAAGCGAGGTTCGCGCCGGCGTTTCCGTTTCGCCTGCCAGCAAGGGACGCGTCATGGCCGGTTTCGGTTGCGGTTCCGTCGGCGGCGCGAGCGGCGGCATGGGTTGCACGGCGAAATCGGCTTCCTTTTCCGACGCCTCACCGGACGCCTGACGGATCGGCGGCGCCGTCACCCGCGTCCAGTTGCCGTTATTTTGATATTGCGGCTGCGAAACCGCCGGAACTTGCGGCGTTGCGTTTTGATCGCGCTGATTGCGTGCATCCAAAGCCTGCAAGGATTCGGGCGACCAAACGCCCGAACGGCGCTGTTCTTCGGGAATGTCGTTCCCGACCACCGGATTGCCGTCCGGCAGGGAAGATGCGGGTTTTTGCGGATTTGCCTGAGCGTAAGGCGATGTGGCATTTTGAGATGCGTTTTGCGACGGTTCGCCGGGTCTGGAGTCATTCGAGCCGAACATCCCGCCGATCATGAGCCCCTTGTCCTGCGGGGTGGTTGCCGATTGAGGCGGCTGCGTTTGTCCGACGTAAGCGGTGCTGGTTTGCGTCATATCGCCAAACCTCGCATTGCTTTGCGAAAAAACCATATCCGGCATTACCGTCAACAGGATCAAAGCACAGCAAACCGAACGGCCGGAGATAAAAAACGGATAAACGCTAATATTACGAGAAAACATGGGCATCCTGCCACCTTTTTCTTCAGGAATCATTCCAAAGGTCGAAATAAATAATATTGGAAATCTTTCAATTTCAGCAATTTTTATTCAAGAAACGCTGAAATGATTTCGCATTTTACTCCAAAACCGCCCCGCAAGGCAAGATCAGTTTTCCTTTGAACACTATAAAACAAAGCAATAATCTAATGGATGTATGGATGAAATGCGTGTGATAGGCAATTGTATGTCGCGACAGGTTTCTGGAATCCCATCGTCTGATTTGGTACAATGACCAGAACTATTCCCTTTCGAGAACAATTTACTGAAACTATGAGGATGAAAAAATGAAGCATCTGATCACCATTGTATGTTTGAGTTGCCTGTTGGGTTGCGGCGAGTGTGTCGCCCAGGAATCGAAACCGGTTGTGCCCTTGTCCCTGCCCGCGTCGAACGGGGCCTACGCCGGGGTCGATGAACTGCATCGCACGCTGGCCATGCCCGGTGACGCCGATGTCAAATCGCCGCGCAAGGACAGGCATGTCGGCCTGTTTTATTTTTTGTGGCTGGCCCAGCACGGCAAAACGGGACCGTATGACATCACGAAAATCGTGGCCGAACACCCGGAAGCGGTCAATGACCCGGATCACCCCGCCTGGGGGCCCATGTCGCTGTTTCATCATTGGGGTGAACCGCTGTTCGGGTATTACACCTCGGAAGACGCCTGGGTCATGCGGAAACACGTGCAAATGCTGACCGACGCGGGCGTCGATTTTCTCGTCTTCGACGCCACCAACGCGGGGCATTATCCGACGCCGTCGCTGCTCTTGCTCGAAATTCTTGACGAATACCGGCAAAAAGGCTGGAACGTCCCGAAAATCGTGTATTACACCAATTCGCACTCGGGCAAGACGGTGCAGAATATTTACGAATCGATTTACAAGCCGAATCGCTACCCCGAACTGTGGTTCCGCTGGGAAGGCAAGCCCCTGATCATCGCACACCCGGAGGAATGCAGCGAGGAAACCCGGAATTTTTTCCGCATCAAAAAATCACAGTGGCCCAACGAGGGAAAATATCACGACGACGGATTCCCCTGGATCGCGTTCGAGCGTCCGCAGCACGTGTTCAAAAACGCGGACGGCGAAAATGAGGTGGTCAACGTGGCCGTGGCCCAGCACAACGGAACGATCCGTTTCAGTTCGAGCGCGTTTTACGGCGACCAAAGCAACTGGACGCGGAGTTGGCACGACGGTAAAAACGATCCGGCGCCGGACGCGGCGTTACATGGCTACAATTTCGCGGAACAATTCGATTACGCGATTTCCCAAGACCCGAAAATCGTGTTCCTGACCGGCTGGAACGAATGGATCGCGATGCGGTTCAACTTCAACATCCCGAACGAACCGGTCGGCTTCGTCGACCTTTGCGACATGAACAACAGCCGCGACCTCGAACCGATGCAGGGCGGCTACGGCGACAATTACTATATGTTGATGGTCGATTACATCCGCAAATACAAGGGCGCGGCGCCGCGGCAGAAGATCGGCCCGGACGCGCAAAAGACCGTCGACGTGAGCGGCCCGTTTTCTCAGTGGGATTCGGTCGCGACGACCTACCGTGATTACACGAACGACATCGTCGACCGCAACGTTCCCGGCTATGGCGATTTGACCTACACGAACACGACCGGGCGGAACGATTTCGACGTGATGAAAGTCGCTTATGACGCCGCGAACGTGTATTTTTACGTCAAAACGGTCGACGCCATCGTCGACCCGGCGGCGGAAAACGCGATGACGCTGTATTTGAGTCTCCCGAAATTGTCGGCCGATGCCGAATCGCCAAACTGGGAGGGC
>JAVBQX010000338.1:0-25618 GCA_031548645.1 Thermoguttaceae bacterium
AGTGTGGAGTGTGGAGTTGGGGAATACTGAATGTGGCAAAGTTTCACACTTCGCGTCCTCAAACTCCAAACTCCTAACTCCTAACTCCAAGCTCTCCCTCAACTCCACACTCCACACTCCACACTCCACACTCTCAAGAAACTGCTTATATTGCCGGTTGGCCTCAAAGCTGAGGGCGGCTTTAACGGCGCGGAAGCTGTTGAGATTCTTGATTTCGACGATCGGCGTTTTGTAAACTTCGGACAGGCCGTTCTGCTCCGTCGGAAAGATGTGCAGGTTGACGTTCGCGTCGCAGCGGAGGTTGCCTTCCTGCATGTTGCATTCGGACACTTCGAGATATTTCAGCAGCAGCTTCAGTTCCGTCAGGAAGGCATACGCTTCGTCGGGCGAGTGAATGTCCGGCTTCGTGACGATTTCGAGCAGGGGGACGCCTGTCCGGTTGAGGTCGATCCGCGTCGACCGGAAATCGTCATTGCGATCCTCGTCGTGCATGCTTTTGCCCGCGTCTTCTTCGAGATGAACGCGGATCAGTCCGATGTCGCGCTGGCGTTCTTCGTCGAAAGGGTCGGAAATCGTCAAGCGTCCGCCAACTCCGATCGGGTGATCGTATTGGCTCGTTTGATAGCCTTTCGGCAGGTCGGGGTAAAAATAATTCTTGCGGTCCCACGACGTGACGCCGGAAATTTCGCAATACAGCGCACACGCGGTTTTGAGCGCCAGCTCGAAGGCCCTGCGATTGAGCGCCGGCAACGCCCCGGGCAGGCCGAGGCAGACGGGGCAAACCTGCGTGTTGGGCGGGCTGCCGAACGCGGTGGCACAGCCGCAGAACAGCTTCGATTCCGTCAAAAGCTGCACATGCGTTTCAAGGCCGATGATGATCTGGTAAGGAAGCATGGAATCATAAACTAACTAATAACAAAAAACGAATCGTGAAAAGTGAAAAAGGCTTCAGACTTCCAGCATTTTCGCCGTGCGGAGGAGCGTTTCCTCACGCAGGAACGGGGCCAGCAATTGCACGCCGATCGGCAGTCCGTTCGTATCGCGACCGCGGGGAATCGAAATGCCCGGGATGCCGGCCAGGTTGGCGCCGCAGGTGTACAGGTCGCAAAGGTACATCGAAAGCGGGTCGCCGATCCGTTCGCCGATTTTGAACGTCGGCATCGGCGTCGTCGGTCCGACGATCAGGTCCACTTCGCCGAACGCGCGAACGAAATCGTCGCGGATGAGCCGCCGCACCTTGAGGGCCTTCACATAACAGGCGTCATGACGGTCCGCGCCAAGGGCCAAGGTCCCCAGCAATATCCGCCGCTTCACTTCCGGCCCGAATCCCGTGCCGCGAGTCCGGCAATAGGTCTCGAACAGGTTGTCCGGCTCCGAAACATCGCGAAAACCATAGTGCATGCCGTCGTAACGGGCCAGGTTGCTTGACGCTTCGCACGACGCGATGAGGTAATAGGCCGGGATCGCGTAACGGCTGTGCGGCAGGGAAATTTCGCGAACGTTCGCCCCGCGATCGCGCAAAACGTCAATCGCCGTTTCGACCGCCGCCTTGATTTCCGGGGCAAGCCCTTCGTCGAAATGTTCGCGAACGTAACCGATTCGCAGGTTGCCCGGCGGGGTGTCAAGCGTTTGCGAATAGCGCGGCACGTCGCAACGCAACGAGGTCGCGTCTTTCGAGTCATGCCCCGCGATGACTTCAAGCAACAGGGCCGCGTCGTCGACCGTTCGCGCCAATGGGCCGACCTGGTCGAAACTGCTCGCGTAGGCGACAACGCCGTAACGGCTCACGCGACCGTACGTCGGTTTAAGACCCGTGACACCGCAAAACGCGGCCGGTTGGCGAATCGAACCGCCCGTGTCGGTGCCGATCGCAATCGGGACGAATTCCGCGGCCACGGACGCCGCCGCGCCGCCGCTTGACCCGCCGGGCACGCAGGCCGGATTGAGCGGGTTGACCGTTTTACCGAGGGCCGAATTCTCCGAACTACACCCCATCGCGAACTCGTCCATGTTCGTCCGGCCGATCAACACGGCGTCTTCGGCGAGCAGCTTTTCGACGACCGTCGCGCTGTACGGCGAACGGTAATTTCGCAACATCTTCGACGCACAGGAAACGATCTCGCCTTCGATGCAGATGTTGTCCTTGATCGAAACCGGCACGCCTGCGAGTTTGCCGAGCGGCTTGCCCAGCCTGCGTTTTCGGTCGATTTCACACGCTTTGGCAACGGCCCTTTCGCGAAACGTTTCGAGAAAGGCGCCGACGGAAACGTCCCGGGCATTGATTCGGGCAATCGTGTTCGTCACGACCGTTTCGGCCGTTAATTCGCCGGATTCGAGTTGTGATAACAATTCAGTTGCAGATAACACGATGGTTTACTCCAACACTTGCGGGACGAGATAGCACTCGCCGTCGGTTTGCGGGGCGTTGTCCATGACGGTTTGCCGGTCAAGCGACGGAGCGATGACGTCGTCGCGAAATTTATTGACTTCGTCCGTCACGCAGGTCAGCGGCTCAATCCCCTCCGTGTCCGCCTCGTTCAACAGTTCGAGATGGTCGAAAATATTTCGTAACTCCGACACCGCACGGACCGCCTCGTCGTCGGTGAGGTGCAACCGGGCCAGGACCGCGGCTTTCCGGATTTCCTCAAGCGTGATATTTGTCATGAATCATCCTCGCGGAAAGTTTTTTGCATTGATGCGTTATTTCCACAATTTATTGACGATGCGGATGACGACCGCGCCGCTGAGGGCGAAGACGACGCCGCAGATGGCGGCGAAAGCCGTCCGACCGTACAAAATGTTGCCGACCAGGAACAGGCTCGACCAGATCATCGCGCAGCCGCATGTCCAGCCGAGCAGGGCCATCGGGAAATTGTCGTCCGGATTCCGCATTTCCTCGACGGAAAGTCCGGCGGCCTTGCGGACCGGTTCCCAGCCGGGTCCGGCCGGTCGCACTTTTTTGTAAAATTCGATGAGTGTGTTCATGTCGGTTTTCGGGCCCAGGTAGGCGGCCAAAATCCACGCGGCGGTCGTGATGGCCACGGTGATCAAAAGTCTGTAATGCGTGTCAAGGACCGGCACGTCGCGGCCGAGCGATTCGAGCAGCGTTTGGGCTTTTACCGTGTCGACGCACCACCAAGCCGCCTTGTCACCGATGACGAAAACCGCGGAAACGAGGAATGAAACGACCATCGCGACCAGTTCGCACGAGGCGTTGATCCGCCACCAGAACCAGCGGACAAGGTACAGCAGGCCCGTCCCGGCGCCGATCTGCAACAGGATAAGGAAACCCGTCTTGGCCGATTCGAGCACGAAGACCATTGCGCCGGCGCTGATGAAAATCAGGAGCGTCGCGACACGACCGGCCATGACGTAATGTTTTTCCGATTTGCCCGGCGCGACGAAAAGCCGGTAAAAATCATGTACGCAGTAGGAGGCCCCCCAGTTGAGGTGGGTCAGGAAGGTCGACGATTTCGCGCAGATGAGTGACGCGACCATGAGCCCGAAGAATCCCGCCGGCAGGAATTTCATCATCGCCGGATACGCGATGTCGTGATCCAGCAGACTTTCCGAAAGGTGCGGAAACGCCTCCTTGATCGAGGCGAGGTTCGGGAACACGATCAGCGAGGCCAGGGCCGTGATGATCCAGGGCCAGGGCCGCAGCACGTAATGCGCGACGTTGAAAAAGAGCGTTCCGCCGAGCGCATCCTTTTCCGACCGCGAGGCCAGCATGCGCTGCGCGACGTAACTGCCGCCGCCCGGCTCGGAGCCGGGATACCAGACGGCCCACCACTGGATGGCCACCGGCATGAGGAACACCGCGACGGCAAGGTCCCAGTGATTCGTGAAGTCCGGCAACATGTTGAGGTAGTTGATGCCGCCCGGTCCGCTCATGGCGCCGACTCTTTCGATCATCGGGCCCAGCCCGCCGACGATGTCGTTGTTGACCGAAAACCATGCCATGGCGATGATCCCCGTCATCATCAGCGCGAACTGGAACAGGTCGATGACGAGGGCGCCCCAAAGCCCGGAATACATGGCGAACACGAGATCGATGAACCCGACGAAAACGATCGTCTGCCACGGATCAAGGCCGAACAGGATGTTGGCGATCTTGCACGCCGCGAGATTGACGTTGCCCAGGATGATGCAGTTGAAGAAAAAGCCGAGATAAATCGCGCGGAAACCGCGAACGAAGGTGGCGCTTTTGCCGCTGTAGCGGATGTGATAGAATTCGAGGTCGGTCATGACGTTGCTGCGCCGCCAGAGCCGGGCGTAGAAAAAAACCGTCGCGACGCCCGTCAGGGTGAAGGCCCACCATTGCCAGTTCCCGGCCACGCCCTGCGTTCGGACGAAGTTGGTCACGAGGTTCGGCGTGTCCGCTGCGAAAGTCGTCGCGACCATCGAGACCCCCGCCAGCCACCATGGGACGCTTCGCCCCGACGCGAAAAATTCCGAGGTGTCCTTCCCCGCCCGCTTCCCGAAAAAAATCGCCGGGACAAAGCAGATGAAAATCCCCAGGAGCAGGACGATCCAATCGAGCGGGGTCATGGTGAAAATCGCAAACGGCGGCATGAAAACACCTTTCATTCGGAAAAGAAAAAATTAAAGCGGCATCAACGGTCGTCCGTCGGTATTGTGGTGGCGATAAAAAATGCGCCGCGCCACCGGCGCTGCTTGCTACGCCAATGGAGGGAAGTTATACAAAAAACGATGTTTTTCGCCATTGGCGAAGCAAGCGATCCATCGGATGTGTTTAAATTCTATTGCCAGCGCAATAAATGCAGTCGGCATCACGAATTATAATATATCCAGGTTCTTAATGCAACCGTTGACGAACCCGAAACGAGTCACGTCGATGGGACATTTTGAGCCCGGTCTCACTGTGCTTCCTCATCGGATTCCGAACCGCCTGAGCCGAGTTCGCGAAAATCGGGCAGGTTGTCTGTCGCCGCGGCGACCTGTTTCGCATGAGAATGGGTTGCGATATTTTGTTGCGGAGCGTCGAATTCCGGCAATGGCAGTTCAACCAGTCCGAGTTGTTCGAGCCGCCTGTACAAGCGGGGACGTGTCATGCCGAGCAGCCGGGCGGCTTTCGTTTTGTTGCCCCGCGCCGCCTTGAGGGCGCGCCGCATCAGTTCCAGTTCGATCGACAACAAATATTGTTCGAGCTCGATTTCCTCTTCCGCGGCGTCAACGGCCTGGGCGTCGGCGGCCTGCCGCAATCGAACCGGCAGGTCGCTCGCGCGGATGAGCGTCGATTTCGCGCCGGCGTGCGATTCTTCGACGACCTGCGACAGTTCGTCGAGGTTGCCGGGCCAATGATACAGCGCGAACAGGTCGAGCGCATCGGCGGCGAAACCCGAACGCTGCACGACCGGGGCGTTCGATTTCGCCGGATCCGTTTTTTTCGTTCCCGTCGCACCGCGCGCGTTTTGCTGTTCGAGAAACCACTGGGCCAAAAGCGGAATGTCGTCGCGGCGTTCGACCAGCGGCGGCAGGTTGATTTTGATCGTCGCGAGGCGATACGGCAGTTCCGGGTGATTTTGCCATTCGTGCGGTTCGAGCGGCGAGGTGCCGATGATTCGCATGTTGCCCGGGTTGTTGGCCATGACCGAGGCGACAAGTTCCGCCTGCCCCGGTTCGAGCAGGTCGGCGTTGTTCAACAGGAGCGTGTGACGTTTTCGACGGTCCGATTTTGCGTAACGCTGGTAAAAGGCCCGGATCGTCGAATCGATCAGTTCCGGCGGCAACGCGTGACAGTCGACCGGGATCAGTCCGCCGGACCGTTCGTCGTCACGGCCGAAATGAATCGCGTTGGCCAGCGTTTCGCGACCGCTGCCCGGCGGCCCGACGATCAACACCGGCGCGATGTTCTCCGCCGCGAGCATCGCCTGTTGCCGGGCCGTTTGCATGGCCGGCACATGACCGATCAGCACTTCGAGCCGGTAGCGTCCCGCCTGGTGACGCCGCAGGGCCGAAAGTACGCGGTGCAGTTCCCTCGCCTGCAAGGTCTCGACGGTCACATTGCCCGAATGCGGGGTGTGCGTTTCGCCTCCCGCGGCTGAAATCGCGGCGGCGTCTTCCGGGGAAAGGTCGGCGGCATCGACAATGGCGAGTATTCCGAACCGACCGTCCGCCAGCGCGAGCGGAAAAAACTCGACCCGACGATGGCGAATGTCCTGCACGTCGTCGATGGCCAGCACGGCTTCGGCCCGCAGGCCCTGTTCGACTTCCGGCGGCGGGGCCAGCGACGCGGCAACCATTTCGTGATGCAGTCGCGAGGACGAAACATGATAGCGGCACGTTTGCCCGAGCAATGCGTCGGCGTCAACGTTGGCCCATTTCACGAGGGCGTCGTTGAAGAAGACAAGCGTCCGGTTTTCGTCGAGCACATAAACGGGCGAACCCAGCTCCTGAAGCAACCGCGAAAACCGGCTGACGGAAACATGCTTGGCCATGATCTACCTGTAATGAGTCAGTTGTTTTTACGAATTTTTGATCGTTTCCTGAATATTCAGGGGCGTAACAAGCGGCGTTGGAGGCGAGGTTCATTTTTTATCGCCATCACAATGTTTCTTTTTCAATGTCACGAGGACGATTTGCGGACGGGCGAAAAAACGCACAGGCAACGAGGTCGTCCCGATGCCGTTGGAGATAATGATGTCCGTGCGGTCGTCGGCCGATTTGACATGGCCGGAAATGTATTTGGCTTTCGAAGTCTTGGCCGGCGCATAAAGCCCGAACAGGGTGATCTGTCCCCCGTGCGTGTGGCCCGAGAGCATCAAGTCGATGCGTGCGCGATCTTCCTGTTCCATCGTATCGTAAAAGTCCGCGTTGTGCGAGAGCAGCACGGTAAAATCGCTTTCCGCGAGTTCCCGCCGCAGCCCGGTCACGGACGGCTTGTCGCACCAGAAATCCTTGACGCCCACGAGCAGGATGCCGTCGCCGCTTTCTTCGAGCCGCACCGCGTCGTTTTGCAACAGTTCGATGCCGGCTTCGCGGACGGCCTTTCGAAATCGCGGTAAATCCCAGTAATCGTGGTTGCCGGACACTGCGTAAACGCCCAGCGGCGCGTCCAGTTCGGTCAGTTTCGCAAAACAGGCTTCGAGTTCCGCCGGGCGTTCGCGGGAATAGTCGCCGCCCAGCAGGATGAGGTCGGGCGACTGCTCGCGGGTCATCTGCACGACCTTTCCCAGCAGATTGTAGGTGTGCGGTTTGCCGTGGTGCATATCGGTGATCAGGGCGATTTTCTTGCCGTCGAAGGCATCGGGAATACGCTCCGATTCGATCGTGTATTCGGCGACACCCACGGACCAGGGTTCAACAAACACGGCGTAACCCGATACGAGAAAGCTGCAAATCGTGACCGAGAAAACTGAAGCAAATATCATTTTATATCCCCAAGACCAGGCACACCAACGCAGAAAAAACCCTTTCCTTGACAGAGAAGGGCCGACAACTTCGGTGTAACAAATTTCTGAAAGACGCGTTTTTGGCACTTTAATCAAAAGCAATAAGTATTCGAATAAGGACATTATATTATGAATGACGCATTTTTTGGCGAGGTGCCCCCATTTAATAAAGGTCATCCGAGATATTTTTGGCAAATATTTTTGTAAATTATCCATTTTGACATGTTGTGACCTAATATTGGATAACGAATACACTTGTATTACGTGCAAAAATCGGTTTTCGCCAAATTACCGTGACCAACCCCCATTTCGGGTTTAAGGAAACCGGTTTGTCGTCCTGTTATTATATTGAGAAATGAAACGCATGGGATTTCTTAAACGTTTTTTTACCACGGTGTTCCGCGAGGGGACCATTCCTTTCGGCGCGACGGGTGTTTCGACCGGCAACAGCTTCGAGCATGTCCCGCGCCAGGAGCTGGAGGCCCACCTCGACGTTTCGCGTTACGGCGATTTCAGCCTGACCGACGCCATCCGTCCGTCGTTCGATCTGAAGGTCATGCCCCAGGAAGGGTTTCGTCACGACCGTTACCACGACGAGCAAAGCGGCGCGTCGGTGCCCGTTTTGATGGGGGCCGTATCGCGCGAACGCCTGTTTGAAACGTTTCTCGAAATGCTCGACCCGCTCGGGCCGGTCGTCGACGTCGTGCTGGAAACGAGCCATGATCGCGGCGGTTCCGGACACACCGACCTGTATCGCGAGCATATCGACATTCCCGTGTTGAAGAGCATCTTATACGATTTCGAAGACCTGCTGACCAACGACGGCTGCACGGGCATCGCGGTGCTCAACCCTTTAATCCCCCAGGAAGTGCAACTCGACGAACACAAGCTGCTCATCGTGTACGGAGAAGACCTCAGCGAATACGAGGCGATTTTCGCCAACCACGACGTGCCCTGCGACGACCGGATGCGTTTTTTGACCGAAGCGGAGCACGTGCATTCGTCGAAAGACGTTTACATGCAACGTTTCGAAGAACTGAAAACCGATCTCGGCATGGACGTGGATTACATGTAAAAGCAGGCCGTGAGTACGGCATCACAATGACGGTATGGTTCAAACGGTACCATTGCCGTAATGCCGCCATTGTTTATCGCCGTCACAATAGTTCGCATAAATAACGACACCCGCTCTCAATCCCGCAAGGCGTGATCGGGCAGGTCGATTCGCGAATCGTAGCCTCGTTCTTCCGGTTCGTCGCTCCAATCGTCGTCTTCCTCCGCGGCGGCTTTGGCCTCCAGTTCCTGCAATTTTTTATCGACGGCGACTTCGACGGCCCAACCCAAGCGACCGAACAGCCGGAAATAGCACAGCGAACAAAACGGCAGGAAAAACGCAAGCCCGAAACTGCAAATGGTTTTGATGGTCGTGTTCGGGCTGTAAAACAATTTCCAGATCAGCAGCGCCGGCACGATCAGGCATAGGACGCTCAACAGGTAAAACCGCAGCCAGACGCCCGGAATCAGGCGGATGCTCCAAACGGCGTTGCTTTTGATGACGTGTTTCTCGAAACCTTCAAGAAACCGCATGAGCACGACGGGGAAAAGAATAAAGGACATCGCCGCGCACGCCAGCATTAGCACACCCGGCACGGGGGTTCGGGTTTCCGTGATTCCCATGACGGCCCGCCACAGGATCGCGGGCGTCCAGCCGATGGCCACCGCGCCGCCGACGCAGATCAGCGAACCCAGGGCTAGCATGGGGGAAAATCCGCCCCATTCGTCGACCTCGTCCGCCCCGTTGGCCGTCGACGTGCTCACGGCCATGCAGATTTGCGAAAGATAGCACGAGCCGCCGAACAGGAAAATCGCGAGGTACAGGTACATGAACATGTAAACGACGACGCCTTCCTTCGTACCGCCGGCCAATTGTCCGACTTCGGGCGCGTACTGTTCGATGAGCGGCACCACGGCCGGCGCGGCCAGAAGAAAAAACAGCATCGCGAGAATCATGTGCACATGGGATGACATGTAGCCGAACAGTTTCCAATAACCTCTCGTGAGCGGCCGCTTGGGGAGTTTCGGTCGCCGGTACGTCACGACGCCGATACCCTGCGAGCGGCGTTTCGCGCGGTTTTCGATGCGTTCGGCCATTTCGGCGGGGTCGAGGTGTCCGAGATCAACGCCGTCGTCGTCGGTCGGGCTCGGCTCGCGTTCGACGACCGCCCCATCGACGGTGCGGTAATCGACGTTGACCCGCATTTTCGGGCGATCCGCAATTTCTCCGACGCCGTAACCGCCCGACGGGACGAAGAGGTCGGCGGCCGTTTTGATGTCCTCCTTCGCGACGGGCTTGATCAGGTTCATTTTCCCGCAGTCGGGGCATTCCTTTTCCTGACCGATCTGGTCGACCGTCGCGTACATGCGCGTATAGCAAAGCGAACAAACGACCGGAACGAGTTGCGTCTCCGGCGGCAACCGGTCCGCCGCGGCCAGTTCGTAGGTGCTTGATCCTTCGTACACCTTGGGGGCGAATTTTTCCTTGACCGGTTTTTCCGGCCACCCTCGCACGGGCACGTCGCGGTAACAGTCGGGGCACTTGAGCGAGGTGCCGATCTGGTCGTCCCGGGCGTACAGCAGCGCATGGCACAGCGGGCATCGCACCGAAAACATGCTTTCGTCGTCATACTGGGGCGAACCGTCGCCCATACCCGCGAAACCGTAAATTTCGACCGGTTCGGCGGGCTCTTTTTTTTCCTCTTTCGGCTTCGGTTCCGGCACGACGTTCGGCGTGTCGCAATCGGGACAGAGGACCGTTTGCCCCACCTGATCGGTCGACGCGGCCAGTCCCGCCCGGCAGATGCGGCAGCGAAACGAGACGAGCGACTGCTCCCGGATGATCTCCCGCGTGTCGCGCACGGTTTCGTTGACGCCGTAAAGCTGGTCGGCGGCCGGTTCCTCGACGTTTTTATCGGGGATCGTCCGTTCCTTATAGCAGGCGGGACATCGGAACTTTTTTCCCGCGTGCTTCGCCTCGACCTTCCAGGAACGCGTACATTGCGGACAACGAAAGCGGATCAATTCCGCCCCGGCGTCGGAATAGGCACCGGTGGGCGTATCGTTCGGTTTTGACGGTTCGGTCATGGGACACCCGTGTTAAAAATGATATTTGCCCGTTCCGCGGCAATGGCGAACAACCAGAGCGTCAGCGAGGGACAAGGCATTTTCCCCGCCTGGCACATTCTCCCATTCTACTCCGCCGACGCAAAAAAAACAGCGAAAATCCGTCGCCGCGGGAACCGAATCGGCAAAATCAGCAAATCAATTTGGAAAAACGACTTGCGGGGATTGCATCGGCAAACATGTCGTTTTCAACACTCGCAACAAAAAAGGCGAGGTTTCCCCCGCCTTTGCAATGGAAATCACACAATCCGTTGCTTGTGGCGTCATTCGGTCTCGACGAGAATCAGGAACTGCCCGCCTTCATAATCCTTGGCGGAACCGGTGAAGGTCCAGTCGGGGTTCTCATTTTTCGTGTTGTTGCCGATGCCCACGTCGCAACCTTGGCCGGCGTTGAAATTGTTGAACGCCAAAATCGTCTGTTTTTTCGCAAAATTATGGATCTGCATCGAACCGTAACCGGGCGAGGCGCCGGCATGCAATTCGTCGCCGAAGTCGAACTTGTCGTCCGAAGCGCCGGGAATTGAAGCGGCGTTGGGCTGCGCGTAATTGCAGTCCCAGAATTCGACGTTGCAGCCTTCCGCGAAGACACCGTTGTCAACGCCGGGGACGTTCGACTTGACCGTGACATCGGAAACCTTTTGCTGGAATCGTGCGCCGGTTCCCTTGACGGGAACGCCGAGTTTCTCAAGGTTCGCATCCAACGGCGGCATGGTCACGAACACGTATTGCCGCTCACCGTTCTTCGGTTTCAGGCAAAGAAAATAACCGACACGCTTCACCTTGCCGGCGATTTCCCTGCTTTTGTCCGTTTGGTAAATCAATTGCCGCTGGTTGTCCGCAAGCGTCGGACGGGTCGGGTCGAAGCTGTACAAAAGTTGAAAATTTTTGCCTTCCGGAATCAGGGTGTCGAACATGCCGCGTTCGGGAATTTCACCGGCGCGAAAGGCGCTGACCGGCAAACCGTCTTCGTTTTGAAGGTTCGGTTCGGCCAGCATGTCCCACGCGAATCGAACGGCAAACGGCTTTTCAATCGACGGATTCGTCAGGAGGATGGTCGTCCCTTCGATTTTGGCGTCCGCTTTTTGGAACACGCCGTCGGCACCGGCCATCTCAAACCAATCGGGAACCTTGCCGTCGCGGGTTTTCAGCGATTTCGCGTTTCTGAAATTCAATACCATCGACCGACCGTCGACTCTGATCCGATCCGGTTCCGGCGAAGCGGCCGCGATGTCGGTTTTGCCGTAGGTTCGGTTCAATGCAAGCAACGCGAGGCGGTGTCCGACAATGCTTTTGTGGGCCGGGTGAATGTCCCCCAAATTGCCGATGTCGTTGATGACGGCCATGCCGGTTTTGGGCATTTCCTTTTCGACCGATGCCTGGGCCGTCCAAATCACCGGCAAACGTGTTCCGTCACCGCCGTAATTGTAGGGGGCCAACTGGACGTAATAAAAACCGAGTTCCGGATTGTTGAACACGGTTCGCCAGCCGTTGATGAGGGCTTTCATCTTTTCGGCGTACAACATGCCGTCCCCGAGATTGCTTTCGCCCTGATACCAGATGGCGCCTTTCATGGCCAGCGGCACGAGCGGATGCACCATCGCGTTGTAAAGAACGGTCGGCGATTGATGATCCTCCCAAGGCATCAAATTTCGGGGATACGCCGGCGGCGGACCGATCGGTTGGGAATCCTTCAGGCTTTTTTCCGCATCGACCACCCATTTTTTGTATTTGTCAAGCGATTCGCCGAGCAGTTGCTTGCGATATTCGGATTTGGGGTCCTTGGCCGCAATTCGTTGGTTGATGCTTTCCAGCGTCCCGACGCTCTCAAAACCGACCGGCGGCGTCCAGGGCTCAATCAACGTTCCGCCCCATGACGAATTGATCAAACCGATCGGAACGTTCAAATTTTCGTGAAGGTTTTTGCCGAAATAATATCCGACGGCCGAAAAATTACGTACCGAATCGGGCGTGCAGACTTTCCAATCGGCTTTCAGCGAATCCTGCGGTTGCTGCTCCCAGGCTTTTTCGACTTGGAAAAGACGGATGTTCGGATGGTTGACATTCGGGATATCGGCCTTGGAATCGGGCGACATGTTCATGGTCCATTCCATGTTGGATTGCCCCGAACAGAGCCAAACGTCGCCGACGAGCACGTTTTCGAGTTTCAACTCGTTTTTGCCCTTGACGGTCATGGTGAACGGACCGCCCGGCGAAAGGGCGTCCAGCTTGACGATCCAGCGTCCGTCGGCGTCGGGCACGGCGGTTTTCGTTTGGCCTTCAAAAGCAACGGTCACGCGTTCCCCGGCATCGGCCCAACCCCAGACGGGAACCGGCATCCCACGCTGCAAAACCATATTGGACGCGAAAACCTCCGGCAGTCGAACGTCCGCCCGACAAAATAGCGATGTCCCCGCCAAAATGGTCGCGACAGCAACAAACGTCAATAATCGCAAAAAACACTTGGTCATTTCTGTTTCTCCTGTTGTGATAGGGTGTGCCGGCAATCGGCAACTTCGGAGACATTTTACCATTTCCACGGTGAAATTTCTACCGGTTCGCCGCCGGCTCGCATGACAGCAGAAGTTGCCTCGCTTCGGCGGCGAAATAGAGCGAACCCGTGACGCAGGCGAGATCGTTTTCGCCGGTCGAACGCCGCATCCGTTCGGTCGCCTCATCAATCGAAGCAAAGGCGAGTATTTTTCGCGGCTTGCAGGGCGAAGCGTTGGCGATTTCGATTAAATTCCCAACCGGAACGGCTCGCGGGCTGGCCGAACATTGCGAGAGCCAGAGCTCGTCGAAAAACGGCAACAGCGTTTCGAACATGCCGGGGATGTCTTTGCCGAGCGTACTGCCGAACAGCAGAATTTTCCGACCGACGGGCGATTTGTCCCGTCGCGTTTCGACGAGCGCTTGCAGCGATTCCAACAGGGCCTCGGCCGAAGCCCTGTTATGCGCGCCGTCAACGATGACGCACGGTCCTGAATCGCCGGGCAATGAGATTCGTTCGACACGGGCGGGCACTTCGATTCCGGCCAGCGCCGCACGAACGGCCTCGTCCGAAACGTTCTGACCTTGTTGCCGCAACAGGATGACGCTTGCCAAAACAAGGGCCGCGTTCTCCCGCTGGTGACGCCCCAACAAGCGAAGCTGTAACCGTTCGAACACGCGAGTCCCGTCATCAATCGGTCGCAATGCCGCGTTGCCGGGATGCCAACGGAAATCGAACGAACCGTCGTCATGCGTCACGATCGAAAAATCGCGATTGATTTCGTACAATTCGGAATGATTCCGGGCGGCAACTTCCCGAACAACAGCGAGCGGGTCGTCGCCCTCGTGCGGCAAAACGCCGCTGACGACGGGCACGCCGGGCTTGATGATGCCGGCCTTTTCGCCCGCGATGGCCGACAGTGTATCGCCAAGCTGTTCGGTGTGCTCGAAGCTGATGCTGGTGATGACGCTCAAAACCGGCTCGCAGATGTTGGTCGCGTCGAAACGGCCGCCCAAGCCGGTTTCAATGACGGCGAGGTCGACCCGTTCCCGCGAAAAATATTCGAATGCGACCAACACCGAATATTCGAAAAACGTCAGTTCCCGCTGCTCGTTCGCATGATCCGCCGCAACGTGACGGCCCGGCCAATCATGCCATTGCGATTCGAGAGATTGCACGATTTTGACCAGCCGGTCGTTCGGGCAAGGGACGCCGTTGATCGCGAAACGCTCGTTGAGCGAGTGCAAATGCGGCGAGGTAAAACACCCGACACGGCGGCCCGACTCGCGAAAGACGGCGGCGAGCATCGCACAGGTCGAACCTTTCCCCTTGGTCCCGGCGACATGTACGACCGGGAAACGCGAATCGGGGCGACCGAGAAAATCAAGAAACGCCCTCAAGCGGCCGAGATTCTGCCGCATTTCGCCGTAAGGCATTTGGCGAAAAGTCTCATAATTGACGCGCCCCAGCAGGAATTCCAGGGCGCTTTCGTAATCGACAACCGGCATGAGAAAAAAAGTTATAAGTTATATCTCAATTACTAAAAACCAAACGAGATTGGCAGCCCGGAGCGTAAGCGACGGGTATGACCGCTCCATGACTGTCGCGGCTCTGATTTTGAAGCCACTTTTAATTGAAACACCAACCCCAAGTGAACATGCCAAAATTCATTTGTAAACAAACCCGTCGCTTACGCTCCGGGCTGTCAATAACGCAAACCGTTAATTGACCTTTTCCATCGTCGTCACGGACACGGAGTTGGTCGAAACACGCATTTTCATTTTCGGGGCGTCCTTGCCGGGCATGTCCATTTCGGCGGTCAGGTCCATTTCGGTTTCGCCGCGGGCCTGCGAAACCAGTCCGGTTTTGGTATTGACGTTTGTCGTCGTGACGATGTTCAGGTCGCACTTTTCGACGTTGAGTTTCATCGGGCCCATTTCGACGGTGTCACCCTTCGTTTTGATCTTGCCGTCGGTGGCGATGACCGCATTGTCATCCTTGACCGACTTGAGCGTATGGGTCATGGCGATTTCCGCTTTTCCCAGAAGCGGGAGCGTCTGGGCCCTGGTTTCCGCCCACGTATCACCGATAGCCCGCGGCTCCTTGCCCAACGAATTTTCGAAACCGCCTAACAGGTTGGACAGCATTTGGTCACTCATGCTTTCCTTCATCGGCTCAAGCATTCCCGCGGCCCCGGCCGGCAGACTATTGGCGATTCTGTCCCAAAGTTCGTCAAAGCCTTTGAAGTTTTCCGATTTCCCCTCTTTCGTCAAATCGAACGTGATCTCGCTTCCGATCATGGCATTGAAAATCGGCGCCAGGTTCGGGTCCTGCTTTTCCTTGTCCGTGCTGTCATAGACCATTTCCATGCCCATGGCGGTTTGGTTCATTTTGATTTCCGAAAACGTCATTTTCATTTTTTGCGTACCGTTGGCATCCGGCGCGGACGCTTCGAGGAGCATTTTCTGAGTCTGCTGCTGTTTTGAGGAAATTCCGTCTTTGGCATCCAGATCACCGATGCGCGTCACCGAGTCGGAATTGATTTCCGAAGTCTGTACGTATTTCCCCGGCAGAAAGCGGGGCTGGATCGTGTATTTTTCCTGGGCCGTCGCCGCGGACGTGGCAAAGATCAGGCCGACTAACATCAGGAACGTCAAAATGTTGCGTGTCATGCGTGCTTTTCCTTTGATAAATGCGTTTTGATTCATGAAACCGCAATGCGGACTCCTTTCATCCATGATTGCAGTCTACGCCATTGTAGCAGATAAAAACGCCCTCAAAGGACGGGCTCATGGAAAAATCGGCAGAATCGCCAAAAAAGACATAACTGAATCAGAAATCATTTACTTTCGATCGACCGGATGGGGGCCTTGCCGATGATGGCGGATGTGCGTTTTTTGCGTTTGTATTCGCCTTCCTTGCGAACTTCAACAGGCCGAAAACGTTCTTTCGGCAGCTTTATCGTGTGAATGCGAAGGCCGAATTTGTCGCCGACCTTGACCGCCTCGCCGGTCCCGACGTTCATCTGGCCGACCTGCAAATCGAGAAATGAGTCGAAGGATTTGTCGAATTGCACGACGGAACCGACGCCAAGTTCGAGAATCATCTTGATCGGCCGTTTTCCCCGGGCCAGTACGGCCGCGACCGGAATTTTCACCTTGAGGATGCTCTTGGAAAACCCCGGCAGATCGTCAACGGTGATGTGTCGATCATCCGACGAATAGAGCTCATGCGAACCGAATGGGACAAAGCCGTTCTGATAGCTACCTTGCCCCCGCGATCCGAGGGCCGCTTCCAGTTCCGTGCCGCCGACAGGGGCCGCGTTTTTCGCCGTATCGAGCGCCGCTTTCGGGTCTTCGAGCGGCCAGACGAACAGGGCGTTGACCGTTTCCCCTGACGATTTTTGAATTTCGAGTGTGATATAACCCGGTTGATTGCCCGGCTTTCCGGCTTTCAAAGCGCCAGAGAGATCGGGAACGACCGTTGCATGAAAATCGTCCGGAAAAAATTCGTCCGGGAAGAAACTCATGCCCCATTCCTGGGCGAGCGTCGTCAACTTGCTTTGCCCGGTCGCGTCCGGGGCGTCGCACCAGCCGGGAATCAGCCCGGTTGATTTCGGGATCAAAATTGCTGCCGCTTTGCCTTCAAATGAGGGCAACAGCAACAAGCCGGGAGATTGCCAGACCGCCGGAAGCGTCTTGGGGAGCGTTGCCAGGTCGAAGGCCCCGACCTGGCCGGCGGTGATCGAAATTTTCGTCCCTTCGAAGGTCCGCGCAAAGGCATCGGTGGCTTCTTCAAAGCCTTGTGCCATCATTGTTTGGAAACTTTCGACCGCCGAAAAATCAAATCCGCTCATTTTGTCCAAATGCCATATTTTGCTCGTGCCCGGAAAATAATGACTCGATCAAAATATACAATCGTACATGTTACCGGTCAAAAACAAGGGCAAATTACAAAAGCCGCATAAATAAGACGAGCGATATAAGCGGAGCGCCCTCCGTATGTTTTTCGTACTCTGGTTTTAGCGAACCCCCTGATGCTCAATATTAATCTTGGCAATGATTCTTGACAGCATCGGACAAAAAAACGACAATGCAAGTTCTATATTTTCTGCTCTCCCCCAAAAGAAAGCCGCTTCGAAATGCAACCATCCATGAAATTGTACGAATATTGGCGCACTCGCATCCTTTATTCGACCATGCTGGGATACATTTTCTTCTATTTTATCCGGAAAAATATTTCCATGGCCATGCCCGGTATGGAAGCCGACCTCGGCATTTCGAAGGCGAATTTGGGAATATTTCTCACCCTGCACGGTCTGGTTTACGGTTTTTCCCGTTTTGCCAACGGTATTCTCGCCGACCGCGTCAACCCGCGATATTTCATGGCGGCGGGACTGTTACTGTGTGCGGTGGCCAACTTCGGGTTCGGCATGAGCAGCGCGGCCGTTGTGATGGGGATTTTCTGGATCGCCAACGGCTGGTTCCAGGGGATGGGCTTTCCGCCGTGCGCGAAAAGTCTCAGCCACTGGTTCGCCGCTGAAGAACGCGGGATGAAATTTTCGATCTGGAACACATCCCATTCCATCGGCGCGGGACTGGTCTTTCTTTTGAACAGCCTGGTCATCTGGTTGACCAACGACTGGCGATTCTGCTTTTTCGTGCCGGCGTCGCTGGGAATCATGGGGGCGTTTTTTCTTTGGGAACGCCTCCGCGACACCCCGGAATCGATGGGCCTCATGCCCGTCGAGGAATATTACCTGCACAAGCACGGCTTGCGAATCAACGGCGCCCACGGGAACGGGCTGGAAGCCGCCGCGGAACTCGAAGAACAGGCGACCGAAGAAGCGGAAAAGCAACTGGCCGAAGTCATGGCCCCGGAGTCCTGGGGGCAAACGCTGCTCAAACACGTGTTCACCAACCCGGCCATCTGGGTCATCGCCATGGCTAATTTTTTCGTTTACATCGTGCGGTTTTCGATCCTCGATTGGGCTCCCACCTTTTTGAGCCAGTCGAAGGGACTGGAGATCACGCACGCGGGCATCGTCAGTTGCTTTTACGAGCTGGTCGGGGTGGCCGGAATGCTCGTCGGCGGTTGGCTGATGGATCATTATTTCCGGGGACGCGGCGGTCGGGTCTGCTTCTGGTACATGTTCGGCTGCACGATCACGATGGCCCTGTTCTGGTTCGTCGATTCGAACAACGCCGTGGTCAACGCCCTGTTCCTTGCCGTGCTCGGATTTTTCATATACGGCCCGCAATGCCTGATCGGCGTGGTCGCGGCCAACGTGGCGACGAAAAAAGCCGCCGCCGCGGCCAACGGTCTGACCGGGATTTTGGGTTATGCCAGCGTCATCGTGACCGGCTGGCTGGTCGGCCTGATCGCGGAGCGTTATGACTGGAATGCGGTTTTCCTGTTGCTGATCGGCGCCTCGGTCATGGGGACGGTGCTGTTCATTTTCGCATGGAACGCCGCGTCGCCGGAACAGCTTGCGACGGAAAAAATCGAACGGGAAAAACTTGAACAGGCGAAAGGAACCGCATCATGACGCCCCCCTATCAAGCGACGCAAAAACGGCTCGACGATGCCCTGAAACTGGCAGACGACACGCGTGCCCTTCTCATCGGCGACGGCATTCTGCCGCAGACGGCGGATTTGTTCCGGCAATGTTTCGGCGAACGCAAGGCCGTTATCGTGGCCGATAAAAACACCTACGCCGCCGCGGGCAGGGAACTTGAAAACCTGTTGCGCGAATCCGGCGGTTTGTCGCTCGAAGAGACGTTCGTGTTTCCCGACGAAGAATTTCATGCCGACCGCGAACACGCCGACCGCGTGGTTTCGCACCTCGCGCAAAGCGACGCCGTGCCGATCGCCGTCGGTTCGGGTACGGTCAACGATTTGACGAAAATCGCGTCTTACGAATGCGGGCGGCCCTACATGGTCGTGGCGACCGCCGCGTCGATGGACGGCTACACCGCGTTCGGCGCTTCGGTCGAAGTCAACCGGAGCAAGCAGACGCTGTACTGTCCCGCCCCGACGGCGGTGCTGATCGACATGGACGTCGTGGCCGCGGCCCCCCCGGAATTGGGCGCCTTCGGTTACGCCGACCTGATCGCGAAAGTGCCCGCCGGCGCGGACTGGATGTTGGCCGACCTCATCGGCACCGAACCGATCGACGCGGTCGTCTGGCCGCTCGTGCAGGATCATCTGCGCGAATGGCTGGCCGACCCGACCGGCATCGCGCGGCGGGACAGGTGGGCATTGGGCCACCTCATGGAAGGGCTCGTCATGAGCGGGCTGGGCATGCAAAAGACCAAATCGTCGCGAACGGCCTCCGGCGCCGAGCACCTGTTCAGTCACCTGTGGGACAACCAGAACCACACGCACGAGGGAAAAACGCCCTCGCACGGCGCAAAAGTCGGCGTCGCCACGATTGCGGTTTCGGCCCTGTATGAACGGATCATCGCCCTGACGAAGGACGACCTGACGGCCTCGAAGAAAACGATCGCCGACTGGAAATGGGACTGGCCGAAAGTCGACGCGAAGATTCGCGAGCATTTCGGCGACGGCGATCTGGCCCGGCAGATGCGCGACCATTGCCGCCGGAAATACGTGGAGCCGGCGGAAACCCTGCGACGGATCGACCTGTTCGCCGATCATTGGGATGAATTGCGCGAACGGCTTGCGCGGCAGAACATGCCCGCGGACGTGATCCGGCAAATGATCCGGCAATGCGGGGCGCCTTCGACGCCGGAGGAAATCGGCATCAGCCGCGAGCGATTGCTGTTGAGTTTCGAACAGGCCCAATTCCTCCGCGACCGTTATAATGCGCTGGATTTCGCCCGTGAAACCGGACTTTGGAACCGCCTCGTTCCGCCGCTGTTCGCCCCGAGCGGAGGTTTGTGAAGCACGAACCCCAACGCCACTGTCATGACTTGCCTTTTCGTTGGGGAAACATTACAATCGAATCAGGTTCCGACATGGCGGGAAATCACGTTGATGCAATGACGCGATATCAGTGAATGGCAGCCCGGAGCGTGAGCGACGGGTAAAACCTGATAGATTGCATGTGTTTTCAAGGGTAATGCTTCCCACAAAAACGTACACAATAACTTGAACGACAACCGTTTTTGAATAATTAACCCCGTCGCTTACGCTCCGGGCTACCATTGAAAACGTTGGTTCGTTTCGCTGTCACAAAAATTTTTTTACACCATAAATTTTTAGGAGAACGAGCATGAACGTCGGCATTTGCGGTATCGGTTTTATGGGGATGATTCACTTCCTCGCGTACAAAAACGTCCCGGGCGTGCAGGTCAAGGCGATTTGCGAGCAGATTCCCGAACGGCTCAAGGGGGACTGGCGCGCGATCAAGGGGAATTTCGGTCCGCAGGGCGAAATGATGGACCTGACCGGAATCGCGACTTACGAGAAACTGGACGACATGCTGGCCGATCCGAATCTCGACATGATCGACGTGTGTCTCCCTCCCGGGGCGCATGCCGCCGCGACGATCGCCGCCTTGAAGGCCGGTAAAAACGTTCTTTGCGAAAAACCGATTTCGCTCACGGCGCAGGACGCCGACGCCATGATGCAGGCGGCCAAAGATTCGGGCAAGCTGCTCATGATCGGGCACGTACTGCCGTTTTACGCCGACTTCAATTTCGCCCTGCAGTCGGCGAAAAGCGGGTGTTTCGGCAAACTGCTCGGGGGACATTTCCGCCGCGTCATCTCCGACCCGGTCTGGCTGAAAACATTTTACAGCATGGAAACCTGCGGCGGCCCGATGCTCGACCTGCACATCCACGACGCCCATTTCATCCGGCTGCTGTTCGGAATGCCGAAAGAGGTGCAAAGCGTCGGGCGGCTTCGCGGGGACGTGCCCGAGTATTTCGACACGCATTTTATTTTCGACGACCCGAACCTCGTCGTCACGGCGACCAGCGGAACGATCCAGCAGCAGGGGCGGCCCTTCACGCACGGTTTCGAGATCCATTTCGAAAAGGCCACCATCCTCTTCGAGTCCTTCATGGGCAAGCCGATCACGATCCTCAACGAAGCGGGCGAAATAGTGACGCCGGAAATCCCGGGGCTCGACGATATCGCCGTTTTCACCAACGAACTGACGGAAGCGACGAATGCGGTCAAGGTCGGCAAACCGTCCGCGATCCTCGACGGGCAGCTCGCCCGCGACGCTTTGGTCATCTGCTATCGGGAAATCGCCTCAATCCAGCAGAAAAAGCCGGTCGCGGTATAGGTCTTTGCCGAAACTCCCTGCCGATTCCCGCCAAAAGGAAAACGACATGTTGAAACACCTCCTCACTTGTACGTTGGCCTTCCTTTTGACGGGAACAGTCGCATTTGCCGATAACGCCCCCGCGTCGCCGGTCAGAGAAATCATTCTCGTGTTCAAGACGCACTTCGACATCGGCTACACGCGGCTGGCGTCGGAGGTCGTCGAGCATTACAGGACGGACATGATCGACCAGGCGCTCGGCGTGGTCGACGCGGCGGAGAATCTGCCGGAGGAAAAGAAGTTCATCTGGACAGTGCCCGGCTGGCCGATGGCGAAAATTCTCGAAAACCAGACGCCCGAACGTGCCGCGCGGCTCAACAAGGCGATTCGCGAGGGCCGCTTTGCCGTCCATGCGTTGCCGTTTACGACGCACACCGAAACGCTGGTCGAGGAGGATTTGGTGCGCGGTCTGCGGTTTTCGACCGACATCGCGAAACAATACGGGTTCGAACTTCCGACCGACGCGAAAATGACCGACGTGCCGTGCCACAGCTGGTTTTTGCCGACGCTGTTGGCCCATTCCGGCATCACGTTCATGCACGAGGGAACCAACTCGGGGAGCAGCGATCCGGACGTGCCGCTTCTTTATTTTCGTGAAGGGCCGGACGGTTCCCGCGTGTTGACGATGCACGTCGACGGTTACGGCAGCGGCATTGATCCGCCGAAAGATTGGCCGTATCAAACGTGGCTCGGGCTCATTCACACCGGCGACAATCACGGCCCCCCGCGTGCGGAAGAGATTGAAAATCTGTTCAAGCAATGCGCCGAAAAATATCCCGGCGTCAAGGTGCGGATCAGGCGGCTGTCCGATTTCGGCGACGCGATCCTTGCGAAAGAAGACCTCTCGAAAATCCCCGTCGTTCGCGGCGACATGCCCGACACGTGGATTCACGGCCCGATGTGCGACCCGCAGGGACAGAGAATGGCACGTGCGGTACACGAACAGATCACCTCAACGGAAATACTTGGAACGCTCTACAATATTTATGCGAAAGAACCGGCGGGGAGTTTTACGCTCGCCAAACAAATCGCCGACGCCCGAGAACAGTCGCTGTTGTACGGCGAACACACCTGGGGGGCGGCCCTATATTGGATGTGCAATTACGGCGCAGGCGAAACGTTGCCGTTCGGTGATGCGTGGCAACAGCTTTGGGAATCGCAAAATTTTACGGATAAACAAAAGCGAATGATGAAATCGTGGGAGGAACACACGAATTATATTCGAGGTGCAATGGCATGGATTCTTGCCAAATTGTCCCCGCATAATCCTCTTCAAAAATACCCCATGTTTTTCAATCCGCTTTCTTGGGAAATGACTCTCGAAAGCGGCGAAAAACTCTTACCCGGACAAATCGTGACACTGAAACAGAGGCAGGTCATTGAGTGGTTTGCACATGCTCCGGTCAACGAAATCACCAGGGAATCACCATTCTTTCGTGTGACGGTTGACGGTGCCACGGGAAAAATTAAATCACTTTACGACCGAAAAAACGATCGCGAACTCATTCGACAAACGGATCATGAAGAACGACTCGGCTTGCTGTATCAACGTGCCGGTGCGGCGATGTGTGATCAGTTTATGAACGATTATTGCATTTCGTTTCCGGATTGGGTTCGTTCCGAACTGGGAAAGCAGGGCGTGCCGAAAGATATTCCAGAGCGACGGATCATTCCGAAAAGAATTAAAAATCACTTTTTTTTCACCCTTGATGATGGAACGACCGGCATACAAATCAATTATGACGTTGATGATGACTTGCCGTTTTCCTACTCGTCCCTGTACATTTCACTTTCCGCACATCGTCCGGAAGTGTTTTTAAAATTTTTGGGACTCAACAAACAGCCCGACACCTGGCCGGAGGCGGGGTATTTTTGCTTTCCGCTGAATATCGATTCGCCGCAATTCCGGCTTGGACGGCTTGGCGGAATCGTCGACCCGGCGAAGGACATCGTGCCCGGCAGCAACCGGCATTTGCAGTGGCTGCGAACCGGCATGGCCGTGTTCGGCGAAGACGGTTACGGCGTCGGCATTTGCCCGCTGGACGCGCCGCTCGTTTCGCTGGGGGAACCGGGCTGTTGGAAATTTTCGAAGGATTACGTGCCCGACAAGGCGAATGTTTATTTCAACCTGTTCAACAACCAGTGGACGACCAATTTTCGCTTGTGGAACCAAGGGGATATCACCGCGTCGTTCGTGCTTTGGACGTTTGACAAGTACGACAACGAAAGCTCGCTCATCACGCCCTCGCTGGAAACGTTGGCGTTGAATTTTCCGCCGAGCGGTCAATTGTTGAAACAAGCGGAATCGCAATTGATGTTCGGAGTGGAAACCAGCCGCAAGGGAATCAGCATTTCGTCATTCGGCGAAGACCCGGACACCGGCAAGATGATGCTCCGGATGTGGGAAATGGCCGGGCTTGGGAAAGACGACCCGGCAATGACGGTGACTCTGCCGCAGGAAATGAACGCCAAATCGGTGACGCCGTGCGATTTGCGCGGCCGCCCGATCGGCGAACCGATCCGCGTGAAAGACGGCGCATTTCAAATTGACCTCAAACCGTATTCGCCGGTCAATTTGCTGATCGAATGACATTCGGCCGCTCTTAGGAACCCGCATCAAGCCGTTGAACTGCGATCATTTGTCAAGTAAAATCACACAACTCGAACGGCACGGAATCGTCCATGACGGCGACATTCCGACTGGACAAAATTCCTGTGGAAAAAGTTGAGTCACAAACGGCAACGGACTATTGTGCCGGCGGGAAATTTAAACACATCCGATGGGGCGCTTGCTGCGCCAATGGCGAAAAGCAGCGTTTTTTGCGTAGTTTCCCCACATTGGCGTAGCAAGCAGCGTTGGTGGCACGGTGCATTTTTTATCGCCGCCATGATATATGGCTCTTGATCCGCGCTCCCCAAAAAACAGATCAGTGAAACTTGACCGTGTCAAGAATTTTTTGTAATTCCGGCCTTTCCGCATCTTCAATGTAGTTGATGCCGATGAGCAAGACATGATTGTTGATGATACAAGCCCGCGACTCTTGCTGAATCTCAAAACCGGGAACATTGGGGATCGGCTGCGAGTTTTTTTGAACGGCAAATTCTTTGCCGGAAATGGTTTCTTTTGTTATCGGCTTAAACATGGCGGCGGGTACTATTTTTTGAGTCTGTGTTTTCGAGATTCCGAGGTATTTTTCAGCAGTTAAGCTTTTCGCGCTCGCGGGTAATTTTTCTGCGACAATGATCACGCAAGGATTATATTCTCCGTCCGGAATATCGTTCATATCATATTTGGAGCACATCCAAAGATTGGCCGTTGTCATCTTGGCCGTTTCTTTCAGTTTCTCCATATCTTTTTTATTATTGCCATACGCATCAAGTCCTTCGTCAGCCAATTCCGCGATTTTTTCCGCTCCTTCGACATGCCAGCCTTCCGGGGCGGTGATTTCAAAATTAAAAAAGTCATTTTTATAAACGCGTCCCTCGATTTTGCCGTAATCAAAATCCTTGGCAATTTTGTTTGAGGGACCGCAACCAACGAACAAGCAAAGCATGATACAAAAATTAACTGTCACGAAACGATACATGGCAATCCTCTCAATTTGTCACATGGAATTAAAACAATAATCAACGTTTTCACTTCAATTCAATATAACAGAATACTACGTTAAAAAACAGTGGCATGAGTAGTCAAAGATTTGCATAATGATATCATAAACGATTTTCATGATTCCCTACCAACCATACTTGACGCTCTCTTGCGATTTGATAAATTAGTGGGTTAAATACGGTTTGTTTTATTTCCTGTAAAGATACGTAAGCTGTATAAACGCCTTCGTTTCAAACAACTGTGTTCCAACATCGTGAGAGTACTGGATATTTATTGTACAAATGAAAATCAAACTTCCTTACTCGTGCGATTTTCTTTAGTTTCAACCTTAATTCTGTAAAGGCATTCAAGTTATGGCAAAATACGTCTATAGTTTCGGACCGAACGGCACCGATGGTGACGCGACAATGAAAAATCTCCTTGGTGGTAAAGGAGCGAACTTGGCGGAAATGGCGAAAATCGGTCTCCCCGTTCCCGCCGGCTTCACTATCAGCACGGATGTTTGCACCTATTATTATGCAAACGGTCAATCGTATCCCCCGGAACTCGTCGCCCAGGTTGAAGCCGCTCTCGCGCAAATCGAAAAAGCGATGGGCAAAACGTTCGGCGACAAAAAAGAACTGCCCCTT
>JAVBQX010000031.1:0-4055 GCA_031548645.1 Thermoguttaceae bacterium
GCGGTGAACATGCCGCGTCCGACCTTTATGAAACGGGATTGTTCACCGTTCGCTTTTAAATCCCGAATGATCGCCGCGTTCAATGTATTTTGAGGCGTGGCGCCTGAGGTTCGCCAGAGCTTGCGTTGAACCGCTCTATCAACGATCTCTTGGCAGGTTAACGGCTTTTTCGACTCTTTCAGAATGCGATAACTCGCGTCAAGGCCGCTGAGTGAATACTCCGGCACACTGGGTCGCCTTTTCTTCACCTTGCGATCCTGCGCGGCCTGAACCGTCTCAACGGGCATTTTCGGAGCGGGTGCCGGTTTCTTTGAACGCCGGTTCGGCAGTACGGTTTTGGCCAGCTCAGATAAATCGTTATCCGAGCATTCACGTAACAATTGGGTTTCACTTCTCACGAACACCACACGTCCGTGCGTCAGGCTGCGGGACAGCCAGACGCCGTTCTCTTTGCGAGATTCAATGCGAACCGGCATGGTCACCTTCGCGAACTTCGCGATGTAACAAATTCCAATCTTAATCATGGCAACCTCCTCGATCACAGGATACGCGGGACGGTTTCAAAGTCAAGGAGAATATTTTGCATAAGGACAAACTGGATATGACCGCCCTGTCGCCGGGCGATTTGGCGACCTTGTTATCCCAGGCCTTGAAGCGGCCGATCCCGGAGAAACAAATCCGCGAAATTGCCGAAGCCGGAAAATTGTTAAACGAAGACAGCACCCTGAACCTTGTGGAATATACAGCATTTCTAGCACAGGAGATTTCATTTGGCAACGCAAATTAACCCACAATCCCTGAAACCCGCCGAACTGATGCGTATTTTGAATACGGCGGGACGCGGCACGGTCTTGACGGAAACACGTCTGCGTCGGCACCGCAACCGTGCCGGTTACACCATCGGCGATGATAAGACGATCAATTTGTTTCGCTACGCCGCCTGGCTGACGCTGGAGTATTTTCGGCCCAAAAACGAACCGATGGACTATGCGGAAAAGAAACGCCTTCAGGCGATCCGCAACGCCGAGGAAGTCCGCACCGCGCAGGATATCGGTGAACTGCCCGAAATCGAGAATCCCCAGCGTCGGGAAATGGCCATCAAATCATTCCGCGTGTTTTGCGAATCGTATTTCCCCGAAATCTTTTACCTGCCCTGGTCTTTCGACCATCTGCGGGTCATTGAAAAGATCGAACGGGCGGTGTTGCACGGCGGCTTGTTCGCGTTGGCCATGCCGCGTGGCAGCGGTAAGACGGTCCTCTGCCAGACGGCGGTGGTTTGGGCGTCATTCATCGGCGCGGTGCCGTTCGTCTGTTTGATTGCATCAAGTGCCAGTCGGGCGCGTGACCTTTTGGAAAACATCAAAGTCTGGCTTGAAACCAACCCTCTGCTCAAGGGCGACTTCCCGGAGGTCTGTTATCCGATCCAGTGTTTGGAACGCATCACCAACCGCCAGAAGGGACAGAAGTACAAAAACGAACCGACGCGCATCGAGTGGAACGTCGACAAAGTGGTGCTTCCCACCATCGAAGGTTCGGCGGCGAGCGGCGTGGTCATTTCGAGCAGCGGCATGAAAGGCTCGGATATTCGCGGCCAGAATCACGCCCGCGCCGACGGGCAAGTCGTGCGTCCGCAATTGGTGCTGATTGACGACCCTCAAACCTCCGAGTCGGCGTGGTCGGAATCGCAATCCATCCATCGCGAAGGCATTCTGGCCGGTGACGTTTTGGGCATGGCCGGTCCGGGCAAAAAAATCGCGGGATTGATGGCCTGTACGGTCATCAGGCCCGATGACATGGCCGACCGGATATTGGACCGGGACAAGCACCCGGAATGGCAGGGCGAACGCACGAAAATGGTCTATTTGTTTCCCACGAACGAGAAATTGTGGGCGAAATACGCCGAACTGCGCGGCGATTCTCTGCGCAACGACGGTGATGGCAGCAACGCGACGCGTTTTTACGAGCAAAACCGCGAAGCGATGGACGCCGGTTCGCGGATCGCGTGGCCGGAACGTTACAACGACGACGAAATCTCCGGCTTGCAGCACGCGATGAACCTGAAAATCCGGGATGAGGCCGCATTTCTTGCCGAATACCAAAACGAGCCTATTCTCGAAAAACTGGGCGAGGAGATGTTGACGTCCGAACAGATCGCGGAAAAAACCAACGGTTATGATCGCGCGGTCATCCCGTTGGAATGCAGTCACGTCACCATGTTCGTCGATGTCCAACAAAAGGCCTTGTATTGGCTTTTGGCCGCGTGGGACGGGTATTTTAACGGATATGTCTTGGATTATGGCACGTGGCCCGATCAACAGCGGACATATTACACCCTGCGCGACATCCAGAAAACATTGGCCGTCGCCATTCCCAACAGCGGGCTTGAGGGCGCGATCTACGGCGGACTGGAGAAGTTATGCGACGAACGTTTGAATCGTCCGTATTATCGCGAGGACGGCGTCGAAATGCACGTCAATCAATGCCTCATCGACAGCAACTGGGGACAGAGCACCGACGTCGTTTATCAATTCTGTCGTCAATCGCAATTCGCCGGAATATTGTATCCCTCGCACGGAAAATATGTCGGTGCGTCGAGCATCCCGTTTGCGGAATATGCCAAAAAGCGAGGCGACCGTGTCGGGCATCATTGGCGCATCCCGAATACGGCGGGCAAACGTCAGGTGCGGCACGTTTTGATCGATACGAATTATTGGAAGTCTTTCGTGCATGCGCGTTTCGCGGTGAACATGGGCGATCCCGGTTGTCTCTCCCTGTTCGGACACGATCCGAAGGTTCATACCATGCTGGCCGAGCATCTGGTATCGGAGTACCGCGTTCAGGCGACGGCCAATGGTCGCACGGTTGACGAATGGAAGATTCGGCCTTCGCAGCCGGACAACCACTGGTTTGACTGTTTGGTGGGCTGCGCTGTCGCGGCGTCGATCCAGGGCGTGGAGCTCGGGACGCTCAAGACCATTGCCAAACCGCAAAGGCCGCGTGTGAAGCTGTCGGATTTTCGGAAGTAGGTCCACGAAAATCACGAAAGGCACGGAATTTATTTCTGTCTTTTTTTCGGAATTCACTATCACTCTTTGGGCAAAATTTTACATGTAGCATTTAGAAGGGCGACGCTGAAACGAAGGACACCTGCAAATATTTTTCGTACTTTTCGAGTTTTTCGTGGACAAAAAGTGCAGGTTTTCACTCGCCAAAAAGAATAGATCAATGGGATGGACGTCGCGGCGAAAAAAATCTTGATGAAAATTTCCATTTTCAGGATTTTCACCGGCACACAATGAGCCTGGCGTGTCCTAAAAGGGTAGAAGCAAGCACGCGACGTACCGATTTTTTCACCATCATTTTTCACAAAGGAGGAAATCATGTAAATGAGTACAATCAACCCACCCTATCAACCGCCTCCGCCGGATACGGTGGAGGTCGACTGTAAAACGCTGGAAGTTTCCGGCGACATCCGCAGCCCAACGATCACGACAATCCGCCAAAACATCGGCGTTCACGTCAATGATCTTTCCATCCACCGCAGGCGTTTCGAGACGACTTTCACGACCGACGGCGTATCGGATGCCTACACGATCACGCATTCGCTTGGGACAAGTTCGTTGCAGGTTTCACTTTATGACGTAACGAACACATCGCAGCAAATTCTTTTCGTCCACTGGGAGCCGGTTTCAGAAAATGCGATCCGCATCCTGCCGGACGTTCGGCTCGCCGCCGGGCGCACGATCCAAATTCTCATTCAATAACAGGAATCCTTGAAATGGCCATTGCCTTTGAATCCGATCTGGAATTGCCGCGTGATCCGGTCGAGCCCTTGCAGGCGGCGACGAAACAATACGTGGACGCGAATTCCGAAACCATTTTGCCGCCCGACGACGGGAAGATTTATGCCTTGCGGCGTCAGCCCGACTCGGATCAGGTTCAATTCGTCGAAGTGACCGGCGAACCGCCGCCCGCCGAGGGCGACGGATTCCCCATGACGGCCCAGATGTACCGGCCTTTCATGGCGGAAAAGGAAGTCCGCAACGGCGACGAAT
>JAVBQX010000264.1:0-10108 GCA_031548645.1 Thermoguttaceae bacterium
TCGGTCGTGCCGATGACCACCTTGTTGTGCCAGGGCACGGCAAACAGCACGCGTCCATCATCCGTTTTCGGGATCATCAGCGCATCGTCGCCGGGTAGAAATTCGCGATCGACGACCAGGTGTACGCCCTGGCTGGGCCGCACCAGATTCGGCGCATCGGCCTCGTCCATTTTGATCACGTCATTAACGAAAATGCCGGTCGCGTTGATCACCACCTTGGCCGTGAGCGTACAGGTTTTGCCCGACGGCATGTCTTCCACCGTGACGCCGGACAGTTTGCCGGCGGTTGATTTTTGCAGGCCGATGACCTTCGCGTAATTGAGAACCGTGCCGCCGTTTTCCAAAATACTTTGCACGAGATGAATCGCCAGCCGCGAATCGTCGAATTGGCCGTCATGGTACACGACGCCGCTTTTGAGTTGGTCGGTTTTGATCGTAGGGATGCGTTCGGCGACTTTTTTCCTGCCGATATAATAGGAACGCCCGAAACCGAGTTTCCCGGCCAGAAAATCGTACATTGTCAGGCCGGTCGTGTAAAACGGGCCCCGCCACCATGCGTAATTGGGAATGATAAATGTTTGATTTTTGACGAGATGGGGAGCGTTCCGCAGCATCAAGCCCCGTTCACGGAGGGCTTCAATAACCAGCATGACGTCGCCCTGAGCCAAATAGCGGACGCCGCCGTGTACGAGCTTCGTGCTTTTGCTTGAGGTACCCTTCGTAAAGTCATGTTGTTCAAGCAGAAGCGTCTTAAAACCTCGCAGGGTCGCGTCCAGGGCGATTCCGATTCCCGTTGCCCCGCCGCCGACGACGATCAGGTCCCACTGGGTATCTTGATTGGCAAATACGTTTTCAAACAACTGATCCCGTTTCATGACGACCGATATGCACTTTTCTTTTGGGGGGTTATCATAGACCTTTTATGTCATGACCATATAACTGGCAACATAAGCATAAAACATATTAAACCAATTCTACAGGCAGAAGCGTTTCCTGCAATCTTCTTTTCTGGAAATGGCGGCATCGCATTTTGGAAACTGGATTTTGCCTTGCGTGGCATCAGGCATCCCAGCGGAAGAGGTTGACCGGCAATCCGGTCACGCCGGGTTCAATCGCAAAGATACCGCCGGCATAAGGTTGGCCTGCGAGTTTTTCGGGGGAGAGGTTGTGTCTGGCCGTCGTAATGTAAAGCGTGTCGAGACGTTCGCCGCCAAAGGTGACCGAAGTGACCAGCGAAGCGGGAACCCGCACGGCGGCAAGAATTTCTCCGGTTTCCGGGTTCCAACGGGAAACCGTGGCGCCGTCCCAATGCGCGATCCAAAGCATGCCTTCGGAATCGACGGTCATTCCGTCGGGACGCCCGTATTCGGGGCCTTCCGGAAATCGTACGACAACGCGTCGATTGCGAATGCCGCCGTGTCGGGCGTCATAATCAAAGGCCGAAACCTGGCGAGTCGGCGTATCAATGTGATAAAACGTCGCCCCGTCGGGACTCCAACCGAGTCCGTTGGAATTGGTCAGCCCGGGAAGAATTTGGCGCACGTTTCCGTCGCGTTCCATCACATAAAGCGACGCCTGATTTAATTCCTTCTCCATGTTCAGGGAACCGAACCAGAATCGGCCTTCGGGAGAAGCCTTGCCGTCGTTCAGGCGATTGGACGGTTTGGCTTTCTCAGGATTGTTCAGGAAGGCCCATTCTTCCGTATCCGGCCAATATTCCTCGATTCCGCCTTCTCCGGCGAGGATGAGGGAATTTTCATTGGTCGGTACGACACAGGCGACTCGCCGGTCGAGTGGTTCGGAAACGTTGATTTGCGCCGAAGGGTCGAAACTGTGGAGTTGCCGTTTTTCGATATCCAGCCAAAATAGACGTTTTTGGTCGGGATGCCAGAACGGACCTTCCCCCAATTCCGCCTGGGCATCAAGAACCAATTCCGCCTGAAAAATGGTCATTTCAATCGACTTTTCAATTATATTTACGTTAAGGTTGCCACCCGATTCATTGTACGTTCAACGGGATTCGCCGGATGGAATTACGTCGGTTGGCAGGTTTTTGGTTTTGTCCTAATCAGAAAGACATTCAATTTCAGTTCTGATTGAATCAAAAATATGTCTTTTTCTATCATGAAAATATGTTACAATTTCATGGATGCGAAAAAACTAT
Organism: Thermoguttaceae bacterium; assembly: GCA_031548645.1. GTDB lineage: Bacteria > Planctomycetota > Planctomycetia > Pirellulales > Thermoguttaceae > WRMR01. The sequence continues at coordinate 2,165 of JAVBQX010000264.1, forward strand.
GATATGGAATATATTACGAAAGTTGCATTAGGAAGATAAAATGAATTATACTGAATATAGCGATGGTATTTTTTATTTTTAAAAATTTGAAAAGGATTTAGTATTAGATTCTACAAGTTACAGGTTGGGAAACAAGCACCCCCATGGAAATAGATTTAATCGCAAGTAGTTTAATAAACAATAGTTCTGGTGATTTCAATTCCTTATTCCACAAGGCGGATATTATTAGAAAAGATCATGTTGGCGATGAAATCCACCTCCGCGGCTTGATTGAAATTTCCAATATTTGCAGGAGAAATTGCCTTTATTGCGGCATTCGGTCCGAAAATATGAATGTTCAGCGTTACCGCCTGACCGAGGATGAAATATTGTCGTCCGCGGCAAAGGCCGTGGAATTTCGCTACGGAAGTGTCGTCCTGCAGGCTGGTGAAGATAGTGGAATCAAAGCCGACTGGATGGCGAATATCGTCAAGCAGATCAAGAATATGGGGCTTGCCGTCACCCTCAGCCTCGGCGAACGCGACGATGCTGATTATCTACTCTGGCGCGAGGCGGGAGCAGATCGGTATTTGTTACGGTTTGAAACCTCGAACCCGAAACTGTTTAACGCGATTCACCCGCCACTTCCGAACCGGGAGCCTGTCGATAGAATTGAAATATTGAAGAAATTGCGGTCGATGGGCTACGAAATCGGTAGCGGCGTCATGATCGGCATACCGGGGCAATCGTACACCGATCTGGCGCGCGACATTGACCTGTTTCGCACGATTCCGCTCGACATGATCGGTTGTGGGCCATATTTGCCGCATCCGCAAACACCCTTGGGTAACCCGGACACGTACGAAAAACATCATCTCCCGGTTCTTGATCCCAAAGACCAAGTGTCCGCAACGGTCGACATGGCGCTGAAGGTCATCGCCCTGGCAAGAATCACCTGTCCGAACGCAAATATTCCCTGTACGACGGCGGTTGCGACCATCGACGCGAAGGAAGGACGAAAACACGGCCTCATGTGCGGGGCGAATGTTGTCATGCCGAACCTGACGCCGATCAAGTACCGCAAAATGTATGAAATTTACCCGAACAAAGCGGCGACCTACCTGACCGCGGAGGAAACGCACGAATCGGTCATGCAAACCCTGCGGGAACTTGGCCGCATCCCCAGCACCGGCCGCGGCGATTCCCGGGCGATGATGGAACGGAAAGAGAAATAAGAAATGTGATGTTCGCTTCGTCACCCAGTGACGTGATTGTGAGGCATTGATTTGATGGCAAAACTACATGAATTTCTTCAGTTCGGGTTGCTGAATAGAGTTGGTTTTGGAAGTCCGGCCCAACACATTCGCAGAGTGGTTGGAGCGTATCCGGATATTAGGTATGAAAATAACAATAAAAGTCGTAAACCATGCATTTACAAGTATAACGGTTTGCAATTTCTCTTCCATTACAACGAAGACAATCAACGAAGTGAAGTTGAATGTATGATTTTTAAGTTCAATTTTGGACCGGCAATATTTCCCAGAATCGTACTGCCGAATGATTGGTTTCCGAATCGTCAAACAACCGAAAAACAATTTCACAATTACATCGTAAAGCATGGACTGAGTTGGAAAGTTTGGGCCGATTATGGCGATTGGATTTGCTTTCTTGTTGGAAAATCGCACGTTGCCTTTCAGAAAACTCATCAGGGTTACAGAATGGATGTATTGAGTGCTTATATGTTGGGCTATCCCGAACCAACCGAGATAAAGAAGTATCAACCTAAAAGAAGTATTGTAACCGTGTCACACACAAAAAAAGGTAGTAATAACCAATGTCAACACTAGCAGATATGACGAAATTGAGTACGAGCGGTTACGATTTCATTGACGAGCCGTTGATTTGGGGGCATTTGAACCGTCCGTTCGACGCCGGGCGTTTTCGCGAAGTGTTGGCCAAGGCGGCGAACAAGGAACCGCTTTCGCTCGACGAAACCGCGACGCTCATCGCCGCCGAACAGCCGGACCAGGTCGAGGCGATCTTCAACACCGCGCGGCAATTGAAAAAAGACGTGTACGGCAACCGGATCGTGCTGTTCGCGCCGCTTTACATCGGCAACTACTGCATGAACAACTGCCGCTACTGTTCGTTCCGCACGAGCAACAAAGAGCAGATTCGCCGCATGTTGTCGATGGACGAAATCACGAAGGAAATCAACGCCCTGCTCGACAAGGGGCACAAGCGGCTGATTCTCGTCTGGGGCGAAACCGCGCAATACTCGCCCGAATACATGGCCGAATGCGTGCGTCACGTTTACTCGATCAAAAAGGAACACACGAGCATCCGCCGCGTCAACATCAACGCCGCGCCGCTTGACGTCGAAGGTTATCGCACCATGCACGAGGCGGGAATCGGGACGTACCAGATTTTTCAGGAAACGTATCACCACCAGACGTATGCCGACATGCACGACCCGAAAACGCGCAAGGGGAATTACCTTTGGCGGCAGGACGGGCTTGCCCGCGCGATGGAAGGGGGATGCGACGACGTCGGGCTGGGTGTGTTGTTCGGGCTTTTCGATTGGCGGTTCGAGGTCATGTCGCTCATCTCGCACGCGCACCATTTGATGAAACATTATCACGTCGGGCCGCACACGATCAGTTTTCCGCGGATTCAACCGGCCAGCGGCATCGCGCTCGACAACGTGCTCAAGTACCAGGTCTCCGACCACGACTTTTTGCGGCTGATCGCCATCTTGCGACTTGCCGTGCCGTACACCGGATTGATTTGCACCGCACGCGAACCGGCGCACATTCGCAAGGAGGCACTCGGGTTCGGCGTTTCGCAAATGGACGCGGGCAGCCGCATCGAAATCGGCGGTTACGTCGAAATCGGCGACGCCCAGGTGCAGGTGCTCGAAAAGGAACAGTTCCAACTCGGCGACATTCGTTCGCTCGACGAAGTGATTTGCCAACTGCTGGACGACGGTTACATCCCGAGTTTCTGCACCGCGTGTTATCGATTGGGACGCACCGGCGAGGTGTTCATGGAATACGCGATTCCCGGCTTCATTCAAAACATGTGCACGCCGAACGCCCTGACGACGCTGGAGGAATATCTCGTCGATTACGCGTCCCCCAAAACCCGCGCGGCGGGCGAGAAGCTGATCGACAAGGAACTGCAAAACCTGCCGGAAGGCAAAATGAAATCGACAGTCATCGAACGCCTGCAAAAAATCAAGGACACCGACGCCCGCGATCTGGCGTTTTGAGAAAAATACGAGCCGTGATCTGTGACCACGGAAACCTACGAGCTAAGGCCACCCATGCGAATACCCAAACCGGACAGGAAACCGGGCGTATCGTTCAACATGACGCCGATGATCGACATCGTGTTCCTGCTGATCATCTTTTTCCTGGTTTCGAGCAACCTCGTACAGCAGGAATCGCTCATCGCGGTGGATCTGCCGACGGCGAAGACCTCGCGCATGCCGAAATCGTCGGGTCCGGAAACGCGAAAGATCACGATCAACGTCACCGGCGAAGATCATCTTTTTCTCGGCACGCGGCCCATTGATCGTGAGCAGCTTGAGCAATACCTGACCGCCGAACGGTCGCGAGCCGGCATTCCGCTCGAAGTCCGCATCCGCACCGACCGCCGCGTGCCATACAGCGCGATTGAGCCCGTGCTGGTTCTCTGCTCGCAGGCGGGCATCGACAACGTGTCGTTCAACACCTACCGAAAATCCCCCGGCAATGCGAAATGAGCCGCGATTTCCGGTTGTCAGTAAAGCTCAATCGAATCAAAATCCCCCGAAATCAAAATTGAAATCGTCTTCTTGTGGTTGCTGTTCGGGGACGTCGGGCGTGACCGGCGCGGTTGTCGACGGCGGGCTTTCCTCAAACAAAGCCTCTTCCTGTCCGAAGAGGGAATCGTCCGCGGATTCCGGAGGCGACTGGGTTTTCGAACTGTCGGGCTTCTTGGGAGTCTGCCGCGGTTGCTGGCGGACGCCGCCGGGTATCTCAGGCATGGTGATCAATTGCCGAAGTTCTTCCGACGTTTCCTTGTAATCCAGATATTCGTCGGGGAGATAGGTATGCCGGGCAGGTTCGTTTCGCCCGACTTCGTGCAGGCACTGAACGAGACCGGAATCCGAAATGAGATAAATCCGGTCGTTTTCATTGTTGTAATAGGCGTCTTTGAAGGCCTTGATGGAAAAGAGCGTCGTCTGGGCGCCGTCTTTCGGATCAATGGCCACCAGTTCGCCGGAGGTGTTTTTGGCATACACCCAGTCCGGGGACGCGGCGATGAACGAAACAATTCCGGGGGATTGCCACAGGACGTTGCCGTTTTTGGAATCCAGGCAGCAAAAGTTACCGTCGAGACAGGGGACGTAAATCTTGTCCTTGACGACAGTCGGGCGTCCGCTGATCGGCGAACCGATACTCTGCCACCAACGGGTTTCGGACGTTTTCGGATCGTACGCAAACACAAACCCGGAAGCACTGCCGACAACGGCCAAAAAACGTGACGAATCGTCGTCCGGAATTTTTTGGACCACTGCGGGCTGGAACGCGACATCCCGGGCGATGCTTCCCTCAAAACGACCGATTTTCGACTCTTTCATATAGGATAACACGGGCGCCACGGCGATACGGTACTGCAACGCGAATTGCCTGGACTTTTCAGGTTCTCGCGAAGCATGCGCGATAAAAAGGTAACCGCGGTCGGAAAACCAGGTCAGGGCTTCGGTATCGGCCGATTCGTAGGAAATGACAGGTTGAACCTGCGTCGTTCCGAACGAATAGCATACCAGCGGCGTTTTATTGTAGGGCTTCAGGAAATAAGGTGCGTCGGGGTCCGCCCCGGTTTTTTCCGAAGCAGTGCCGGTTTTTTCGCTGAGTAGTTCCTGGCGTCGGATTTGATTCAATCGCCTCAGTTCTTCCGCAAGGATTTCGTCAAGTTCTTTTTTGCCTTTCAGCGGCGAATCGACTTGTATGTCAGTCACATTCACAGGTCCGTCAATCGCCTTGATACTGCCCGTATAGGGGTCCAGGATCATTCCGATTTTCGCGTATTCGGGAACCAGCTTACTCAAGGCCTCGGACGGGGCCGGCTTTTTTTCGCCTTTTTGCGAAATGACGAATTTCGAGGTATCGACGATTTCATTGCTGGTTTTCGTGACTTTGCCGCTGTAGGGGTCAAGTTTGTAATTGATTTTGGCATAATCCTCGACGAGCCCCAACAAGGCGGGCGACGGCGCCTCCAACTCCTCCATCGGAAAACAGGCCATGCGGTGGTCGATCAGCGGGACATAAAGAAAGCGGTCGGTCAACTGGCAGGCGGTCGTCGGAGTGGCCGGCAAAACCTGGTGCCAGAGCAGCCGACCGTTCCGACGATCGAAAACGCTGACTTCGTTGCCGCAAACCAGCGCCACGGTTCGCGTATTGGCCGCCGGCGCGTAAGGCTTGAGTTTTGATTGGCTGACGCTGCGGGTCCAGAGCGTTTTGCCGGTCTCGGCGTCCAGTGCGATCAAATCGCTGTTGCTGGTCACGATAAACATCATGCCGCGGTCCAACAGGGCGTATTCAATCGTCGTCATGCGACCGTCAATCTGGATTTGGCTGTACCAGGCCCGTTCCAAATGATAGCGATGAATCTCCGCCTGCGACAGGAGCGCGGGACGGTCCGCCGAAAAACAAGGCAGCGCGAATGCGGCAAACAATGTAACGGTAATTATGCTCAAGAACTTGCGTTGCATCGGAATTCTCAGCCTCGAAGTGATCAAAATCGACAAGTTGGGTTTATGTGCCTGCGGGGACCTGGGACATGTCACCATTGCACGATAAATTGAATTCGGTTGATATATATGTCGGCACACTTTCGGATTGACCGAAAGCACCATCAACTATGATAATCCGGCTGAAATAAAAAGTTAAGACAAATTTGAGAGAAAACGCGAACTTCGGCGTTTTTTTGTCCGGAGAAATTAACGTCCCAATTTATTTCGCCAGATTTCTACAAAAAATTTTGCTTTCTGTGGCGACAATATCCACATATTGATCGATTTCTGACATGGGAACCACGTCAAACATCTGGAAATCGAAAGCAAGGGCGATTTTGAGAGCATTTTTCGGTGTTTTTTTCAAAAAACGGTCATAAAAACCTTTGCCCCGGCCTAACCTGCCACCTTGTGGGTCAAACGCAACCCCAGGAATTAGAATTGCTTGCAATTCATCCGGTTGCATCCGACGCTCTGAAAGTCGACGCAATTCGATTTTCGGTTCTAAAATTCCAAAATACCCCGGCGCCAACTCATTCAGATTCTTGAGCCAAAAAAGCTGAATTTCCCCCTTCTCGCAATAGGGCACAACGATCCGCTTTCCGTGATTTAGAAGATCGGAAATCAAAGGCACCGTCCGAACTTCCTTGCCGAAATCAACGTAAGTCATTATCACGTTAATGCTTTGAATTTCCGGCATCGTCATCATTTGGGCGATCACCCGTTGACTCATTTCCCGTGTGTCGGCGATCTCCTGTTTGCGATTGGCAACGATTATACGAATTTCGTCTTTTGTCAACATACGGAAAAAACTCATAAATGATTTTTGGCAATGATACTAATGATACTATATCGAAGTGAATGTGGTACATGAAATTATACATTTTGGGGTGCTGTCTGAAAACGTCTTTTCACCATTTCAAACAAATTTTGGACTTGCCGTCACCGAAAACCGATATAGAATACACTTGGTGTCAATGTTGGACATGGTCGATGATTGGCATGATGGTTATTATTTTGTATTCTGATAACAAAGATGAACATTTATCAAATTTTCAACCTGTTGCTGCTCCTTGGCGGACTCCTTCTTATTGAGAACGGGGTGTCGGGGATGCTGTAGTATGGCGAAATGACAATCAATTTTGTATACAACAACCCTGGTGCCCTGCAAGGCATCGGGGTTTTTTTGTTGACCGATTTGGTCCCATTCGTTTCCCGTTTGAAAAAACGGACTTTATTTCGACGATTTTCCGTTTATAATGTAACACTTGTACAAATTTAGAAATTTGGAGGTAAGTCCCCATGTCGTCCGCAGCCCCCCGTCCCATCACCATTTTCGACACCACCTTGCGCGACGGCGAGCAGTCGCCCGGGGCCAGCATGAACCTCGCGGAAAAGCTGGAAGTGGCCCAGGCGCTGGCCGAACTCGGGGTCGACGTCATCGAGGCGGGCTTCCCGATTTCATCTCCCGGCGATTTCGAAGCGGTGCGGGAAGTGGCCAAAATCGTACGCGGGGTCGAAGTTTGCGGTCTGGCCCGCAGCCGGAAGGAAGACGTCGACGCCGCTTGGGAATCGCTCAAAGGCGCCGAACAGCCCCGCATTCACATTTTCCTGGCGACCAGTTCGATTCACCGCGAACACAAATTGCGGAAGTCGGCCGACGAGGTCGTCACGATGGCCGTCGAGGCGGTACGCTATGCGAGGCAATTCGCGCCCAAAGTCGAGTTTTCTCCGGAAGACGCGTCGCGAACGGACATCGACTATCTCTGCCGCGTCGTCGAGGCGGTCATCGACGCCGGCGCCACCTCGGTCAACATTCCCGACACGGTCGGTTACGCGACGCCGACGGAAATGTACGAGCGGATCAAGGCGCTCATGCACCGCGTGCCGAACATCGACCGGACTGTGCTCAGCGTACACTGCCACAATGATCTCGGCATGGCGACGGCCAACAGTCTGGCGGCGGTCATGGCCGGGGCGGGCCAGATCGAATGCACGATCAACGCCCTCGGCGAACGGGCCGGCAACTGCGCCCTCGAAGAAGCCGTCATGGCGATGAAAACCCGGGCCGACGTTTACAACACGCGAACGAACATCGTCACCAACCGCCTGGTGCCCGTCAGCCGGCTCGTTTCGACGATCACCGGCCTGCGCGTGCCGCGAAACAAGGCGATCGTCGGACA
>JAVBQX010000053.1:0-7434 GCA_031548645.1 Thermoguttaceae bacterium
GTCCGTTTCGTGCCGGATCACGACGAAATACCCGTCCGATTGTCCCGAATCGTTTTGCACTTCAATGAGGCAATCAACATAGTTGCTGCAATGAAACGAGACGATTCTGCCAGTCTTTCCGATTTCGATTGACATGATGTCCCCGTTTTTTTGAGTGATAAATCCCGTTACACTTCCTTGCCCAACGCCTTTCTGGCCGCTCGCTGCGACGCGATTTCGTCGAGGTCGACGACTTCCTTCGCCGACAGTTCCGTATCGTGTTTCTCTTTCAGCTTCTCGTGCAGCTTCTCCATGATCTTGACTTCCTTGTCGGCCTCGACGACGGCCATCCGTCGCCGCTCAACCTCCGCGAGCACCTGTTCGAGTTTCTGTTTCGCCTCGGCCTTTTGCGCCAACAGGTATGCCTCATGCCGTCGTAGTCCGACCAGGTAATCGACATTGATGCGCCCCTCCGACGCCAGCTTCCGACCTTCCTCCTTCGTGCCGACGATCTCCCGCCCGATGCCGTCGATCTTCTCACGCACGACCGCTTCCGCTTCGAGCGCCTTGGCCAGTTCGGTCTGCCGCTCGCGACGCACGTTCTCGCGTATTTTCTGCAACGGTTGAAGTCGAAAACGAAACATATATAAACTAATAGTGAAAAACTAATAACTAAAAATTATTTGGTGATAATCCATCAAATCCATTCAAGCTAAAACAACGACAACTATTAGTTATTCACTTTTAGTTATTAACTCTCATCCAGCATGAGTTTCGTGATTCGCTCGACGGTTTCTTCGAGTTTCGCCCCGTCGTCGACGGCCTGTTGCAGGTACTGGTCGATCAGCGGCTTCATTTCAATCGCGTGATCGATGTCCGGATTGCTGCCCTTCCGATATGCGCCGATCGAAATGATGTCCTCGTTGTCGGCGAAAATCGCGAGCAGCCGCCGCATCGCACGGGCCGCCTTCAGGTGTTTCGATTCGCAAATGTCGGGCATCAACCGGCTGATGCTTTCGATCGGGTGGATGGCCGGGTAATGTCCCCGCGTACTCAGTTTTCTCGAAAGCCAAATGTGACCGTCGAGCAACCCCCGCACCGTATCGCCTATCGGGTCGTTGTGATCGTCGCCTTCGACGAGCACGGTAAAAAACGCGGTGATGCTCCCCAGCGTCGAGCGGCCGGCACGCTCCACCAGCCGCGGCAGCATCGCGAACACCGAAGGCGGATAACCTTTCGTCGTCGGCGGTTCACCCCCGGCCAGTCCGATTTCCCGCTGCGCCATCGCGAAACGCGTCACCGAGTCCATCAAAAACAGCACGTCTTTGCCCCGGTCGCGGTAATACTCGGCGATCGACATCGCGGTCATCGCGGCCCGCATCCGCATCAACGCCGGCTCGTTCGACGTCGCCACGACGACGACGCTTTTTTTCATGCCTTCCGCGCCGAGGTCGCGTTCGATGAAATCGTTGACCTCGCGCCCGCGTTCTCCGATCAGTCCGATCACGTTGACGTCGGCGTTCGTATATCGGGCCATCATTCCCATCGTGACGCTTTTTCCGACGCCCGAGCCCGCGAAAATTCCCAGCCGCTGACCGCGTCCGCAGGTCAGCATTCCGTCGATGGCCCGGATTCCCGTCGAAAGAATTTCCTTGATGCGCGGCCGGCTGCACGCTTCCGGCGGTTCGGCCTGGTACGGAATCCGATCCGGTAAAACCGGGGTCGGCAACCCGTCGATCATGCGGCCCATCGCGTCGACGCAGCGCCCGAGCAACTGGTCGCCGACCCGCAGCCACGGCACCGTCTTTAATAGCGTCACGCGGTTGCCGCGCCGGATGCCCGAAATTTCCGAAAACGGATACAGCAGCGTCAGGTGGTCGCGAAAACCGATCACCTCGGCCATCAGCGGTTCGTCCGCGATGCGTTCGATGTGCGCGATCGCCCCGACCGGCGCCGGAAATCCCGACACGGAAACAGTATTTCCTTGCGTCTGCATCACCGACCCGGTAATCGTCACCGGCATGATCGTCTTGATCTGCTTCCTGAGTGCCTGCATTTTTTCCTGCGATTTTATCGTTTACAAAACGAACAATGGGATTTCACGCAAAGTCGCAAAGCAGACAAAGATCACAAAGTTTAATTTTGTACTGCAAAGCATGAAATGATGTAAACAAACTACTCTTGTATTCTTTGTAACAAACTTTATGTCTCTTGCGGTAATATACTTGTGTTGTTCTTTGCGATCTTTGTCTGCTTGGCGTCTCAGCGTGAAACAAAAATGTAAAATTCAGTGTGGATAAAGGACGTTTCACTTATTCCAGTTCCGAAACGATGCGGTCGAGCCGCGATTCGATTCGCTGGTCGATCGTGCCCTGCGTCGTTTCGAGGTAACAGCCGCCGGGTGAAACGCGGACGTCGCCGATGATCTCCGTTTCCGCAGCCGGCGCGATCTGGTTGGTCAGCGTATCGATTTCCTGCCGTAATCCTTCGACATCCTGCGGATTCATTCGAATTTTCAGCCGCACGCTGCCGACGGCCAGTTCCAACGCTTCGCGCAACAGTTTCAGCGGCACATCCGCCATGTTCGGCAATTCGCGATTGATCGCCTGCTGTGCGATGGTCGCCGCAACCTGCAAAACGCCTTCCTCCCAACGGGTCACGAAAATATTCTCCGCCGTCGTCAGGTTTTCAACGACTTTTTCCAACGCGGGGGTCAACGTTTGAAGCGCTTCTTTCGTCATCGCGTCGGCCTCGGCGTTCAGGCGTTCCTGGTAATCGGCCAGCGCCCGGCCCTCGCCGGAAATATAACCCGCTTCATATCCGCGGTCATATCCCTCCTTGTGTCCGGCGGTCGACGCCTCGTCATAAGTCGCTTTTTCGATTTCATCGCGCAATGAATTGACGCGGCCCGTTTCCGAAGTGAGTTGCCGTTCCCGTTCCGCGAGTTTTTGCTCGATTTCGGCCAGTTCCCGTTTTTTTTGTTCGAGTTCCGCGTTCGCCGCGTTCCGCAAACGTGTCAGATCAACCCGCGCTTCCTCCGCGATCCGCGACGCTTCCGCCCGAACCGAATCGAGATACGCGTCGGCTTTTTCCTGCATATCGACGAAATTGAACGGCGTCGGCCGATAAATCACCCGCTGCTCTTCCTGCGATACGTTTGCCATGATGTCACCTTGCTTGCTTTTACACGGAATAATCGACGACCACCGAACGCGAATCGACGAATGGTCGTGCCGCTCCCAGCGGGATGTCCGCGATATGTCCCTCTTCGATCAATTGCATCGCGCCCTGCATGACGCACTGCCTCGCGTAGTCCTGTTCTTCGTCCGCGGTCGCCGTCGCAAGTCGCATCATCTCGCGCAGGCTGACTTGCTCGTACACGGGAAAACGCCCGAGCACGCGTTCGATGAAATACACGTCGCACAAGAGCAGCGACTGGACGACGATCTCGTGATCCTGCGAACGAAACAAGGTTCCCAACTCGCGATCGTCCAAAAGCCCCAAATCCTCGAAGGCCCAGCCCGGTTCAACGTCCGCGACGTACATTCCGTCATGATATGCTTCGTCATACGCATCGTAATCGCCATATTGAGCGTAAGCGGCCGCCTGTTGTTCCTCAAAATCGATTTCGTTCAAGCCCGAAATGATGTCGTTGCCGATTTCATTGCCCAATTCATTGTCGACGACCTGCAAAATCCGTTCAAGCAGGGCGAGCCCGGGTTTCGATTTCGGGCGTTCCTCGACCTCGCGTTTCAGGCGGTCCTTCAGCACTGCGTCGATTTCGTCGAGTATCGTTTCGTCCGTCGCGTTGAGTTTCGCCAGCCGCCGGATCAGGTCGCGCTTCAATGACTGCTCGAAACACGCGAGCACGTCGCCCGAATAGCGCGGCGTCATTTGCGACAGTACGACGGCGATCAACTGCCCGCCTTCTTCCGCCAGGAACGCCGCCGTATCGAACGCCGAGCGCCGTTCCAGGTAATCGAATCGCCGCGGTTCCGCCGGCTCCGAAACCGCTTCCGGTTCCGCTTGTGTTTGATCCGTTTTTTGTTCCGCCTGTATTGTTGCGCTGTTCGCGGCGACTTTCGGCCCGTGTGTCATCGGCATGTGTTCAGGAGCCTGCCCCGAAAATTCGAACAGGTCGACCCCGTCGCCGGAAAACACGGTTTTTTGCGGGCCGTCCGATTTCATATCGGCGCTTTTACCCGGCTTGTTTTTTTTGTCGTATTTCGTCTCATTCAAAAATTGCGAAACCGTCTTATTGACTTCGTTCGACGAAATGCCTTCGATGGCGACCATCTCGCGCCGGATCGCTCGCGATTCCTCCGCCGGAAGGCGTTTGAGCAAAGTGCTGGCCGTTTCCCAGTCGAGTCCGTTCAAAAACACGGCGGCTTTGCGAATTCCCTGTTGATCAGTCATGGTGTCGATATTTTTGGGGTTAAATAAATTTTGTCTTGAAGAGTTACTAGGGATTAGGGGTTAAGGGTTAGAGATTGGTTTCAATTTCATTCCCTGGTCCCTAACCCCTAGTCCCTAATCCCTCCATCCTCATTCCTGTTCGCGGTTCGTGTTGCCGATCCACTGTTTGACGACCTTGGCCGCGGCCTCGACGTTGCCGTCGACCACGTCGCCGGCTTCGTCGAGCAACGATTTCAGCGGTTTTTTGCCGAATCCCTGCAAGGTCCGAATCCGTTCCAGTTCCTCGTCGTCGAAACCGTGTTCGGCCCAAACGTCGGCGTTTTCATCGCCTTCGCCTTCCGGCATTTCTCCTTCTTCCGGCGGCTTGCCTTCGATATGGCGCCGCTGCATCGTCGCGATGCGCCGGGCGAATCGCGTCGCCTCTTCGTTTTTCAATTGTTCAAGGGCCTCGAACACCCACTTGGCCCGGCGCTCTTCGCCGGTTTCCTTTTCGGCGTTCGGGAGCGATTCCTCCAGCCGGTGCCGCGCCGCGTCGGTCGCCGCCAGCACGTCGTCGGGCGAAAGGTTCGTCGGATACTCGATTTCCTCCGGCGTCAGGTATTTCGGGAGCTGGTAATTCGGATCCTTGCGGCGTCGTTTTTTCAGCAGCCGTTCCTCGCGTATCTTGTGCTCTTCGGCGATTTCGTGCATCAACCCGATCGCCTCGTCGACCGTCAGCCGATTGGGCCGGACCCAAAACGCCAGCCCCTTCGCCAAATCGAGTATGCTGCCCACGCGACGACGAAAGACGAGCCTTCCACGGTCGTCGCGTCCGAGCAGTTCGAGCAGCCGTTCGATTTCGTCCGGCTCCAGCCCGACATCCGAGGGCGGCACTTCCCCTTCGACCTCGTTTTTCAGGTCGTGCGCCGAATCGACGATCGACTTTCTCGCCTTGGGTTTCCTCTTGAAAAGTCCCATCCGTTGCTCTACTGTATCTATTTCATGATAGGGGCTAGGGGTGTGGGAGGAGGGGCTAGGGACGAGGGGTGAGGGACTAGAGTTATGAGTTTAGTTTCAATTTCATTCCCTAGCCCCTCACCCCTAATCCCTAATCCCTCACCCCTATCCCCCAACTAATGATCCTGCGGCGCGACGCGGCCGATCCATTGCCGTATCACGTTGGCCGCCGCGTCCGGGTTTTCGTTCACCAGTTCGCTCACCTCTTCCTGCAGCGAACGCATCGACTTGTTGAACGGTTCCAGCGTCCGGTTGAAGGCGGTTTCCTCGTCCTCGTCTTCGACCGCGTCCTTGTCCGCCTCCATTGGCGGCAATTCGGGCGCTTCATAAATGATGATCGGTTCCGGCTTCTGCGGACGGGTCACGCCCCACAACACGCCGAGCGACGCGGCCACGAGTCCGAACAGGCTCATCGTCTTCCAGTTCGCGCCGAACCAAAACGCCAGCTTCTGCCACGCCGTTTCCTCCGCCGGCAATTCCATTTCTTGCGCGTGATACGGTTCGATGGTGATCAGTTTTTCCAGTTCCGCGTCATCGATCAGCTCCGGGTTCCGCGTCCGCAAAAGCGTGTACAACTGCTGTTTCATGCGGGCGATTTCCTGCGTGATCCAATTGTCGATTTCACCGGCCTGCGGTTCCACCGCGTCATTTCCTTGCAGTTTTTTCGTCTGCCGCAAGGTCTTCAAAAAATACGCGTAAGGCACGCGAATGCTCGTCGAAATTCCCAGCAGGGGATAGGGCACGTATTCCTTGCTGTTTTCCAGTCCCTGCAGGGCGCTCAGCTCCCTGTCCCGACTTTCCTTTTCGTTGAATTTCAACGTTGAGTTCATGGCGACATCGCGGTAGGGCAGCGGCGAATTGTCTTTCTGCATTTCATAGCCCGGACGACGTCCCGGCCCCCCCCCCTCGGCATCAATTTTCAAGCTGTACGAATCGCTGGCAACACTTGTCGGTTTTTTGTGTTCAATGCCGAATTGTCTCCAGGATTTATAGATATCCACGGTCGCAGAAGCCGTCACTTTCAGGTCGTCGATGTCGCTGAACAGGTGGCGAATCATCTGCTCGAAGGCGAATTCCTCCTCACGCTTCTTTTCGAGATATCCGCCGTCGCCGTCCTGGAACCAGTCTTCCGACCCGGGCCAGCTTGCACCAGTATTTTCGTCCCTGATCATGACATCTTTCGCGTCGTTGATTCCAAGTGAACTTTTGACGACCGCGAGAATGCCCGCACGCGTATTCTTGTCCAATTCCCGGTTGCGTTGCATTCGAACCGAAACGCTTGCCGTCCGCCATTGGACTCGTTTAAAGCCTTCCCATTTCCAACTTGAATGTCCCGTCACGCTGGCATCTTCCACTCCGCCGGATTTGCGAATGATCTTTTCCGCCGCAGCCAGCGATGTTGCGAAGTTCCGGTCGTTGCGGTCTTCCTTGGTCACCAGCGCGTTCGTTTCCTGCGCGTTCTTCAAAACTAGCGCCGAGGCATCCTGCGGGACGGCCTTCGCCTTCGACAGGGCGGCGGCGTACGCTTCCGACTTCTTCGCCGGAACCTTGAGCCGGTAGCCTTCCCAGGTGTAATCCTTCAGCCCCGCACTACCGAGCGCGTCCATGACGGCCATCTGTTCCGACTGCGAAAACCGGTAATCGCCGTACAGGTACGTCTCCCGCTGCGCACTCGGGGTGCCTTTGCCCGGCATGACCAGGTAAATCAGGCTCACGAGCAACACGGCCACGAGCAGCCCGGCGACGATCCGTGTCCCCGGCGGCATCCCGGCGTACAAATCGCGTATCTGGCTCCAGGTCTCTTTCAGTTTGTTCATAGGATGAGGGATTAGGGGCTAGGGATGAGGGGGTAGGGATTTCAGTTCATTCTGCGCTCTGCACTTTTCGCTTTGCGCTTTCTACACCCTGATATTTTGTATTTCCTGGTACGCGCTGACGAGTTTATTGCGAATCTGCATCATCAGGCGGAAGGCGATGTCCGCTTTTTGAACGGCGGTCAGCACTTCGGCCGTTCCGATGTCGCCGCCGGTCATCAGGGTTTCG
>JAVBQX010000181.1:0-14813 GCA_031548645.1 Thermoguttaceae bacterium
GTCGGCGGGGCAAAATGCAGGGCCTGATTTGCACGGGCCAAACGGTTGACGTCGAATTTCGTCACCGCGCGATCGTAGGTCATCAGGCCGTTCGTTTCAATTTCGACGTCGGTCGTCTGGGTGTAAACGGCGGCCGAAAGCCCTTTTCCGATCAGGATGTGCAATTTTTGGTTGAGAATTTCGTACGCATCGAACAGTTCATTTTTATTCTTGTAGGAAACGTAGCCCCAGTTTCCCTTGTCAAGCCAGGTGTGGCCTTCGATCGGGAGTCCGAGCCCGCCGTATTCGCCGAGTACGACGGCGCGTTCCTCTTCGAGCGGCGGCATGTCCGGGCCGGGATAACTGTGAATGTCGTGCATGTCGCCGACTTTGCGGTCGGTCCAGCCGCTGACGCTGTTGATCAGGCGGGACGGATCGAGTTTTTTGCAGTATTCGGCCATTTTCGCCGTGTCAAATTGGCCCCAACCTTCGTTGAAGGGCACCCAGATGATGATCGACGGCGCGTTGTGCAGCGTTGTGATCATCTCGGTGATTTCGGCGTAAAACTGGTCGGCCGATTCCTTCGTCCGTTCGATGTCCGCGTCTTTCGGCCCGATGTATTTGTCGCCACTGGGCATGTCCTGCCAGACAAGAATGCCGAGCCGGTCGCACCAGTAATAGAAGCGGGCCGGTTCGACCTTCACGTGCTTGCGGAGCATGTTAAAGCCCATTTTCTTGGTCATTTCGACGTCGTAACGCAGCGCGGCGTCGGTCGGAGCGGTGTAAAGCCCGTCCGGCCACCAGCCCTGGTCAAGCGGCCCGTGCTGGAAGAGGAACTTGCCGTTGAGCATGATGCGGGTGACGCCTTTTTCGTCCTTCCCGAGCGCGATGTCACGCATGCCGAAATAGCTTTTGACTTGATCAATTACATGTGTATATGTACCATCTTCATTGTTGCGCAAAATCATGACTTGCAGATCGTACAGGAAGGGATTGTCCGGCGACCAGGCCGTCGGGTTGTTGATTTTCAGCGTCACGGCTTCGCCGACCGGTTGCTGTTCTCCATAAATTCTGCCACTCCTGTAGCCCCCCGTAGCCAAGGCGGAAACCCTGTCCCCTTCTTGTGCACCAATGACCTTGGCTTCCACCGTTAATGTGCCATCTTTCAAATTCGGCGTCAATTTGATATTTTCAATGTACGTTTTCGGCACTGCTTCGAGCCAGACGGTTTGCCAGATTCCGGTCACGGCGGTGTACCAGATGCCGTGCGGCTTGTTGATCTGCTTGCCGCGGGCGATGAAGCTTTCGTCGGTCGGGTCCCAAACGCGGACGAGCAATTCCTGCGGGCCGGTTTCGCTCAGGGCGTCGGTGATGTCAAAGGAAAAGGGGCTGTATCCGCCTTTGTGCGAGCCCACTTCCTTGCCGTTGACAAACACCTTCGTTTCCCAGTCAACGGCGCCGAAGTGCAATAAAACACGCTGGTTGCGCCAATTCGCCGGAGCGTTGAACTGCCGCTTGTAGTACAGTGCGTTGGCTTTCGTCACCGCTTTGCCGACCCCGGACAGGGACGATTCCGCCGCAAAGGGGACGAGAATCTTGCCCTGCGATTCCGTATAATCCTGGTCCGCCGGAACGATTGCGTAATCCCAAAGCCCGTTGAGGTTCTGCCAATTCGCGCGAACCATCTGCGGCCGCGGGTATTCCGGGTGCGGGTTGGCCGGATTGACCTGGGAAGCGAAAACCGACTTGATTTTTTCGCCCACCGGCTTCCATTGGGCGAAAGAATTTTCAGACAAAAATCCAAATGCAACCGCCAATAACATGGCAGTCAAGTACATTTTTCTCATCGTGATTCATCTCCAAACTAATCATGATTTTTGAAAGTTGACAATAAAGACAGGTTTTCCGTTTCGAGCCGATGCCCGGTCCTTTCGGAAACCACCATGTTATAGAAAAAATGATCTTTCGTCAACAAAACGCGTCTTTGGGAATCCTTATTCTTATGTTTTTCAAGAAATTTGACGCGATATTCATTTTCTGCGAAGACAAATCCGCAGGACAGAGATTTCTTTCCCATTTTGGGGAACCTGAGCAAGGGCGGATTCATCATAAGTAATGATTTTCACGCGCGAATAAACAAGCCGTTTTCAAATGCGCGGCAGTGCAACTTTTTTTTGACTTAAAAATGCGAAAATTGGCTGGATTTTTGTAAAAATGGGACAAATAGCTTGACGAAGGAATCGGGTTGAATCAAGATGAAGATGTATATGTCCTAATACTGCCAGAAGTTTCAGACATATTCCGCAATACTAATGCAAAAAGAAGTTTTCGCGGGATAGCCGTTTATCCATTGCGATGTCGATTAATGTTTAAATTTTCGGTCGTTCTTTTCTCGTTCAGGTATCACACGTTTCAGCTATAAGGTGAAATAACAATGTCATTCTCCGAAATCACCAAAAATATTGCAAAGTCGTTGGGCAAACTGTTTTCTTCTCAGGAAATCAAGCACAAAAAAAACATCCTTGAGCCGCGGCGTTTGCACATGGATTCCCTTGAAGAACGGCAACTGCTTTCCGTGTCGGTGAGTCTCGGCGCACCGACCGTATCGCCGGTGGAAAAGACGCTGACATCCTTCTCGCCGAACACGTCGCCCTCGATATCGAGCAGCACGTTCTACATCAATGGCAACAACAGCTATGGCGGCAACAAGTACACCGAATCGATCTGGGGCAACGATTACATCGCCTCCAACAACCAGGGGGACACCGTCATCGTCTGGACCCAGAACGACTATGTTTACAAGATGGACAAAAACGGAAATTATCTCGTCGACTCCGTGACCGGCGAGAAAATCCGTGCGACCGACCGCTTCGGAAATTTCTACGACGACTACAACGTTTACGCGCAATACCTGACCGATCAGGTCGAACGCCTGACGCTCCCGAAGGAACTGCTGGACAACAGCATCGCGGACTCCGACGGCCGTTTCAAGCTGGTTTACGCCCCCTATGAAATCCAGCGGCTTTCCATCAAAACCGTGACAACGGCCTCGGGAGGCATGATGGGAACAGGCTCAAACGTCGTGATGCAGTTTCAACTCGGCGGCGTGGATACGGACCAGGACGGCGTGCCGAATTATTCCGACTCGATCTATTACGACGAAAACCTTTCCCCCGCGAAGAACGCGTATAATATCCAAACGGCCTTGCAGCACATGGGGGGAATTTACGCCAACGTCGAAGTGACCGCCGAATCGAGCAAGGATTTTCTCATCACCTACAAAGGCGACCAGTGCGCCGGAGTGAACGTCCCCGAACTGCTGATCAAGGACTCGCAGGTGACCACCGGCATCTACGCGGGCGCCATCATGTCCACCGTCAGCGAACCGATCGTGATTTCCGCCGAGGACTCCTGGGGGAGTGAAACGGGCATTCGCGTCGACCCGACCAACCCGCAGACGACGGCCATGCGAATTCAACAGGCCTTCAACAAAATGACGGAATATTCGGCCTTTCCGCGGGTGGAAAACTATACGCGGGTCAAAACGGAAGACGTCAATTTGGACTACCGTCCGTCCTACGATGAATTCTATACGGCCGAGGTCAGCGTCGCCTGGGTCGACGGCACGACCTTCGACATCACCTTCATCAACAGTTCCGGGCTGTGCATGCAGGACATCATGATCGTCAGCGCCACCGACGAATACGGCACGGAATACGTCGGCACCGCGGCCGGCAAACCCAAAGCCGAATTCACGACGACGATCAAGCAGTCGAGCGAGGCGTTCCGCGTCAACGCGCCGGAGGAAAACGATCCCACGTCCTCCATCCCGTTGGTGAAAAACCAGCTCAATCCGGCGGTGGCCATGGACGCCGACGGCGATTTCGTCATCACCTGGCAGTCGGAAGCCGGCACGATGAGCAATACTTCCATCACCGACATTTACGCCCGCAGATTTTCCCCGCAGGCGATCGTCTCGGAAGACAAAATCTCATTCTACAGCGACGGCTACACGACGAAACGCGCTTACGGCGGCACCGAGAACGTCGCGATCCAGGGCGTGCGTCCGGTCGGCGACCAGTTCAAGGTCAACACGCACAGCAATCTCAACCAGACTTCGCCTTCAATCGGCATGGACCCGGACGGCAACTTCATCATCGCATGGTCCGCTTCCATCCAGAGTCACACCGACGGAAACGACGTTTACGCCAGGCGTTATGACCGTTACGGCGCCGCCCTGTCCGATGCCGTGCTCCTGTCGACAACCGATTCCCCGCTCATTCATACGAACGTCGCCATCAGCAACGACGGCTACGCGGTCGTTTCCTGGAGTGACAGTGAGGACACGAATTTCGAAAACTATTCCGTCACCGGGCCCCTGTACATGTCCGTTTTCGCGCCGGGCAGCATGACTCCCATGGCGGGGTGGGATCAGTATTCCGTCGCAAGCACTTCGTATAACCCCAGCGTCAGTTTCGACGCCCACAACAATTTCGTCATCACCTACACGGATGAGCATCCGCGATACGCCAAAGGAACGAATGCGGCGGAATCGTCCGACGTCAGGGCGCAGATGTTCAACTTCTCGGCGACGGATAAAACCTTCACGCAAGCGAAAGGGGAATTTCTCGTCCATTCGCTGAGCAACTGGCTGAACAACCATTATGCCGACGAAAGCTGGCGGGGTGCGCAGTACAACGGCATCGGCAGGCTTGACGCCGACGGCGACATGGTCTTCATCTACCAGGGTTACGGTCCGGATTCCAACCTGTCCGGCGATACTTTGGGGGGCATCACTATCCCCGGAAGCTACTTTTCCAAATACCTGAACGAGAACAAGAACGCCGACCTTTTGGATTATTTCAATCCGGCAACTTCCAATTTCACCAATTTGTATTATGCAACATCCGACGTCGACGTGGCCATTCGCGAATACCTGAACAGGGCTATCAAACTCAACGCGAACTACGACCAGATCGCCCGTTTGAACGCCGTTTTCGAAAGCGTTCTCGGCATGATGCGGGGCGGGGGCAACGACATATTCACCACGAGGCTCGACAAGGAGCAAACCGGCGGTGACACGATTACCACCGCCACATCGTCGGACGCCAACGTGACTTCCACGCGGGACGGCGTCAATGCGCGGTACTATCTCGCCATCCCGAATTACGTGGGCGCCAATATCATCAGCGGCGGCTCGCTCACGCTTCTGCTTTCGAGGCAAACTGAAGAGTACCTGGAAAACGGTCAGCGATACTCCGGCGGCTCGGAAGCCATTGCCATGACTTTTCCCTTCACGATGACGAACAACGTTTTCAACCCCGGCGAGTATCGAACCTCCCTGTATCGAGCGTTCAACAGCCTGGGCACCAACGGCCTTTACGCCCATAATGCGTGGACCGACATACTTGCGCCGGTGTTTGGTGCCGGCAACGGACTGATGATTCCGAGCGCCGAAGTCAATTATTACTCGCCGGGAACTTACGAGGAACGCTATGCCGGCACCATGTGGGATCTCAACGGCTATACCGGCGACAGTTCGATCGACGGTTATCACGTTTACGAAATCATTTTCGTCGGCGGGGCCCACGACTCGTATGTCAGCATGGGTTTCACCGGCACCACCAACTCCGTGTCCCGAAAAGACATAGCCAACGTCAACTTCTTCGGGTACGTCGATTTGGTGACGCAACACATGGGATACGAAGGCACGCCCCAGGTCACCCCGGGGCTGACCGTGCTGCCGAACGGGTCGTACGTCACGTCCTGGTTCACCAACGTCACGACGACCAACGGCACGATCATCGATCGGAAAATCAACTATCGCTATTTCGAGCAATCGCAAAGCAAGGTCGGCCCGAGAGTGACGGACGTGATCCTGCCCAACGGGGAACACGTGGCCAACCAGGACATGGTCACCTATTCGCTGGAACACCTCGTCGTCACGTTCGACAAGGAATTGCTGGCCAACGGGGTGAATGGGGAGCACAGCGTCCTGAACCCGAAAAACTGGTCCATCATCAAGGACGGCGTCAAACTCAACAACGTGATCAAGTCGATCAGCTTCGGCATGAACAAGGCCAAGGACATCATCGACGCCAACCCGAATTCCTCCGTCTCGGACAGCGTCCTGTCCTACGGTTCGAACAAGTGGGAAGTGATCATCGAATTCAACACGCCGCTCGGTTCGGGCAATTACGAACTCGTCGCGACCAACAAACTCAGCGATACGACGGGGGTCTCGGTCGATCATCAAGGCAGAGTCACCTACGGAGTCGGCAACGTGCTTGGACGCGACGGAACCGAGATCAACAAAAACGGGGAGAACTTCAGCCGCAAATTCTCCATCAGCGCCATCGACGGCGTCCTGTCCTTCACCGGCGGGGGCGACGGCTACAAGGAGCAACTGGTCAGCGACTCGACGGGCGAACACAACACCCGCACCCCGAACACGGCCTACGACACGCCCGGCAATCCGACCTCCGTGGCCTCGGACCAGCAGGGGAACTTCGTCACGGCATGGACAGTCGCCGGCGGCGGCATCATGGCGAAAATCTACCACCAGGAGTTCGTCACCAACAACAACGTCCGCGAAAGTGTGATCACCTTCGCCCGTGAAATCCTGATCACGGACAACCCGAACGCCTCCTACGCTTCGGTCGCCATGGACGCCGACGGCGATTTCGTCGTCACGTGGATGCAGGACGAGGCCGACGGAACCCGGAACATCTACTTCAGCGCGTTCAATTTCAACGGTTCGGCCCGCGTCGACGCCGACGGCGACCTGATTTCCAAAGTCAAGGTCAACGCCCACATCGGGACGCACAATTATCCCGATGTCGCCATGGACACGACCGGCGGCTTCGTCATCACCTGGGAAAGCCTCAACCAGGTGTCCGACACCAGCGGTTACGACATTTATTTCCAGCGTTATGATTCGTCCTGCACGCCGATCGGCGGGGTCGACGAAATCCAGGCCATCCAGTTCGCCGGCAATCCTTCGGCGGGCGGAACGTTCCAACTCCAGTACGTGGATGAACGGGCCGGCATCCTGCTGACAACTCGCAATATCGAAATCGGCTCCAGCCTCCAGATCACCGCCAAAAACATCAAAGACGCCCTGCTTGCCATCGGCCTGGAAGTGGAAGTGGGGGCCGCCTCCAGTTCGGTGCTCATCCAGTTCGTCGGCAGCCTGGGCGCCAGGGACGTCGCTCCGCTGACGGTGAAAAACGTGAAGCTGGAAAACCCGAAATCCGGGCAAGGAGTCACCCTCTCGACCCAGACGACGGGGGCCTCGGGCGAAACCCGGGCCAACGACACGACGGCCGGCGACAAACGCTATCCGTCCATCGCCATCGCGCAAGGCGGCGAAGTCGTCATCACCTGGACCAGTTGGGGACAGGGCAAAGACTCCCTGTACGAAACCAACATCTACGCGAAAAACTTCCCGTCAAATGAAGCCGTGGCTTCGAGAAACAACCAGGTTTCCCTGGCCGAACGCATCGCAATGATGGAAACCGTAACCTCGCATCAAAAACTGGTCGTCGCCGCCGATTCGCCGGACAACCACGAAACGCTTTCCGACGAATACACCGGGGTCGTCTATATCTACGGATTGAACAGCGATGGAAACGTCTACGTCGGATCCGGTTCGCTCCTTTCCAGCGGAATGCACATCCTGACCGCGGCCCACGTCGTTTGCGAAAGTAATTCGGGAAGTCCGCTTCCCATCGAGAATATCGTCGTCCGATTTGAAACGAAAACGGGTTATGAATTGTACACCGTTTCGCAGAGTATCGTGCACCCGTCCTATACCGGCCGTTACGAATACGAGGTCGACCTGGCAGTCCTGACTCTTTCCTACGTCGCCCCGGAAACGGCGGAACGCTACGAGATTTATCGCGGCAGCGACGAAATGAGTTCCCCGCACACGCTCGTCGGCTACGGCACCGCGGGAACCGGCACCACGGGGAACGTCCTTCCCCCGGGTACGAAGAGAAGCGGCCAGAACCAATACGAAGCCCTCGGCACGATCTTCGATACCAATTACAACCCGAACACGCTTGTCCGCGACTTCGACAGCGGCCTGCCCGCGAACGACGCTTTGGGCTATTACTTCGGAATTTACAACCTCGGCCTCGGCGCCGCCAATGAGGTCAACGCAGCGGGTGGCGACTCCGGCGGTCCGACTTTCGTCGACGGCACAATCGCCGGCGTGGTCAGTTACGGCGGCCCCATGTACCCCAATTCGGTCACGGACATACTCCCGGGAGTCAACGCGTCCTTCGGCGAGTTCTCCGTCGACGTCCGGGTTTCGGCCTACTCCAGTTGGATTGATTCGATCGTCATGACGGGAACGACCGAGTACCTCGTCAACCAGACGGAAACCGGCGACCAGATATGGTCCGACGTGGCCGTCAGCATGTCCGGCGAAGTGGTCTTCACCTGGACGAGCTTCAACCAGGACAACGCCGGCGACGGCCCCGGCGGCAGCGCCAACGGACTGGCCGGTGTTTACGCCCGCCGTTTCACCATGAACGGCACGGCGGTGCCCGGCGCGATCGGCGTCGACCTCGACGACCCCGACAATTTCGACCCGGATACCGGCGAATTGATCCTCCCGACCGGTGCCGTCATGCTCGGAAATGAATTCCTCGTCAACAACTACATCGTCGGTAACCAGTATTACTCGTCCGTGTCCATGGCGAACAACGGCGATTTCATGATCACCTGGGAGAGCTTCCAGGACACGCACCAGATCACCGTGAATCTCGCGGACACGGGGCACGGCGTCGGCGGAACGACCACGGATACCGTCACCGACTACGGCGTCTACGCCAAGCGTTACACGAACCTGGAAACGCTCCGGACTTCGCGTGCCAACACCAGCGTATCGCGTTACGGCCTGCCGGACAACACGCGTTACGTCCAGGGTTACGGTTATGTCGGAATCCACGGTGAAATCGGCGGCGAATTCCGCGTCAACAAGGACCACATCGCCGGAGATCAGACCGGCGCTACGGTGACCCTCAACGCCAACGGCGACGCGATCGTCGTCTTCCAGGGCAACGACGGCGGAACGAACTCCGAAACGAAAGTCTATTACCGCGCCATTCCGCTCAACGCCGATACGACCGCGCCCATCGTGACGGAAACGGTCCTTGTCGTCAATGAACTGCAATACGATGCCGACGGCAATGTCGTCAACAAGGCGAACGGCGATCCCGATACGAAAGACGGGGTCTTGATGCCGATCGGCGACGACAGCGTCGTTTACGGATTCCCGACGCAAATGATCGTCACGTTCAGCGAGGAAATGTACAACGCTTATCGTTACGACCCGAACAGCGTTCTCAATCCGGCCAACTGGCAGTTGCTCAAGGACGGTATCGCCATGTCCGGCGCCATCGTCAGCATTGAGTTCGGACGGGACAAGGCCTTTGATTTCACGACGAATAAAACCGGAAAGTGGGAAGCCGTCATCACCTTCGATTCCGATCTGGCCGAAAACGGCAATCAACCGCTCAAGTCCGGAAAATACACGCTCGTCATCAAGGATGCGGCCTCCGACGTCGACGGCAACAAGCTGGACGGCGATTACAACGGGGCAGCCGGGGGCAATTTCTCGCGAACATTCCGCGTCATCGTTCCGACGTTGGCGACCGATCCGGAAGAAACGGACCCCGGCACGGGCGACGGCCCCACGTCTCCCGACGACACCGTCTTTCTCAGGACGGATCTTGGGAATACCAAGCCGGCCGTGGCATCCGCCGACGACGGATCGTATGTCGTCGTTGCCGTTCACTCCAGTTACCCCGGCACGCCCAACGAACCGCCCCTCCCCATCTACATTTTCGATGAGGATACGGGCCTGCCGATCAACATGAGCCGGACCCTGGACGAAATCGGCAATATCGTCATGCAGCGCTATGACAAAAACGGCAAGAAGGTCGGGACGGAACAGATCGTCAACAATTACATGCCGGGTCGACAGACCGACCCCGATGTCGCCATGGACAGCTTCGGCAATTTCGCCGTCGTCTGGTCCGGCTTCGGTCCTTCAAGCAACACCGGCGTCTACCTCAGGATTTATGACGCCTACGGCAAGGCCGTGATCGACCAGGTCCAGATCAACGACAACAACGCCATGATCTGTTCCACGCCGAAAGTCGCCTACGACGACAATGGGAACATCTTTGTCACGTGGATCGAATACAACGCGACGGCCCGTACCTACGTCGTCATGGGACGCGTTTACGACAGCAAGGGCGTCCTGCAATCGGTGTCCAAGGACGGAGCCGCGGGATCGACGTCGAAAATGATGATCGCCTCGAATGTACGTGACATTAAAAATTATGACATCGGCTGTGATCCGTCCGGTCATCTCATCGTGACCTGGCAAGGGCACAATTCGACCAACGGCACGCAGGATATTTACGCCAAGGTGCTCAAGTACACTTCGTCGGGAGCCGCCAAGGGAACCCTCACCACCACCAAAAGCGATTTCCTCGTCAATGCCTTTACAAGCAATATTCAGGCCACTCCGGCCGTTGCGGCTTCCGCCTCGGGATCATTCGTCATCACCTGGGCCAGCGAGCGCCAACTCAACCAGCCCAAAACCGAGTATGACATTTTCGCGCGGCGTTTCGACATGAACGGCAACGCGAAGACGGGAGACATGCAGATCAACACCTATACGTTGGACATGCAATTCAAACCCGACGTTTCCATGGCGGCCAACGGGAATTATGTGGTCACCTGGACTTCCTATGATCAGGAACCCGATAATTACGACCCAATCCTCGGACAACGGGCCCACGACAACGGAACCTTCGCCAGGGCCTTCAACAGCGCCGACAAGGATCTGGTCGCGGAATACATGCCGTCGACCTTGAACAAGGAGTTCCGGCTGAATTACGCCACCTTGGGAAATCAGCAAAACTCCGTCGTCGCCATCCACAACGAAGGAATGTCGTTCGCATGGGTCGGGGACGTGACCTCGGTCTTCTTCCTGGAATATGACGATGAAGGCGTCCCGATCGATCCTGTCCTCTTCAATACGACCGAAGTTTTCACCAGGACCTATGCTATCAACAGCGGGGGCAACACCAGTTCGGGCAACTCCTCGGGTTCTTCCAAATCGTCCTACTCCTCGACCCAGCAGTATGGCGGGGGCGGTTATGCCGGACTCGGGAAAACCACATATCAATATGATAGCGTGGACACTCTGTTCCTCGACGGAACGGCCGGCAACGACGTGTTCGAAATCGTCATCACCGCTTCGGGAGCCTTCCAGGTGAAACTCAACGGGAAGTCCGTGACGGTCGGTTCCAAGGTCACGAACATCCAGATCGACGGCTTGGGCGGAGAGGACAGAATCGTCGTGACGACGGCCAACGGAAACAACACGGCGAAAATCAACACCGCCGATGACCGCTTCTCGCTCTCGGCCGACGGCGGAAAACTTTCGATTTCCGCGCTCCACATGAACGCCGCGGAACTGAACGTCGGCGGCACGAACAACACGATGCAGATCAATGCGTCGGCCAATGACGTTTTGACCCTCAAGGTGAACGATCTCCTCCTCTCGGGTCCGGATTATTATTATGCCGCGAAGGGCTTTGGAACCGTAACGGCCAGTGCGACGGGCAGCACGGCCAAGGCCACGCTCTTCGATTCGGCAGGCGACGATACGCTCATCATGTCGGCGGGAAAAGCCGTCATGAAAGGGCCGGGATTCGAACACGGCGTTTCCGGATTCGGCGCCATCACCGCCTATTCGACGCGAGGCAATGACTCGGCCACCATGACCGGCACGACCGGTGACGACGTCGTCATGGCCTCTTCCGGCACGGTTTCCATGGTCGGCAGCGGTTACAAAAACGTCGCCGCCGGGTTCGCGAAAACCAACGTGATCGGCAACGGAGGAAAAGACACGGCCACCATCGTCGGCTCCTATGCCGCTGACAGTTTCATCGCCACGGATTCCTCCGCCCAGGCGAAGTTCGGGTTGGGCGGCACGGTCAACCTGACCGGGTTCACCAACTTCAACCTGCGGGGCAACGGCGGCAATGACACCGTGACCTTGCGGGACGCCGCCTACAGTTCGACTTCGGGAACGACCCAGGTTTACAAGAGCAAGACCCAGACGTTCAACGTCATCGGCTTCGGTGAGGTTCAAAGTTACCAGGCCTCCGCCCCCGCCGTACAGGCATTGCAGTCCGCCGTGACCGCCTTTGCCGATACGTCGTCGCTCGCGGCCGCGGAAGTGGTCGTGGAAGTTTCCAAAGTGGCCTCGCCGCTGGTCAGTAATGACAATTCGCTCAACGACGACGAATTGTTCATGATGCTGGCCCAGGAACACGCCAACAGCACGAAAAAGCAGGATGCAGGTGAATTGGCTGATGAACTGGACATCGACTATCTCCTGAAAGTCGGCGCCCTGTGATCCGGTAAACCGCCAGCCGCCGGGCCTGCTCGGCGCAAAGGTAGGGCGGTCACGCCGTGACCGCCGAAATCAGAGCCCGAAGCGTAAGCGAGGGACAAATCAGAGCCGCGACAGCCATGGAGCGGTATGTTAGCGGTCGAACTGGCTCGACGCGCAGAGAGCAGAGCAATTGGATTTTGCGGCGGTCACGCCGTGACCGCCCTGCCTTGCCATTTCGCCGCGTCATTTCTTTTCATAAAAAACGCGTTTCGCCTTGCCCTCCTGCCGCGGGAGTTCCCCCGGTTTGAAGACGTCCCCTTTCGGCGAAAAGCCGAGCCGTTCCTTGAGCAATTTCTCGACCATGTAGCCGGTCACGTCCGGTTCGGCCTCGACGTTGATGCGCACGTCCTTGACGCCGGCGACGTCTTCGATGATGATCTGGTAATGCGGGTGTACGCCGGGGATTTCGAGCAACACCTGTTCGACCTGGCTCGGAAAAAAGTTGATCCCCTTGACGATGAGCATGTCGTCGGTGCGGCCGGAGACGGTTTCGATGCGGAGATGCGTCCGTCCACAATCGCATGGCTCGCGGGAAAGAATCCGCGTCAAATCGCCCGTCCGGAACCGGATCACCGGCAACGCCTTTCGCGTCAATGACGTGATGACCAGCTCGCCCAACTCGCCGTCGGCGACCGGCTTCTTCGTGACGGCGTCGACGACCTCGACGATGTAATGATCTTCCCAAACATGAATGCCGGTGTGCGTGCGGCAATCCATGCCGAGCGTGCCGACGCCGCCGGTTTCGGTCATGCCGTACACGTCGAACGGTTCGACGCCAAGGCTGCTCCGCATCTGCGTTTTCATCGCGTCGGTGAACGATTCGGCCCCAAAGATGCCGATTTTCAGGTCCGGCAGTTCGATGCCGAGTTCGTGCATGACCTCGATGATGCGGATGCCGTAGGAAACGACGCCGCCGATGACGCGCGTTTTGAAGTCGCGCGCGAGCCTGATCTGCCGTTCCGTGTTGCCGGAACCGGTCGGGATGACGAACATTCCGGCGCGACGGGCCCCGTGATACATGCCGAACCCGCCGTTGAACAGCCCGAACGACGGCGTGATCTGGATCGGGTCGCCCGGCATGCAGCCGCCCATCCGGTAGCAGCGGGCCATGCACTCGGCCCATTGCGAGAGATCGTCTTCCGTGTACGGCATCACGACCGGCACACCCGTCGAGCCGCTCGACATGTGCATTTCGCGAATCTCCGCCTTCGGCACGCAGCACATCCCGAGCGGGTACGTTTCGCGAAAGTCGATTTTGCTGATCATCGGCACGCGGTCGATGTCGGCGAGACCGGCGATGTCGCGCGGCGTGACGCCGGCCTCGTTGAAGCGGGTGCGGTAAAATTCATTGTTGTCGAAAACCCAGGCGATCTGCTCGCGAAACAGGCGGTCCTGCAAGGCCCACAATTCGTCCCGGGAAAGTCGTTCCGGTGCCGTCGCCAGCGTACCGTCGTTGATTTTGGTCGGTGTGTTGCTCATACCGTTATTATATCCCCCAGTGCGGTTCGCGAAAGAAAAGCAGCATTTGTCAGGCGGAAAAAATGGGAAACAGCATTTATTTCTTTTGCCATTATTTTTGATATTCGTTGAATTTCAACCAAGCCGTCCTGTCAGGAAGTTGAAAAAAAGCTATCATTAATGGCAATATCGTGCGATTCCCGCCCCCTTTTTCCTGTTTTATGACACTGGAATCAAATATGTGTGCCAACGTTCGCCGCAACGCCCTGTTTGCCATCGGTTCGGAACGCCGTCAGATTGCCGATTCGGATATTCCCGTCATTGAGGACGTGACCGAAATTTACGGGAAATATTGCTTCGGCGAAAACGTCCAGCGGGAACGTCTTTCACTGAAGGTTTTCCAGTCCCTGCAGGAAACCATCCGCCAGGGCAAACGGCTCGATCCCGGCATCGCCGACGACGTGGCGCAGGCCATGTACGAATGGGCCGTCGAACTCGGGGCCACGCATTTCACGCATTGGTTCCAGCCGATGACCGGCAGTACGGCCGAAAAACACGACTGTTTCGTCATGCCGCGCGGGGACGGCCTTTCGATCGCGAAATTCAGCGGCGGCGAACTCATCCGCGGCGAACCCGACGCGAGCAGCTTTCCGTCCGGCGGGTTGCGGGCGACCTTCGAAGCCCGCGGCTACACGGCCTGGGACCCGACCAGTCCGGCCTTCGTGCTGAAACACCGCAACGGCGCGACGCTCGTCGTCCCGTCGATGTTCGTCAGTTGGACCGGCGACGCACTCGACAAAAAAACGCCGCTGCTGCGTTCCGTCACCGCGGTGCAGGAACACGCCCTGCGCATTTTGCGGCTGTTCGGCAACCGGACGGCCAAACGGGT
>JAVBQX010000344.1:0-3367 GCA_031548645.1 Thermoguttaceae bacterium
GAAGTACGAAGGGCTGGCCGTGAGCCGGAAACTGCCGCAGGAAATCGCCGGGCTGTACCATTCGGGCAGCGTCGGCATCATCATGTCCGGCTGGCTCGGCGCCGTCAATTACGGCGTGATCGTCGCCAACGACGTCGACGCGTTCATGCTGGATGCTTGATTTTTTGGTTTTATCCACAGATTACGCAGATGCCACAGATGTTTTTTTGATATGAATTATCTGTGTCATCTGTGACATCTGTGGATAAATATCGTCCTGCAATAGGAACCGTTGATGGAGCAGAGTCATGGGTTTGGATTTTGTCGAAGTCATGATGGCCATTGAAGACAAATTCGGTGTGACCATTGTATCGGGCGAATTTGATTTGCCTGAAAAAAAGGTTTTGGTCAAAGACCTGTACGACATCGTTGAAAGAAACACGTGCAAACAGGCTGCGGCGGTTCTTGAATCGCAAGGTTTTCAAGAGAAAACGTTTGAGGATGTAAGACACACTTTTGCAGATGGACTTGAGCTTGCCCAAAGTGACTTTTGGGACAAAGAAACGACGTTGAAACAATTGTATGATCAAATTCCAACAGGCAAACGCAAAAAAATCTGGAAAAAATTCCGCTCGCACTATAAGATACGAACACAATCAACGATTCTGCATTTTGTCAATGCAAAATACAAACGGCATTTGCTGGCGGCATGGTGCGGATATTTTGCTTTTGTGTTTGTCATCCCGGCGTGCGTAGGACAATGTTTTTGGCAACTTGGACTCGTTGTGCCGGTGATTTTTTTCGTGCCGGGGTCGATTTTTTGGTTGTACCTTTGGGGCGAGATATGCGAGCGTCATCGAAACGCCATCCCGCCAAACGTCACGCTGGGCGAAATTGCGGATCACATCATTGTTCAACATCGAAAAAGCCTGAAAGAAGACGGTTCGCCGTATACGCGAAGTGAAATCGAAGAAATCGTCAAACAAATATTGTGTTGTGAACTTGGACTCAAGCCGGAAGACGTAACACCGGAGGCCGACCTTGTGCGAGACCTTGGGATGGGATGAAATCGTAATGAAATCTCGCAACTCACACCCGTCCGTGCGGCGACATGATATAATGTGATAGGCAGTTTATTATTTGTCCACAGATTACGCAGATGGCACAGATATTTTTCTTGATATTGAATCATCTGTGAAATCTGCGGCATCTGTGGATAAAATAGGATCCCGTCATTGAAGGAAAAATTTTCAAGAATCATCATGGATAACCAAATCATTTTCGACGCGATACCGCACCGGGACCCGTTTCTTTTCGTCGACGAAATCGTGCAATGGGACGAGAACGAAATCGTCTGCAAAAAAACGTTTACCGGCAAAGAGTTTTTCTTCGAGGGGCATTACCCGCATTATCCGCTCACGCCGGGCGTCATTTTGTGCGAGGCGGCCATGCAGGCGGGCGCGATTTTCCTGTCGAAATTCTTCAAGGAATCCCATGCGGAATCGGAAAAAGGCGTCCCCGTCGTCGGCCGTATGAACGACGTCAAGTTCCGCCAGATGGTCCGCCCCGGCGACGAGGTGCTGCTGCACGTCACGCTGACCGACCGCATGAAAGACGTCTTTTTCCTCAAGGCCAAGGTCACCGTCGCCGGCAAAGTCGCCGTGACCTTCACCTTCGCGTGCAAAATCGTCCCGGAAAATGAACAGGCGTGAGAGAAAGTGTGGAGTTGATTTGATGAATCGCGATCTGTGATCATAACGAGCCGTGATCTGTGATCACGGAAAATAAGAAACCGGGATGCCATGACGTTTTTGACGATGGGCCTGATTGCGGGGGGCATGGTCGCGGCGGCGATCCCGGTCGTTTTGCATCTGGTCATGCAGGGCCGCCCGAAGACCTACGAATTCCCGGCACTGCGATTCATCCGGCAACGGCTGGCGGCCAACCAGCGGCGATTCCGGCTCAAGCATCTTCTTTTACTGGCCCTTCGCGTGCTTTTGCTCGTGCTGCTCGGGCTTGCATTGGCGCGACCGGTTCTGCGATGGACGGCGGCCGGATCGTTCGGCTCGCAAAAATCGCCGGTCGCGGCGGTCATCATCGTCGACACCTCCCCGCGCATGGCTTACGTCGCGACCAACAAAACGCGGCTGGCCGAAGCGTGCGAACACGCCGACTGGCTGTTGGGCCGCTTCCCGAAGGAAAGCCGGGTCGCCGTGATCGCTTCGCAGCGCATGCCGGCCTCGTTCCAGGTCGATCTGCTCGCCGCCCGCGAACGCATCGAACGACTTTCGATCGACATGTCCGGCCGTTCGCTGCTCGAATCGCTCGCCGAGGGGGCACGCCTGCTCAAGCAAAGCGAACTGGAACGCCGCGAGATTTACCTGATCACCGACATGACCGAGCCGGGCTGGCCCGAGGCGATGCAGCCGTCGGTGCGCGCGGCGCTGGCCGAAGTGCCCGACGCGGCGCTGTACCTGATCGACGTCGGATTGGAACATGCGTCCGATACCGCCCTGACGCGGGTGACGCTGTCCGACGATGTGCTCTCGTCCGAGATGCCGCTGGGGATCACCGTCGAACTGTCGCACCTCGGCGAGGCCGAATCGCGCACGGCGGAACTGTTCGTCAAAACCGTGGGGCATTCCGACGGCGGCTCAACCGGCGACACCTTCGGCGAAAAACGCGACGTCAAATCGGTCGACTTTCCGGCGGGCGTCTCGCGGCGCAGCGTTGCGTTCGAACTTTCCGTGCTGCACGAGGGCACGAATCAGGGCGTCATCCGGCTGACCTCGCCCGACGCGTTGGCCGCGAACGACGAAATCGGCTTCACCGTCGAAGTGCGTCCGCCGTCGCGTGTGTTGATCGTCGCGCCGCCGCGGGTGCAAACGCTCTTCCTGCGCGAGGCCCTTGCGCCGACGAGCCTGCGACTCAACGGCATCATCCCCTACCGGATCGACACGATGAGCGTTTCGCAACTCAACGAAGCGGCGCCGGAACGTTTGGCCGACTATCGCGCGATTTTCCTGCTCGATCCGCCAGCGACCCTGTCGCCGGCGAGTTGGAAGAAGCTGGCCGACCATGCCGCCGCGGGCAACGGCGTCGCGGTGTTTCCCGGTCGCAATGCCGTGCCGATTGGCGATTTCAACACGCCGGCCGCTCGCGAGTTGCTCGGCCTGACCTTGCAGATGCAGGCCCGCGCTCCCGAAGGCGATCTCCGGCTCGTCGCGCCGGATTACGAAAACCCGGTCCTGCGGCCCTTTCGCGAAATGGACCCGGCCGACATTCCCTGGCAGGCCGTGCCGATCTTCCGCTATTGGCACGTCGACAACCTCGCCGCCGGGACGAACGTCGTCATGCAATATTCCGACGGGCGGCCCGCGATTCTCAC
>JAVBQX010000263.1:0-9402 GCA_031548645.1 Thermoguttaceae bacterium
GGGGAAACTCCCCCAGCGAGTCATGAATGGCCAAGCCGCGATCAACAACCATCCCATATATTATTGTGAAGGAGAAAGCACGATGAACTTCAACTTTTTTGACTGGGTCCGTGACGGAGTCAAGCGATCGGTCCTCATGGGCGTGAGCGACGCCGTCGAACAGATGGGCATGCCGACCGACGAGGAATCCTCCAAGGACAAAATCCTGTCCTTTCTGCAGAGCGACGAGCCGCAGAAAGTTTCGCAATCCCCGGTCCGTAAGCGTCTTCCGGGCAATGCCGGCGGCTCGCCCCGCAAGCTGGGACGGTCCATCGCCGAAATCCACCAGGAATAAACTGTTTTATTCAGGTAGGGCGGTCACGCCGTGACCGCCGCAATACGGCTCGCTCGGCGAGCAAGCCCTACCTTTCAACGCCGAAACCGAATAACGATGACACCATCGTGAGAGACCAAAAGTCTTTCGCGGTGGTTCTTTTTTTGCAAAAATCGCAAATCTCCCGGAAAAAGCGGGGCAAAACTCTTGACATTTTGCCCGCGAAATGCCATCATAACGAGCGCGTCGAACAATCGCGATTGCCTTTCACCCCGTGTTTCCAAGGCCCAAACCGGCCTCACAGGGCCGCGAGGAAAGGCCAGAAACCGGGAAAACCTTTGTTTTTACGGGTTTTTTGGCCTTTTGGGAATTTTTTTCAAATGTAATCGTTCGATTTAGTCGAAATACTGGGTTAAGGTGAACGTTTGCGACGTTCCGTAAAACACGGGACTTGACGTTGACCATCAACGGACTATTGTTTGACGTGCGAGCCGGAAACGCGGCCCGAACCTGCGGCGGTTGCCAAATTGGCAGTCGCCTTGTGTCGGACGTGATCGCGGCGCGTCGTCGGTCAGTATATTTTTTTGAGCACCCCCCTGTTGTTTGGGATGCTTGGTCATTTTGCCGCAAGACGGTCTTTCGGCGGGTGATCTTCAGTCATCGTATCGGACAATCCTTTTGAAAAGGAAACACACATTATGGCAAAAGCAACTGAAAAAGCGGAAAAAAAAGCCAAAGCTTACACCAAAACCCAGATCGTTGCGGAAATCTCCGAAAAGACCGAACTGACGAAAAAAGACGTCGCCGCCGTTCTTGACGTTCTGGGCGATGTCATCAAGAAGAGTCTCGGCAACAAAGGCCCCGGCAGCTTCGTTCTCCCCGGTCTGGTCAAGATTGAAAAGAAACGCGTCGAAAAGACCCCGGCCAAAAAGAACGTTCCGAACCCCTTCAAGCCCGGCGAATTCCGCGACATTCCGGCCAAACCGGCCCACAACAAAGTCAAGGTCCGCGCCCTCAAAGGTCTCAAGGAAATGGTCTGAGATTAGTGAAAAACTAATAGTGAAAAGTGAATAACGACATGCTCCCGGCGTGAATCAAATTCG
This sequence comes from Thermoguttaceae bacterium, assembly GCA_031548645.1. Taxonomy (GTDB): domain Bacteria; phylum Planctomycetota; class Planctomycetia; order Pirellulales; family Thermoguttaceae; genus WRMR01. The sequence continues at coordinate 1,417 of JAVBQX010000263.1, forward strand.
TTTGATCCGCGCCGGGTTTTTTTTTGCGATTATGTCGGCGGCCTCAGCGCAACCAGAGCCCGAAGCGTTAGCGAGGGACAAACAATCAGAGCCGCGACAGTCATGGAGCGGTCGCGGCGGAACAGGCACGGCGTCTTCATTCCACGCGGGCCTTTCCTGTAAGGACGTTCTGCCATAATTCCGTGTCGATCGTTTCCGAGAAGAAACTCACGCCGCCGCCACGCAGGCCGAAATTCGCCCCGCCGGTGTGCCAACTGCCGATGGCGTTTTCCTTCGGCAGATGCGGATTGGTCGCGTCATAATCGAAACGCTTCTGGCCGCTGATGCCTTCTTTCGCCTGTTCGAAGGTCACGTCGGACGCCGGGTTCATCCAGTTGACGCCCTGCCGCGTTTCGGCGACGAGCACCATGCCCGTACTTTCCGGGCCGAAGCCGCCGAGTGTTTTGCCGGTGCCGCTGCGGTCGAAGGGCGTCTGGTCGCCGACAATGACCGTGTAATTCGTTTCGCCCGGCTTGCCACCGTCGATCTTCGGGGCGGTCGGGCATCGGTAAATCAATGGCATCTGGTCATGAAACCGCCGGTTGTGCTCGCTGTCCCACGGTTCGTCGACCCGGATTTTGGCGTACAATTCCGCCGCGTCCGCGTCACCAAGATAAGGCAACAGCAGCACACGCCAGCTCTGCAACGGCTTGCCGTTTTCATCGACCGTACACGCCGGCGGCAGCGTCCCGTGTTCGGCGTTGTAAAGCAGCATGGCCAGCGTGATTCGCTGTAAGTTGCCGCAACAGTCGAGCCTGCGTTGGGCTTCCTCCGCCGCGCTGACGGCCGGAACGAACTGGGACGCCATCGTGTCGATAAAATTCTCCGACCGTTTCTTGCGGTTCGGAAGCGACAGGACAAATTCGGACACCGAGGGACGCATTGCCTTTGGTTCCAGTGTCCCGTCGAGGTACAGGTTGGCCCGGCGGAAGACGATGTTCCAGTCCAGCCCGAAACCGACGAAGGGACGCAGAAACTCCGGCGGCATGACATCCGCGGGCGAAGAGGGCCTGCCCAAAGCGTATACCTGCAATCCGTCGAGAATGCATAGGCGTTCGCTTTCCATGGCCTCCCGCATGGTGATCGCCGGCGGCAGTTCGGCCTGCAATTTCATGAGACGCCGGATTTGCTCCGCGGTCGGCTGATTGTCCAGATTGCCTGCGATCCCTTCGGCATAACCGATGCCGTCAATGGCGATCCCGACAAGATAACTGATGAGTACGCCTTGTCGCCCAGCGTGTCGCCCGAGCCGTTGGGTCGCGATTTTGTCGTCGATCGCACCGTCGATATCGCCCTGTCCCAGCCGGTATTGAAATCGGGCCTGAAACTCCCGGGCAAAGGAGCGATAGTCTTGAATCGACCCAAACTGAAGTTCAATAAGATGCTGCAACGACTCATGTCCTTCCGGAACGACCAGCGGCGCGAAAAATGCCGGTTTGGCGACCGCCTCGCCGATCATGTCCAGCACCGGAAAATTATGTTCCACCCAGGGCGCGAGCATCGGATATTCTTCCAGAGTCCAGGGCTCACTCATGGTTTTGTTATAGATTTCCCACCAAAGTTTCCCCTGCTGATCAAGGTCTTCCGGATGAACGGCTTTGGTATGATCGCGAATCGCCATTTCGTGAGATTGATAAGTCATGTCCGGCTTGTTGTTCGGGTCGAGCCCCAGCTTTTCATAACCCTGGGCACGCAGGGCCGCTTGGTCGAGATTGTAGCTTTTCCGTTCGTTCGCCTTGGGATCGAAATAGGTCAGCTCGTAGTTCGGCAGCCCGAGATGCCGCGCGATGATGCGGTAGCCGTTGTCGTCGGTTTTCATCTCCGGGGGATAATAACGCAGCTCGAAGGCCCTGCTGTAATCGACCCCTTTCCCGTCGGCGGTGCGCGGTTCGGTGATCCAGGTCGTTTCCTTCGAAATGCGAAGCGGCACGCTCCGCCCGCAGATGAGATACCAAAGGAGAAAGAGCACGAAAAGAACGCCGCACACCTTGCCCAGGGTGCGGAAACACCCTTTTTTCTTCGCCTTCGGCTGCTTTTCGACCGCTTCATTGAGCATTTCACCGGCTTCGTCTTTTGACATGATGATTCTCCTGAATTGAATATGACCAGAGCCCGAAGCGTAAGCAAGGGGCAAGGTAGCGCGGTCACGCCGTGACCGCCGCCGTTTTTACCGCAAACAAATGACGTCATGCCCGCCCCGCTGCGACCGCTCCATGACTGTCGCGGCTCTGATTATGTCCCTCGCTTACGCTTCGGGCTCCGGTTTGGTCGTGACTCCCTAACCCCTAATCCCTAACCCCTAATCCCTCATTCCCCTCAAGCACATGCTGATAATAATGGTGCTGGATGACAGGCGAGGGCGACGCAGGGGCCGAAACCGGCAGCAGGAGCCGCACGAGCAGCACCGCGCCGACCAGGCCGAGCAGCGTCCCGGCAATCACGCCGATGAGCAGTCCGTGCAGCGTCGCGTGCGTGCGGACGGTTTTCGTGTACTGCTGCAACGAAAGCGTGATGTCCGGCTCGCCCGACTTGACGATCGTTTCGACGAGCTTCTCGCGACTGAGCGAAAGCTGGCCCTCGCGGACAAGTTCGCACGATTCGAGCAGCACGGTCGTTTTCGCCCGTTCCTGCGAAACGGCGTCGGCGACCGGCCGGAACGACGCAAGCAGCGCCTCGACGGCCGAAAGTTCCGGCGGCAGTTCAATCGGTGGGGTCGATTCGGTTTTCATGGTCCCATCCTCTTTCGCAAAAAGGTAGGGCGGTCTCGCCGAGACCGCCGCATCCCATCCATCAATGCAATTTCTTTCGCAACGTTTCGAGCGCCTCATTGTATTTGCGGAACACGGTCGTGCGCGACATGCCGGTCAGCGTGACCATTTCGTCGAAGGACAGCCCGGCCCAGATGCGCAGGATGACCAGCTCGCGCTGTTCGAGCGGCAGTTGGTCGAGCATTTCGGCCAGTTCCGCCCCTTCGATGGCCGCCTCCTGCGCCGGTTCCGACCACATGATCCGCGTTTCGCCGTGATTTCGCTCGTGTTTCTCGCGGCGGCTGTTTTTGCGGAACCAGCTCACCGCCCCGTTGCGCACGACCTGGAACAGCCAGGCGGTCACGTTTTCGGGACAGCCTTTTTTGTGCGACTGGCGGAGCAGCTTCAAAAACGCTTCCTGCACGAGGTCTTCGGCAACGGCGGCGTCCCACTGCCGCGCATAAAGCAGCAGCGGCGCGAAATGCGCGTCGATGATCTTCACCATTTCATCCGCCGCAAAGCCGTATTTTTTCATGAAGCCCCTGTTTTTCGGAGTTTCCGGTTCCGTGCCGTCCTTCCGATAGAATAACGCCTGACGCAGGGAAATTTTCCGTTTTTTTTCCGGATTATTGTGCAGGCAATGAAAATTGCCCCCATCCGACGGATTGCCTGCTTCGCCAATGACAAAGTATAACAACGTTTGTTCCGAAAGAAACACGAAACGAAAAATCGCGGTATTGACACGACGGCAATCGACGTTTATTATTTTTTGCAGACATTTCAATTTATTGGAGTTTTTTACGTTCTCTCAAAACGTAATCTGACAATGACCGAACGGGAATTGCGACGTGCCGTTGAAAAATACGGATGGATGGCCAGTTGGCCGGAAATCGAACCGTGGCTGCGCGACGAGGTGCTCCTGTCGCCGAGCGAATCAAAATACGACGATCTGCCCGTCGGCGCGACGAAACAGGGCGGCGAACCGGATTTGACGCCCGGCGTCGAATGGCCGAAATACAAACGTCGCGGCCTTGTCGGCCTGCGCAATACGAGCAAGCCGATGACCTTTCTGATGCAATTGCGGTGTGGAGATATTCGCCCCTTCGACCCGCCGCCGCAATTTCCCGATTTCGGGCTGCTCTCGTTTTTCGTTGCCGTCGAACAAAACCGCCTCGTGCTCGACGCCGATGACCGGCCGACCGGCGGCGTGGTGTTCTTGGCAAATCATTTCGCCGCGGAACCGCTCGTGCGAACGCCGTTTCCCCGGGGGCTGTACTTCGGCAACCGCTTCGCGCCCTGTTCGCTGAAAATCGACCGTTCGACCGGCATTGCGTTTGAATTCCTCGTCGAAGCCGTCGAGCGTCATTGCGGTTATTCGCCGGAACGACAAGACCGCGTCTGGGATTTTTATCAACGCGAACTCATGCCGGTCGACCGTCACAAACTGTTCGGGCCGCCTACGATGCTCGAATTGGACATCGTCGAGGAAACGCGATTGCTCGCTAAAACGCTTGTCCCGCCGACGGACGCCGCCGACGCGGACTGGCTCCTGCTGCTGGAGTACGATCTGGCCGATTCACCGGTCGAAGACGGCGGGCGACTGTATTACATGATCCGCCGCGATGATCTGGCCGCATGTCGTTTTCAGAGAACGTATGTCCTGCACGATGTCGCGAAGCGATGAATTGCATTGACAAGGTTACGTAAGGTGAGATAATGCCTTGTATTACGCATCTCTTGCCATAAACCTGCCGCATGTTATATTATATTCGTCGGGGGCGATTGGGAATTTTGAATCGAAATGACTTGAGAACCGTTCGGGATTTTGAATGAAACGGATTGCTACCTTTATTTCCAACGTTTTCTGGCATCTGCTCTTTCTTTTGGGGCCGGTGTGCCTGATCGGCTGGATTTGCCTTCTCGCGTGGCTGATCCCGATGTTCGGTGAGATGTCCCCAAAAAATGCGTCGCGACAGAACCTGACGTATTGGTTTTTCGTCCGCGATTTCAGCAAACTGCCGGAGGGGCAACGCCTTCCGTTGGCCGAATGTTATCTCCGCGAATTCGGCCGCGAATCGGGCAAAACGCCGGAATTCGAGTTTTCCGATTTCGTGCGAAACCAGATCGCCGCGACCGACACGGCCCGACGCGAACGCATTGAACAGGAAGTCAAAGTCGCCAAAGAGCCCGGCAAACTGTTGGCGATTCCCCTCCCGAAACAGGAACGGAACGTCATGACGCTGGCCAAGGCTTGGTTCTTCGACCAGATGCAAAAGTACGAGCAGGCCGACTTCCAGGGAAAAAAGGAACGGCTTTCGCACATGGTCACCGAAATCAAGTGGTGGCAAAGCTACAACCGCGACTTTTTGCTGGCCGCGGGAGTCAAGCCGTACGGCATTCCCGAGTCGCTTCAGGAACTGGAGATGATTTTCGCCCGTTGGGAGGCGGAAAGTTCTCCGGAAGACGCCAAACGGATCGCCGCGTTCAAGCCGCGAGTGACAGCGGCCCTCATCAACGACGGCGTCAACGAAGTACTCGGCGGCGACGCCGGCAAGACGATCGGCAACGTGTTGGGCGTCTTTTCACGACCGAAGAAAAACGACGGCAAAAGTAAAACGGTCGAAAAATGATGCGCAAGAAGGTAGGTAGCCGATCTCCGAGCGGCTACGTCGTCGTACCCGACGACCGAATCCTGTCAACAGAGTTTTTTGATGCTCTGTCGACTATCGCCGACCCGACCGCTCGGAGATCGGTCGGCCACCTTTGATCACACCCAATCAAGTCAAAGTATACAATCGAAAACACAGGTGGGCGGGACGGTCGCGCGGGCAATTTGCCCGGGAGGAAAGTCCGGGCTTCGCAGGACACGATGGTGGGTAACGCCCACCGGCCGCAAGGTCAGGGAAAGTGCAACAGAAAGCAAACCGCCCAAGTCCGTTCGCATGTCGGGCGGGCCGGCAAGGGTGAAACGGTGAGGTAAGAGCTCACCAGCGGGTCGGGCGACCGATCCGGCTTTGTAAACCCCATCGGAAGCAAGGCCAAACAGAAGCGAATCCGCCGCGGTCGAAACACTGCGGCGGGGCGGACCTGTCCGGTTCGTTTAAGTTTCGGGTCGGCTGCTTGAGGCGTCGGAGCAATCCGGCGTCCAGACAAATGACCGTCGCCCCGGCATGGGATTTTTCCATCGTCGGGGAACAAAACCCGGCTTACATGCCCACCTGTTTTTTCTTTTTTTCATGTGAAAGAGGTGAGATAATGAATGAATATGATTTTTCAGAATCCTTGCCTGAAGATTCGGTTTCACTGCCTTGGAAAAAAATCATCACATCCCTGCGTTTGATTTTTTGGGGGGCACTCATCTGTTTGATCCATATCAAGATCAATCAATTCGACATCATCAATGATTTCATCGGCAAGGTCATGATCATGTGCGCGATTCTTTCGCTTGCCAAAATCACCGTTTCGCCAACTTACAAATCGCGGATGTTTTACAACTCCGTCGTGGTCGTCATTGCAACGATCCTATCTTTTTTTTCGGACGTCGTTTTTCCTTTGTCCTCTTCGCAGCCCATTGTCATTCAAAATGATACGACATTCTTTCCTACCTTTCTCGTAACGGTCGCGGCCGTGATCAACCTTTGTTTTATCTGGGGGTGGTTTTGGTTCTGCCTTTGTATGAAGGAATTTTGCGAGCAACGGGATATGGAACGCTGTGCGGCAAGCTGGGAATACTCGAAAAATCTGGTTTTCTATGTCTTTTTCATCCCGGCTTGTCTCGGTCAGCTTTTGCTGATCTTTGTCCTTCCGGGCAGGTCGGTGACGCCGTCACTCGGCCCTTTTGTATTGCTTGCGTTGATTATCTTCTTCTTTGTCGCATGGGTGACAATTCACTTTCTCATTTCCATTTCGCGCATGATGCGTGCCATCCGCGATTTGGAACCTTCACAAGATTGAGATTTGCATCACGATAACCACTGTGACCGGATACATGCGAACGGGTAGAAAAAGCGACAAGGAATTGTAAGAAATACTAAAAGAAACAAAAGCCGGAATGAAGGCGGTACTCCGCCGTAATGACGGTATGGCGGATTCAATGTCGATGCCGGAATACCGTCATTGCGCTGCGCTCCATTCCGGCTGTTGTTATTTTTCAATAATACGGAAAATGGCAAGGAAACCGACCCGGAGGCTGCGCTGCGCTCCACCCCCGGCTCTTTAATTTTACCGTTGGAAAACTCCACACTCCACACTTCCCCATGCAGCACAGTTTATTTGACGACGAGACGCCCGAATGGGAACTGGACGACGTGCGGCTGGAATTGGTCGCGAGCGTCATCTTTCCGAAAGCGCTTGACGGGGCGTTCGATTATCTCGTGCCGGAACGGTTGGCGGGCGAAATCGCGCCGGGGCTGCGGGTCATGGTGCCGCTGGGGCGGGGGAATCGCGAAACCCTGGGCTATTGCGTCGCCGTCGAACGCAAAGAGATCAAATCGCGGCGGCTCAAGGAGCTGATAGGCATCGTCGACGAGCGGCGGCTGCTTTCCGAAAAGATGCTGCGACTGACCCGCTGGATCGCCGATTATTATCTTTGTCCGCAAGGCCAGGTGCTTGAGGCGGTGCTGCCGGCGGGGGTGCGCGACAGTGCCGGGACGCGGCTGACCTCGGTGCTGTACGTGCCGGACGATTACGCGAAAAAACTGGAACTGCTCGCGAAAAACCCGAAGGCGAAAGCCGCGTTGTTGACGCCGAAACAGCAGCATGTGTTCGACGTGTTGTTGAAATCGGCGGTGCCGCTCACGGCGAAGGAATTGTCGAACGCGGCGAAATGTTCGACGGTGCCGATCACGCATCTCAAGAAAATCGGACTGTTCCGCGTCCGCACCGAACGGCGGCAAAGCACGGTCATCGACGAATCGGAGCCGGTCCCGCGTCAATCGCCGCACACGCTCAACCCGTCGCAGAAGCGGTGCCTCGAAACGTTGCTGGCGACCTTGCACCGGAACGAACACGCGACGTTTTTGTTGCACGGCGTCACCGGCAGCGGCAAAACGGAAGTGTACATTCGCGCGATCGACGACGTGGTGAAAAGCGGTCGGCAGGCGATCATCCTCGTGCCGGAAATCAGCCTGACGCCGCAAACGGTCGGTCGTTTTCGCGGACGCTTCGATCACGTCGCGGTGTTGCACAGCCATTTGACCGA
>JAVBQX010000254.1:0-12560 GCA_031548645.1 Thermoguttaceae bacterium
GACTGTTCCCAGACGCGTTCGGGCATCCACATCCCGCGAACGACGGCCCCGAGGCGGTTTTCGAGCCATTTTCGGTATTTCCGAATCTGCCCGATCCGGTCGCGCGAGGGCAGCATGGCCAGAATCGGCTCGTAAAACGGTCCGCCGATGATTTCGACGCGGCCCTGTTGCACCAGCTTGGCCACCCGGTCGACGTACTCGGGATGATTTTCGTCGAGCCATTCCATCAGCGATCCGCTCGTGTGCAGCGCGATTTTCAGCCCGTCGTACTGCTCGTAAACGTCCAAAAACGGCAAATAACTTTCCCGGTACGATTGCTCAAAAACATTCTCAAAATTTCCGATCGGCTGGTGGTTGTGCAGTGCAAAAATGAAACGAACGGGGCGCGGCATGGGGGTGGTCTTCCTTACTCTTTGGTATTTAACGACTTCGTGACGGTTGCGGAATGTGTTCAGGAAATTTGATATTTGAGAAACGTTTCAAATATTGCGATGCGTGACAATCCTTATTATCGGCAAAAAACGCAAAAATTATAAAACATCTTGATTTTATCAAATTTAACTATCTTTACCATAGTAACATACAAAATGTCGGTATGGCATTGCCAGCGATAAAATTATGTCAAGAAAAGGTGTGGGGACAACTGACGCCGTTCGGAACGGCCCGCGTATTCGGCAAAATCGCGCATCGAGAAGGAGGTGCCGAATCATGGGCTGGTCGAGTACCACGGAGGCGGTAAAATGTCTCATGGGTAATATCCCCAATTTTTGCAACAAATTGACCACCGCACCGCAAGCACTTTTCATGAAACAAAAGCCGGAATGAAGGCGGTACTCCGCCGTAATGACGGGATGACAAGGTTAATGCCGATGACATAATCCCGTCATTGCGCTACGCTCCATTCCGGCTGTTGTTCTTGCGGTTAATATGTTCGGCGAAAGTGGAGATTTACCATGCCGGACAATGATATAAAAAAACCGTTTTACAAAAACCGCGTGTGGCTTCGTTCCTTTTTGATTGTCGAAGCAATGATTTTTGGCATTGTTATTTCGGTGATTTGTTGTTTTGTAAGCGAACTTTCAGGAGCAAGCCTTGAAGACACGTGGTTTTGCTATTTGACGACCAATGCATTTGTGGTGATATCTTTTCCCATCATTTTTTGTTGGAATACATTTGATATTGAGAAATTCGGCCAAGGTGGTTGGGTATTTTTTTACACATCGCTCGTTCTTTGGTGGATTTTTCAAGGTGTTGTTTTTGCCACCGTGATTTACCGCGTCCGGCTGCATCGTCAGCGTCATTGATATTGTCTTTATATTGGATCATCATGGCCCCACACTTTATTTACGAAATGAATCGCGTCTCCAAAAAATATGGAGAGAAAACCGTCCTGCAGGACATCAGCCTCATGTTTTATTACGGGGCGAAGATCGGGATCGTCGGCGAAAACGGCGCCGGGAAGTCGACGCTGCTGAAAATCATGGCCGGCATCGACACCGATTTCGACGGCGAAACCTCGCTGGCGAAAGGGATGCGGGTGCGCTACGTCGCGCAGGAGCCGGAGCTGGAACTCGACAAAACGGTTCGCGAAAACCTGCTCACGGCGGTGGCCCCGATCCAAAACCTGCTCGACCGGTTCAATGAAATTTCCGTCACGATGGCCGACCCGGACCAGGCGGACAATTTCGAGAAGCTCATGGAACAGATGGGCAAATTACAGGAGGAAATCGACCACGTCAATGGTTGGGAACTCGACCGCACGATCGACATCGCCGCCGACGCGCTCGTGCTTCCGCCGGACGACGCCATCGTGCGAAAACTTTCCGGCGGCGAACGCAGACGAGTCGCGCTTTGCATGGCGTTGCTTGAGAAGCCCGATTTGCTGCTGCTCGACGAACCGACGAACCATCTCGACGCGGAAACGGTGCAGTGGCTCGAAGGGGCCTTGCGGGATTATCACGGCACGGTCATCATCGTGACGCACGACCGTTATTTTCTCGACAACGTCACGAAATGGATTCTCGAACTCGACAACACTCGCGGCATTCCGTTCGAGGGAAATTATTCGTCGTGGCTCGCGCAAAAGGCGGAATTGCTCCGCATCGTCGAAAAGAAGGAAACGCAGCGGCAAAAGACCTTGCAGCGCGAACTCGATTGGATCCAGATGGCCCACAAGGGACGATTGCAAAAGAATCAGGCCCGCATCAAATCGTACGAACAACTCGCCTCGCAGCAGGAGCTTGACGACAAGAGCGACGCGGTCATTCAAATCGCGCCGGGGCCGCGACTCGGCGAAAAAGTGCTTGTTTTCAAGGGAATTTCGAAGGGCTTTACCATTGGCGGGAACAACATCACGCTCATTGACGACTGTTCGTTCCACATTCCGCGCGGCGGAATCGTCGGGGTCATCGGTCCGAACGGGACCGGCAAGACAACAATGTTCCGCATGGTCACCGGCGAGGAAACGCCTGATGCCGGAACTCTGGAACTCGGCGACACCGTGCAATTGGCCTACGTTGATCAACACCGCGACGCCCTCAACGATTCGGTCAGCGTGTTCGATGAAATTACCGACGGGAAAGATACGATCGAACTCGGGCCGATCAAAATGAACAGCCGCGCGTATGTGTCGCGATTCAATTTTCGCGGACCGCAACAGCAGAAACTGGTCGGCCAGTGTTCCGGCGGCGAACGCAACCGCGTGCATCTCGCCAAACTGCTGAAACGCGGCGGCAACCTGCTGCTGCTCGACGAGCCGACGAACGACCTCGACGTTTCGACGATGCGGGTGCTGGAACAGGCGTTGATCGATTTCCCCGGCTGTGCGATCGTGATCAGCCACGACCGTTTTTTCCTCGACCGGATCTGTACGCACATGCTGATTTTCGAGGGCGACGGCCGCGTCCGCTGGTTCGAAGGAAATTTCGCCGCCTACGAGGAAATGCTCAAGATCGAAGACCCGAACCGCTTCGGGCATCGCCGCAACAAGTATAAGAAAATCAAATAGAGCGTTGATCCTGCCGTTTCAAAACGCCGGGGATGGGTGCGGTTGGTTTTCGTAGAGCCAGTCCTTGACGTAGGTCCGTTCGTCGATCGGCAGCGAGTCGTCGGAGCAGGCCGGTTCGACCTCGCGGCCATTGCCGACGATCAGGACGCAATCTTCCGGCCGCATTTTCGCCAAGGTCGACGAAATCGCGTCGGCGCGATCGCGGATGATTTGCACTTTCTGCATGCCGCCGACGCCGCGCAGCATTTCGCGGATCGCGCGGTCGGGCCGTTCGGTCGTCAGGGATTCGGCGGTCAGGATGACGCGGTCGGCCAGCCGGTGCAGCGTCTGTCCGAGCTGCAAGCGTTTTTCGGGCGTTCCGCCGTCGGCGGTCGAACCGAAAATGCAATAAATTTCGCCTTCGGTGACCTCACGGAGCGTCGCCAGGTTGGCGGCCAGCGATTCGGGCGTTTGCGCCGCATCAAGGAACACGCCGTAAGGCTGCCCGCATTCGATGCGTTCCATCCGGCCCGGGATGCTCTCGACGCGTTCGATTCCGCGAATCACTTTGCGGAGGTCGATCCCCTGGCTGATGCCGAAGGCCGCGGCGGTGAGCGAATTCCGGATGTGCGATTCGCCGATGACGCGCGTGGCGGTCGGCACCATTTCGGAGCCGGCCATGATGTAAAACGTCTGGTCGCAGCGGCTCTTGTCGATGAGGATGCCGCTGACCTCGCAGTCCTGGCGGATGCCGGTCGTCAGCAGCGGGTGGTCGATCAGCGGGATCATCGCCTGGGTCACCGGGTCGTCGGCGTTGCAGACGGCGATCGCTTCCTTTTTGGCGAAGCGGAAAATGCCCAACTTCGTGCGGCGGTAATGCTCGACCGTCTTGTGGTAGTCGAGGTGGTCGTTGCGGATGTCCGTCAGGCAAACCGCGTCGAACATAATGCCGGAAAAATAATGCTGGTCGATCGCGTAACTCGACGCCTCGACGACCAGGTGCGTGCAGCCGTTGAGCACCATGCGCGAAAGCCAATAGGCCAGTTCGTTGGCCGGGGGCGTCGTCACCGCCGAAGGATACATCCGCTCGCCGTCGAAAATGCCGACCGAACTGATGATGCCGACCGGGTGTTCGGCCTCGGCCAATATTCCGGCGATGAGAAAGGCCGTACAGGTCTTGCCGTTGGTGCCGGTGACGGCGATCGTCTTGAGTTTATCGGCCGGGCTGTCGTACAGCTTCTGGCAAATGACACCGTAAGCCTCTCGCGAGTTGGTCACGAGAAAGAGCGGAACCTCAATGCCGGGAATCGCACGTTCCGCGACAATCGCCTTGCAACCCAACCGCTGGGCCTCGTCGATGTGGTCGTGTCCGTCGAAATGATCGTTGATCAGCGCGACGAAAAGATCGCCGGGCCGAAGCGTCCGGATGTCACAGGTGCACGAATTAACCCAAATATCCTCTTTTGCCGAACTGGAAACGATCTTCAATGTCTGCAAAAGGGCGAGCGGCTTTCCGTTTCCTGTAAATCCGAGCATGCTTGCGGCCTCCGTGCGGCTTCGTCGTCAAGCAAAACGAAGCTGCCTGTTGATGTTGCGATTCACTTCGAACGCATTGCGTTATTTTCATGATCGAAGCGATGTCGATGATTTCACTTTGTCCTATCATACGCAGTCTTGCAGGGAAATCCAATGGAAATTCATCGATTTCGCATGAAATGGAAAAAGAGGAATTCTGCATAGAATACAGATGAAACAATGACGATAATCTCGCCAATTGTCGCATGTTGCCCAAAATATTTATTTTCAACGCAACGCATTTGCCTGACTGTGGAGGTGATTCTTCAATATTTCGGCAAATAAGTCAAGATGATTTTTCAGGCAGAAAAAAACGGCGGCCACCGAGAGTGACCGCCGTTGCGTTTGGAAATTGATCAGATGGAAGATTTGATCCGCTCCCATTCAGGCGAAACAAAAATTTACACCAAACCCTGTGCCGACAATTGCTCGAAGGCTTCGAGCCAGGGATCGGCGTTATCGGTTTTCTGGCTCGACTTTTTGCCGGACTTGTGAACGTCTTCGGCCAGCAGGTCGTACAACGCGTCATCGACCTTGGCCATTTTGTGCGCTCCCAAGGGAAGCTGGCCCAGAATCGTGCCGCCGTTCGTCGCTTTCAGGGTGCCGTTGGAAAACGTTTTCAGGGAAGTGAGGTCAAGCATGCTGCCCGCACCGTCGGCGGAGAAGTGCATCGGGGCCGTGTGCCGGATCGTCGTCAGGCACCAGAATCCCAAATAGCCGCCGTTCGATACCGAGAAAACCGAAGCCGTCGCACCGGTGTCGATGATCGTCGTCAGGTTCGAAAAATCCAGCATCCCGCCGGCAACCGAAACGGTCGTGCCCGCCGTCGTCATCGTCTCAAGGATCGCGAAACTCACGAAAGCGTCCGTCGCCGCAATGTTCGTACGTTCCAGCATCGTCACGTTGCCGAACGACCAAAAACCGCCGTTCAATTCCAGCTTGCTGTCCAAAATCGTCGTCAATGCGTTTACGTCCATCCATGAATTTCCATCCACCGAAAGCGTCACGCCGTCCAGCATCGCCAGGTTTTCGCTGAAGAACATGCCTCCGTTGCTTGCCGTCAGCGAGCCGTTTTCAAAGGACGTCAGCGAAGAAAGGTCGACCATGCTGCCCCAGCCGTCGGCGGAGAAGTGCATCGGGGCCGTGTGCTTGATTGTCAGCAGTCCCCACAAGCCGAGATAAGCGCCGTTCGTCGATGAGAATACCGAAGCCGTCGTGCCCGTGTCGACGATGCAAATCAGGCTCGAAAAATCCACCATCCCGCCCGAAACGGCGATCGTCGTTCCCGAAGTCGTCATGGATTCAAGAATCGCGAAACTCGCATAGGCGTCGGTCGCCGAGATGTCCGTCCGTTCCAGCGTCGTCACCTTGCCGAACGACCAGAAACCGCCGTTCAGTTCCAAATTGCTGTCGCGGATCGTCGTCAAGGCGTTCGTGTTGAAGCCCGAGACGTTGTCTACCGAAAGTATCACGTTGTCAATGGTCGTCAGATTTCCGCTGAAGATCGTGCCGCCGCCCTTCACCGTCAGCGAGCCGTCCGCGAAGGTCGTCAGTGACGAGAGATCAATCATGCCGCCCCAGCCTTCGGCCAAAAATTTCATCGGGGCCGCGTGCTGGATCGTCGTCAGCCCCCAGAGGCCGAGATAAGCGCCGTTCGTCGCCGCGAAAACCGAAGCCGTCGCGCCCGTATCGACGATCGATGTCAGGTTCGAAAAGTCCAGCATTCCGCCCGAGATATTCATGGTCGTGCCCGACGTCGTCATGGTTGCCAAAGAGGCAAAGCTCACGTAGGCGTCGACCGCCCCAATGTCCGTGCGTTCCAAGGTCGTCACGTTGTCGAAGGACCAGAAACCACCGTCCAGTTCAAGCTTGCTGTCACGAATCGTCGTCAGGGCGTTGATGTCGACCCACGAATTCCCGTCCACCGAAAGCGCCACGCCGTCCAGGGTCGCCAGGTTTTCGTTGAAGAACACGCCGCCGTTTTGAGCCGTCAGCGATCCGTTGGAAAGTGCCGTCAGCGACGAGAGATCGACCATGCTGTTCAAACCATCGGCGGCAAAATTCATCGCGCCCGTGTTGTTGACCGTCGTCAAACCCCAGAAGCCGAGGTAAGCGCCGTTCGACGCCGAAAAAGCCGAAGCCGTCGCGCCCGAATTGATGATCGTCGTCAGGTTCGAAAAGTCCAGCATCCCGCCCGAGACCGTCATGGTCGTCCCCGACATCGTCATGGTCGCCAGGGAGCCGAAACTCACGTAGGCGCCGGTCGCCGCAATGTCCGTGCGTTCCAGCGTCGTCACGCTGCCGAAGGACCAGAAACCGCCGTCCAGTTCAAGCTTGCTGTCGCGAATCGTCGTCAAGGCGTTGATGTCGATCCAGGAATCCCCGTCCGCGGAAAACGTCACATGGTCCAGCGTCGTCAGGGCGTCGCAGGAAATCGAGCCGCCGTTCGTCGCCGTCAGCGAGCCGTTCGCGAAGGTCGTCAGCGACGAAAGATCGATATTGCTGCCCCAACCGCTTGCGGCCACGTCGACTCTGCCGGCACCGAAGGACACCAAATCGCCCAGATCGGCGGATGCGCCGTCCTGAACGAACAGGCGACCGCCGTTGAGGATCGTGCTTCCCGAAACGATAAACGAGGCATCGTCGCCGGTCACGGTCAACGACGCGTTTTTCTCAAGTTGGAAAAGCCCGGAAATATTGACTTCGCCGGCAATCGTCATGTTTCCGCTGACGATCAACGTTCCGGCGCAGTCCATGTTGGTGATGTTGTAATTGCCGCTCAGGGTCACCGTCGTTCCCACGTTGATGACAATCGTCTGATCGCCGGTGGGCACCTGGCCGAGCGACCAATTCGCGGCGTTCTGCCAGCCGGAATCATTCGCGGTGTCGGAACCGATCCACGTATTATATTGAGAAGAAAGCAGGTTGAATTGCGATTCGGAAGCGTCACCGAAAGTCACCAGGGCGTTCGACGTGTCAAAACCGAGGTTCATGGCCGAAACGACGGCGGATTGCATCGGGACGTCCAAGTCCGGAAGCTGCGCCGGGCAAACCGCCAACATGCGGCGGTCTTCAAGCTGTTCCACGATCGCCTTCCGCGAATAGGCGGATTTGGAACGGTCGGTCTTTTGCGGGTTCTTCCAGTTTTTCAACATCGAAATAAAGCTTTTCAACATGATAATCGAATTCCAATGGGTTATTGTGACTTATATGACAGCCGGGACTCGCAGGAAACTTGCTTTCCCAAAACTTCTGCGCAAGGATCGTTGCGGAAAAAAGGTATATATAGGAACCGCAATTTTCCGTGAAACGGTAATAAATGACTGCAACAAGGCCGGACAAACGGCGGTATTTTTTACAGTTTGATCCGGTAATATTTCCCGAAAAATTGCGCCAATCCCATTAAAACAAAATCGACATATAATTCAAGAGCATATCATCGTCTGTAAGTCACGCTAATAATGCAAAAAAAGGCGTCTTCGCTGTAAATATATATCGTATAACACGTTGTGTTTTTTGCAAAGATTGGGCGATTTACGCATTTTTTGTATTTTACATGCCGCGGCAGAGAAGAAATGCCAACATGACGACAAAGCAAAGCAATGAAACGAGAACGCTGCTAACGTGAACCGTTTTGCGATGTTTTCCGAAACCGAAATCACTTCCTTGCCGGTTCCAAAGAAGGAATCCGGAAACGATGCCCGAAATTCCGACCGCGGCAAGTTGCCAACGCATCGCGCCGTTTGCGAGCAATACGCCGGTATCGGTCAAAGCGTCCGCAGGCCCGAAGAGAAAATAACAACCGTTGGCGACAAGACAGAATCCGGCAAGGAACCTCGCCAAAAAGGCGTCACGGCATTTTAGCAACGCGGCGATTCCCCAGATCGCAGTCGGCAACAGCATCCCGGCTACCGGCCCGGCCCAGGTCACGGCGAGCAGCGTCGACGGCGAATGGCCCGAATAATCAAGCATCGTATAAGAAATGGTCAGCAGCCCGAAGTAAAACCCTTTGACCTCGACGCCGAACCATTGTGCCGCCGCAAGATGTCCCAACTCATGCAGCAGTTGCATGGCATACCAGCAGAACGGCAGCCAGGTGGCGATCAAAACATACGCCGCCGTCTGATTGCACTTGTCGGGTTTTGGATCATCCATTCGTTGCTTTCGAAATTCATTCGACCCTCATGCGGAGCGTTTTGCCGGAGGTGCAGGGCAGCGCGTCGATTTTTTCGATGGCGGCCAGCGTGTCGCCTTCTCGGGCGGCGTGCGTCATGATGATCAGCGTCACGGGCGAACCTTCCGATGCGGGCTCCTGCTGCAACACGGACGAAATCGAGATGCCGTGGCCACCCAAAATGCCCGAGATTTCGGCCAAAACGCCGGGGCGGTCCTCGACCAGAAAACGCAAGTAGTTCTTGCCGCGAATATCGGCCGGATTCTTGACCGTTTTCGCCGGGCGGTCCTTGGCCCAAAGTTTGAGCGTGTCAAAGGTCGTTTTCGCGCGGCCGAGCACCGTGTCGATCACGTCGCCGACCACGGCCGAAGCGGTCGGCATTTCACCGGCCCCGCGACCGAGCAGCATGACTTCGCCGACGGCGTCGCCCACGAGCTTGATGATATTGAACGAATCCCGCACTTCGGCGACCGGGGTGTGCCGCCGGACAAGGGTCGGCGAAACGTAAAGCTCAATACCGTCCGCCGTCGCTTCGGCCGTCGCGAGCAGTTTGATGCGGTAGCCCAAACGTTTTGCGTACACAATATCAACCGCATCCACCGTATTGATCCCCGCCCTCGGAATGTCGCGCCAGTTCGGACAAACACCGAATGCAAGCTGGGAAAGAATACTGAGTTTTTGTACGGTATCCGTTCCGTCGACGTCCATCGTCGGGTCGGCTTCGGCGTAGCCGAGACGCTGTGCCTCGGCGACGGCGTTTTGGTAATCCGTTCCGTTTTCCTCCATCGCGGTCAGGATGAAATTACAGGTTCCGTTGACAATGGCCTGCAATTTTTGTATCTCATTGGCTTGCAAGGAAGTTGAGATTGCATTGATGATCGGAATCCCGCCGCCGACCGCCGCTTCGAAGGCGACCAATCGTCCGCAGGACCGGGCCGCGTCAAAAATTTCCGGTCCGTGAGTTGCCAGCAGGGCCTTATTGGCCGTCACAACGTCTTTCCCCGCCTTGAGAAGCGATATAACGATGGATCGCGCCGGCTCCAGTCCGCCGATCAATTCAATGGCGACCGAAATGCTTTCGTCGGCAAGAATTGCGTTCAAATCGCCGGTCAACATGCCCGCGGGAAGCGCGACGCCACGATCGCGCTGCGTATCCTTATCGCAAATTCTTACCAGTTCGACATTTTTGCCGGTCGCACGGGCGATGCGATCCTTGTGTTCAAGCAAAATTTTGGCAACGCCCGTCCCGATGGTCCCAAATCCGATCAACGCAACTTTGACTGTGTTCATTCGTTCGGTTTCTCAAAAGAAAAGACAGAATTTTCGGAAAAAATACGCAAAAAGACATTGTCGTCCGTTAGGCGGAGTCGTCAAGGAGAAGGTTTTGCTGATTGCGAAATGGCCAAGGCGATGTTACAATGGCGGGGACGCACGAAAATCTTATAACCCTTTGAAATTTCGCACAAAATGTCAACCCCCGAAGCAAATACGCCACAAGAACATACGCACGATTCCGCGCAATACCAGGTCGTCGCACGCCGCTACCGGCCGCAAGGATTCGGGCAACTCGTCGGACAACGGCACGTTTCGCAGGCATTATCAAATGCAATTCAAACAGGCCGGATCGGGCACGCCTACCTCTTTACCGGGGCGCGCGGGGTCGGCAAAACGTCGTCGGCGCGGATTTTCGCGAAAGCCCTCAACTGCGTCAACGGGCCGACACCGACGCCGTGTAACGTTTGCGAAATCTGCGAATCGATCAGCACCGGCGAAGATGTTGACGTGCTCGAAATCGATGGGGCCAGCAACCGCGGCATCGACGAAATCCGGCAATTGCGGCAAAATGCGTCGATTCGACCGAGCCGGGCGAATTTCAAAATCTACATCATCGACGAAGTGCACATGCTGACCCGCGAGGCGTTCAACGCGCTGCTCAAAACGCTGGAAGAGCCGCCGGAGCACGTCAAATTCATTTTCTGCACGACCGAGCCGTCAAAAATTCCGATCACGATCCTTTCGCGCTGCCAGCGGTATGATTTCGCCGGCATTGATGCGGGAGCGATCGCCGAACGACTCGACGAAATTTCGCAAAAGGAAGGCGTCACCGCCGACGAAGGCGTGTTTGAAACGCTCGCCCGGCGCGCGGCGGGGTCGATGCGCGACGCGCAATCGCTGCTCGAACAACTGCTTTCCTTCGCGCCGGAACACATCACGCTGGCCGACGTTCACGCGATGCTCGGCACGGCGGACGATCAGCGGATTTTTCGCATTCTCACGTCGCTCAACGCTTCGGAAACGGCGGCGGTTTTCGCGGAACTCGACGCCGCCGCGCAAGAGGGGGTCGATTTTGGCATTTTCACCGAACAACTGCTCGGCGTCTTTCGCGATCTGATGGTTTCGGCCTGCGACGGGGACAAAAAGCTGCTCATGTTCTGCGCGCCGTCGCGTTATGACGAGGTCAAACAGCTTGCCCGCGATTTGGGGCTCAACCGCATTCTCGCCGCGATGCAGGTGCTCGATCAGACCTACACGAAGATGCGGTACAGCACGCAAGGCCGTATTTTGCTCGAACTCGCTCTGGTGCGAATCGCCAACCTGCAACAATTGCAGGGCGTTGCGATACTGATCGACCAGTTGCGAAGCGGAACTGTTACAATGCAGAATGCAGAATGCAGAATGCAGAATGAGGGAACGGCTTCAAATGCCGGGGGGGCGGTAAATGCAGGGCAATCGTCGGGGGGGATGCGTTTTTCGGAGATGTTGCCGCCGAAGCCGGATGTGTCTCGGCCTGATGCCGTGCGACAAGAGCCGGAAAAAAAAAAGGTTGATGTAGCGCCGGAAACCGCCCCGAAATTTAACGACGAACCGGCCGATGAACCTGCTGATGAGCCGCCGGTTGTCGCTGTTTCGCAGGAAAAGGAATCCGCCCCGGTTCAATCGGCCCCAGCTCAACCGCCCCGGGTGCTTGACGACGCGGAAGTTCGGCATTGTTGGGATTCGATGGCGGGCCGGCTATCCGGCATGGCGGCGACGCAGGCGACGCTGGCGCATTCGGTGCGGTTCGTGCCGCCGGATGTCGTGGTAGTGACCTTCCCCTCGACGCAGCCGCTGGCGAAATCCTACTGCGAGAACGAGTCGCAGAAAATTCAATCGCTCCTGCGCGAGCTTTCCGGAGTGCCGCTCAAACTGCGATTCGATACGGTGACGGTCGAGGAAGTAAAAAAAACGGTTGCGCCGCCGAAAAATTCCGCCGTCCGAAAAATGCAGCTTGTCGCCGAGGCGTCAGAACACCCGATGATCAAAAAAGCCGCCGAACTGTTCGGCGCGACTCTCACCGAAGTCAAACCGGGACGTCATACCGACGCAGATTCCTGATTGGACGGAGCGGTCCATCTGCACCGTGCCGATTATTTGGGGTTGCCGTCGATAAGCCCTGATTCATTCGAATTCTTTCGCGGCTTGATCAGGTACAGCAGGGCCGAGACGACCAGTTCGGAGACGAGCGAAATCAGTCGGGCGACGCCCGCGACGACCAGGCTGGCGGCGCTTGCGGTCAGGACGACGGCTTCACCGGGTAGGGGAATGGCTTCCTCGGGCAGGCCGATGACGTCCACAAAATAACTGTGCATCAGCGTGAAAATCACCATTTCTCGAACGCCCAAACCCCCGGGAATCATCGAGAGAAAACCGGCCACGGTCGAGAGCGCCGTCACGGCGACAAATCGCGGCAGGTGTTGCAGCAGGTCGCCGGTTGAAATGCCGACGCCGTTGATCGTCGCGCAAAGACTCAGGCCGAGAAACAGCCAGGTGACGGACATGAGCCCC
>JAVBQX010000163.1:0-6272 GCA_031548645.1 Thermoguttaceae bacterium
GCGATCAACTTCGATTCGGTCCGGGCGGTTTTCACCTACCGCGATCTGCCGTGGGTCGGTTCGTTCAAAAGTTCGGACGAGCGCCTCAACGAAATCTGGAAAATAGCGGCCCACACGCAGCACCTGACCATGCAGGGCTTCGTTTTTGAAGGGGCCAAACGCGACCGGCTCATCTGGTACGGCGACATTCACCCGCAGACGATGACGACGCTCCGCGTGTTCGGCGCCCCGCAGGTTTTGCGCGATACGCTCGGGTACGCCGCCCGCGAAACGTGGCCGCTCCCGAAATGGATGAACGGCATGCCGAATTATTCGCTCTGGTGGCTCATGTCGGTCAGCGACCTGTACCGCTACACGGGCAACGTCGACGACGTCAAATCGCAGCACGCTTATATCAAGGGCCTGACCGCGCAACTGGCGAAATACGTCGGCGACGACGGGCACGCGTCGTTCCCCAACCCGTTCCTCGATTGGCCGACGGCGGACAATGCGCCGGCGCTCGACGCCGGGACGCACGCGATGTTCGCCATGACCTTCGACCGGATCGCGGAACTGGCCGCGGTGCTCGGCGACGCGGAACTGGAACGACAGGCGGTCGCGATTGCCGCGAAGGTCCGCACCTATCGGCCCGATCACGTCAACAACAAGCAGGCGGCATCGCTGCTGGCGCTGGCCGGAATCGAACGCGAAGGCCAGCCGAACGTGGCCGTCGTGGCCGAGGGCGGCGCGAAAGGCTTTTCGACCTTTTACGGCTATTACATGCTCGAAGCGCTCGCCGTCGGCGGTGAGGAACAAGTGGCGATGGACGTCATCCGCAAGTATTGGGGCGGCATGATGGACGCCGGCGCGACGACCTTCTGGGAGGATTTCGACCTCGCCTGGCTCGAAGGTTCCGGACGCGTAGACGAGCTGACGCCCACGGGGCTCAAGAGCCTGCACGCCGACCACGGGGCCTATTGCTACGTCGGGCTGCGGCATTCGCTTTGCCACGGCTGGGCGTCCGGCCCCGCGGCATGGCTCAGTGCCCATGTGCTTGGCGTGCAACCGGCTTCGCCCGGCTTTGAAACCGTGACGATCAAGCCGTTTTTGGGCGATCTCGACTGGGTCGAGGGAACCGTCCCCACGCCGCGCGGGCCGATCTTTGTGCGACACGAAAAATCGGCGAACGGCGGAATCAAATCGAAATTCAACCTCCCCGATGGCGTGACCGTCGTGAGGGAGTAAACGTTGACAAAAGCAGGGCGGTGTTGGGGTTGACGATTGCCGCGGCAATTCTTATACTTGACAAACTATGAAAATCAGCGGGATTGTCGGTATTGTGGCAATTTCCGGCGCAATTACGTCAGCTCACATCGCCTTGTCGAGGGGTTTCACATGAAAAATGAACGTCGCCATAAACTGTCGCAAAACAGTCTGGCAAGAATTCTTGAAAACAGCGTCTCGCAAACCAAAACGCATTCCGCCACGATCATGCGGATCGTCATGGTGATTTTGATTGCCGTTTTGATTGTTTTGGTCTGGCGGAAATTTGCTACAGGAAACAGGTTGGATTTTTATAATGACATTCGCCAACTTTCCTCCTACAACTCGGCAACGCTTGATGCCAAGCAATTTGACAATGTCGCGCAGGACTACCTGAAAAAATATCCGTCCGGGGCCAATCACGCAACGATAAGCCTTTTGATTGGTGACGTTTACTTCAATCAAGCATTTCAGGCGTTGACCGAAGGCAAACGCGACGAAGCCATCGCCGGTTATGAAAAAGCCCTTGAATTTTATACGACGGCCGATAAATTCAATCTGAAGCAACAGGATTTGGCCGAAAGTGCCGTCTGGGGCCTGGCCCAAACCAACGAGTCGCTGGCCGCTCTCAAGGAAGGTGAGTATATTGTCGACGCAAAGGGCCTTTACGAAAGACTTTGCAAAACCTGGCCCGACGGCGCCTATCATGAATTGGCCGCTCCGCAGCTCCAGTGGCTCAATCGTCCCCTCGCAGGCTCTTTTCTCACGCAATACCGCGATGCCGACCCCAAGCTGTTCGTTCCCGACTTGAAAACTCCAGAAACGACCGGGCCGCTCGGCAATTTGGACACGACGATCACGCCCGGAGACGATATTCAATCATTGCTGGACCGTTTTCAAACGGAAGACGGAACGCCGTCTTTCGATCCCGGCCTGACGCTTCCGGAAGATCAGAAGCCGGAAGAACCCGCGCAACAGGAAGCCGCTCAGACAGAATCGACCGAAGGCGAATCGACGAAGGATGTTACGCCTGAACCAACCCCCGCACAGGAACCGACTCCGACGCCGTAAGATCAAGATAACGCAGAGTTTATCGAATCGCCATTCGATAAGTGCGTTGGAAAAGCAATAGAGACAGTGCCGGATTGGCGATTTTCGTTTCCAACCCGGCGGCCGAAGCGATGACCCGTTTGACGTCGGAACGATCACGGTTCGTTGAAACGGCGTCGATGCGGTTCAGCGGCGGGTGGATACCAGAAAGTTTTCCAGTTCGTCTTTCGTCGGCAGGGACGGTTGGGCTCCGAGTCTTGTCACGCTGAGGGCGGCGTAGGCGGACGCGGTTTGGGCCGATTCGAGCAGGGTTTGGCCCCGGGAAATGCCGTAGGCCAATGCGCCGCTGAACGCGTCCCCGGCGGCGGTGGAATCGACGGCCTTCACCAGGTAGGCCGCGATCACCGTGCCTTTGCCCGGCGTTTCCACCAAAAGGCTCCCTTGGCTGCCCAAGGTGATCAGGGCCGCTTTGACGCCTTTTTGCAAAAGAACATCGGCGGCTTTTTGTGCGGAGGAAATGTCGGTGACCTTGATTCCGGTCAACTGCTCGGCTTCCACCTCGTTCGGCTTGATGCAGGCGATACCCCGAAAAATCTCGTCCGGCAACGACCGCTGGGGTGCGGGGGCCGGATCCAAAACAAGCGGCACGTTGTGTTTTCGGCACAACCGCGTCGTCGCGAGCAGCGTCTCGACCGGCGTTTCAAGCTGCGTCACCACCACGTCGGCGCCGGCAATGACGGCTTCCGCCTTTTCCACATCCGCCGGCGAAAGAAATTCGTTGGCCCCCGACGCGACGGAAATCATGTTTTCGCCCCGGTCGTCCACGAGGATCAGCGCCACGCCGGTCGCGTGTTCGGAAGTCCGCAAAATGTGGGCCGTATCAATTCCTTCCCGGCGGTAATTCTCAATCGCCTGATCGCCGAAAATGTCCGTGCCGACCTTCGCGATAAACGTCACGTTGCCACCGATCCGCGCCGCAGCGACGGCCTGATTGGCCCCTTTGCCGCCGGCGGCGAGTACGAAAGTCCCGCCGATGATCGTCTCGCGCGGTTGCGGAAGCCTGTCCGATTTGACCACCATGTCGGTGTTGGAGCTTCCGATGACCAGTATTTTCGCCTGTTTCATGAATATTCACCAAATAATATACTTTATTCGTTAATCAAAATGAAAGGGATTTCACGCAAAGTCGCAAAGAAAACAAAGATCGCAATGTTTAATATTCAACCACAAAGTCCACAAGGTTTTTCACAAGGAACACAAAGAAATATATGGGGACTGCCTTCCTTGAGTCCTTTGTGAATCACTTGGTGTTCCTTGTGATAAAAATTTTGTGTTACCCTTTGCGTTCTTTGTTTGCTTGGCGACTTTGCGTGAAATAAATCCCGTCAAAATATTCCTGTTACGGTCATGCGTTTTACACTTTGGCCCAGATCAGCAGCGCCAGGCCCACGATGAAAAACGCGAACATGGCGGCGAGCATTTTTTCCGTGCCTTTGGGGGCGGTGCGGAATTCCCGCCAGATCATGACGCCCCAAATCGCGGAAATCAGCGTCGCACCCTGGCCCAGTCCGTAGGCGATCGCCGGGGACGCGACGCCGGAGGCGATGACGTTGAAGGTCATCCCGATGGCCCAGATGCCGCCGCCGATCACACCCCAGATGTGATCCTTGAAACCGCCTTTGAAATAGTCGCCGGGCCGAACCGGCGTTCCGACGAAAGGTTTTTTCATGACATAGGTATTGACGAAAATATTGCTGATCAGGATGCCGACGGTGAAGATCAGGTTGGCCGTGTAAGGGGTCATTTTGCCGGCTTCGAGCGTCCCTTTTTCGAGGTTTTGCACCGTCAACAGGAGCGTGCTTCCGCCGTCGGAGGGCACGACGCCCGCAAGGGAATTGGCGACGAAATAATAGAACAGCGACATCAGGACGCCGCAAGCGACCGAGAGAACGAGGCCTTTCGTCGAGACCCCCTTCTGCTGGCCCGGAAGTTTTCGATAAGCCAGCGCGTTGATCACGATGGCCGCGGCCACGAGAGCGATCCCGAGAAACAGCAGCGTCGGATTGCCTTCGGGCTTTGCGGCGTAGTTGAGGATGACTCCCAGCACGAGGGCGAGCCCGATCCCCACGGGAAAAGCCACCGACATGCCGGCAATGGCAATCGCTGCCACGAGGAGAATGTTGGCGATATTAAAAACCACCCCGCCCATGAACGCCGAGGCCATCGGCCCGATCTCCGCCTGGGCCAGGTCCGCCATGAACCCGCGGCCGTGCTCCCCGGTGCTCCCCATCGTGACGGCGAAAATCAACGCCGTGAGGAACACGCCAATGACATAGTCCCAATAGAACAGCTCGTAACGCCAGGTCTTGCCGGCAAGCTTCTGGGTATTGGCCCAAGACCCCCAGCAGAGCATCGTCACGAAACAAAAGAAAATGGCCAGCCAATAATTTTCTAGTAAAAACATAGATCAACACTCCGAATTTTCTGCGAAGTTCGTTGGGACACGACATTAATATCGTCGAGGCCATACAAGACGTCACGGATTAAAAATACTTCACCAACGATCACGACAATCAACGCCAACCGGGTCATTATATTGGCTTATTTCGTGAAATTCAAGATTTTGCGAATTTGTTGATCTTTTTTCGGCAAAAACCTCAGCCCAAACCGCGGAATGTTTTAACGGCTTCAAGCGTTTGCCGGAGATCGTCAGGAATCGGCGCGACGATTTCGAGCGTTTTGCCCGTTTCGGGATGTTCGAAGGTGAGTCGATGCGCGTGCAGGGCCTGGCGTGCCAGCAGCGGCGGGCCGGAAGAGGGTTTGCCTTCGATTTCCGCAAGCGTGATCCGCGACTGCTTGCCGTAGAGCGTGTCGCACAAAATCGGGCAGCCGATGTGCGCCAGGTGCAGCCGAATCTGGTGCGTGCGGCCCGTTTTCGGCAGGGCGCGAATGGCCGTGACGCCGCGGAAGCGTTCGATGACCTCAAAAAACGTCAGGGCCTGTTTCGCTTCAGGATCGTGCGGGAGAATCGCCATTTTTTCGCGATGTTTCGGGTGATGCCCGATCGGCTGGTCGATCATGTCACGGTCGAGGTTCGGGGCCCCCCACGCGAGGGCGAAATATTCCTTGCGAATGCGCTTTTCCTGGAACAGCGCCGCGAGCCGACCGTGAATCATGTCGTTCTTGGCGACGAGTATCGCCCCGGAAGTGTCGCGGTCGAGCCGGTGTACGATTCCCGGTCGTGACGGTCCTCGCACGGTACTGAGACGTCCGGCGAAATGCCAGGCCAAGGCACTGACGAGCGTTCCCGACCAATGCCCGCGCGAGGGATGCACGACCATGCCCGCCGGTTTGTTGATCACGATCAGGTCGTCGTCTTCGTACAGGATGTCGAGCGGGATGTTTTCCGCCTGCGGAGCTTCGCGCGGAATGTCCGGCGGCGTGAACGAAACCTGCTGTCCCGGCTTGAGACGATACGCGGTTTTGCCGCCGCGTCCGTCGACCTGCACGCCGTCCGATTGAATCGCCTTGCGGATCATCATCCGGCTGTATTTCGGGAAATGATGCACCAGGTACAGGTCGAGCCGCCAGCCGGACTCGTCGTCTTCGACCGTTCGCGTGACGGTTTCGCCCACACGATCATCCGCCGCGTCGTCGGGCATCGTTTCGAGAAGTTCGTCATCGGCGAATTCCTCGTCCGAAAACCCGTCCTCGACCTCGTTGTTTCTCACAAATCCAACCTCATTTTTTCAGCAGCGCAACCCATCAGGTAGGGCGGTCTCGCCGAGACCGCCGCAGAATTGCGAAAACGTCATCCCATTTTTAAGATTTCCAAAGCACTACTACAAAGTTATCGAAATAAGATTCGGTTGTTTTGGCAAAGTACGGAAATTGGCCCATTAGAGCCAGTATTGTTGTTGCCCCGTAGGGGCAAAATATCGGTAGATCGTGAGTCCCCCCCAATATTTTTACAACCCCGC
>JAVBQX010000125.1:0-12287 GCA_031548645.1 Thermoguttaceae bacterium
ACGCATCAAACGAAAGTCTGCGCGTTCAACGAAATCGAAAGCCCCGAACTGTTCGGCTGCTCCGGCGGCACGCGGCACCTGTTCATCGACGCCGCCGGCGAAGTTTGCCCCTGCGATTTCACGCCGCTTTCGTTCGGCAACGTCACCGAAGAGCCGATGCCCGTCATTTGGGAGCGAATGTCGACCGCGATGAAACGCCCGCGACGGCATTGCATCATCCAGAACCATCACGAGCTGATTCAACGGCATACGCGCGAACGCATCCCGGCCCCGGTCGCCGAAAGCCTCAAAGCCGCCGCGGCGCTCCCGGACGAGGAGTTGCCCGATTTCGTGCAATGGGCCGAGGCGGGGAATCGCAGCCGATAGAGCTCGCGGATAGGGATAATCCGTGATCGCAAATTACGGCTCGTCAATACACACTTTACACGAAGGGAACCATCATGAACGCATCGGAAACGGCGGTGATTTTTATTGAGTTTCAAAACGATTTCTGCACCGAAGGCGGAAAACTGCACGGTTTGGTCCGGGACGAAATGACGCGGGTCGGCACGGTGGCCAACGCGAAGCGTCTGCTCGACGCGGCCCGGTCGAAAGGGGCCCGGGTGATACATTGCCCGTTTTCGCTCGACACGATCTGGGTCGATCATTGCACGATTTGCGGGCTGATCGCCAATGTGCGACAAGGCGGCGTGTTCGAGCCGGGCACCTGGGGCCACGAAATCATTTCGGAATTACGGCCGCTTGAAGGCGAAACCGTTTTGCAGAACAAGCGGGCCCTCAGCGCTTTCACGAACACCTGCCTCGACGACATTTTGAAGAAAATGCGGGTCAAAAATCTGATCGTCGCCGGATTCCTGACCAACGTCTGCGCCCAGGCGACGGCATGGTCGGCGTACGACCTCGGTTACAACGTCCGGATGGCGATCGACGCCTGCGGCGCGACCTCGCGGCAGAATCACGAGTACGTCGAAAACGAAGTCTGCCCCATTCTTGGCGGTCGAACGACGGTCGACGAACTGGTCGCGGCGATGTCGTAATACCTGTGTTTTTGTTTAGTGGCCTTGCCCACAAAACGAAATTATCGTCATTAGTCACCGGCGAACATCCGATGATAAGCTATGTTTTGCCAACGGTCATTATGGCCGCACAATAAATACAAACATAGTAAACGATATTATGATTTTTTGGCAGGTTGTCATCCTCATACTGGCTTTTGCGGCCACCTGTATCGCAGCTTTTGGGGCCGTGTATCAGGTGTTTTTTGCTTTGATTTCCGTCTTTTTTTGCAAAAAACGGCAGTTTTCGCAAACGCCGACTCAAAAAATTGCCATTTTGATTCCTGCGCATAATGAATCTATTGGATTGCGGCCCGTTTTGGAATGCTGCCTTGCCATTGATTACCCGAAAGAATTGTATTCCGTAACGGTTATCGCGGATAACTGTACCGACGACACGGCGGCGATCGCGCGGGAATGCGCCGTGACCTGTCTTGAGCGTTTCAATGACGAAAAACGCGGCAAAGGCGAGGCCCTCGAATGGGCCATTCCGCAGGTTCTCGAAACCAACCCCGATGCGGTTATGATTCTTGACGCCGATTGTTACCTCGACCCGCAGTCGCTGAAAGCCTGTGATTTCGAGCTGGTTCGTGGACGGCAGGTTATCCAGTTGCCCTATCTTGTCGCAAATTCCGACGAATCGTTCGGGAGTTATTGCCAATCGCTGGCTCGGACAATTGAAAACCTGCTGTTTTATTGGCCCAAGTCGAAATTGGGACTTCCGAGTTTTCTCATTGGGTCCGGCATGGTGCTGCACCGCGCCATTTTGGAACGATTTCCCTGGCAATCACGCGGGCTCAACGAAGATTTTGAATATTGCTTTCATTTGATCGAAAACGACGTCAAACCGGTTTTCGTCGGCGACGCCGGGCTGGTTTCCCCGTTTCCCACGGACACGGCGCAACTTGCGACACAACGCACGCGTTGGGTATTCGGCGGATTGCAGGCCATCTGGTGTTCCGTCGGTTCGCTGTTGAAAAAAGGGATATTCCGGGGCAATCTGCTCGCCCTCGACGCCGCGGTAACCATGATATACATCAGCCGCCCGATCGTGTTTTGTCAGATTTGCCTCGCGGGATTACTGACGTTGCTTTGCGTTTGGCTTTTTCCCTCTTTCCTCTCGAATCTGTTGCTCGGCATCTGGGGCGGAACCGTCGTTTTATATTTGTTTTACGTCATGCTGGGCATATTGACGCTCGGGTTGACCCGGCGCAGGATCAAATTTTTGTTCCTCATCCCTGTGTTTGTACTCAAATATTTGGAAATCGCCGCAAAATCACTCCTGCTCTGGCGTCCCAAGGAATGGGAACGCACTCCGCGGAAACCGGAATAACATTAAGTGATATTTCATACACTTTGGCAATTGTATCAATTCCCTTATAATGACGCGTTAATAGCTACAATGTAAGTGCTGGCTTTCAAGGGCATTGGCCAATATTTACTATTTCAATTAACTATATCAACATGATGAAAATTTTACTCGCGGATCAACCGGTCAAAGGCACGAATATCGACGGAAGTTATTCCAATCTCGGCCTGCTATATCTGGCCGGGACCATCCGGCACGACTACGGCGCCGATGTTCAGGTGGATTACCTCGGCCCGAACCTGACGCTCCAGGAACACATCAATTTCGTCAAGGACTATAACCCTGCGATCTACGGGTTGGGGTTCACTTCGAAATCGACGAAGCGGGCGTTGGAAACCTTTCGCGCGGTCAAGGAAGTTGCCCCGCAGGCGAAATTCATCACCGGCGGCCCGCACCCGACGGCGATGCCGGAAGAGGTTTTGCAGGAATTTCCTTTTGACGCCGTCTGCGTCGGCGAAGGCGAACGCACGTTTTCCGAACTGGTGGGCTCCTACATGGGAAGTTCCGCCCCGGACCTCGGCCCGATCGAAGGCATCGCCTGGCTAAACGACGGAATGTACGTGCGCAACCCCAACCGCCCGTTGGTCAAAAATCTGGACGACATTCCGTTCCCGGCGTGGGACCTGATCGATTTCAAGGATTATCCCGGCATGTACCTGAAAAAGCAGCCGGTCGAAAGCTCGCTTTTGATCAGCCGCGGCTGTCCATTTTACTGTTCCTTCTGCTCGCAACCGATTTGGAAGCTGCAAAAACCCTGGCTCCGTTCGCGTTCGGCGGAAAACATTTGCGAGGAAATCAAACTGCTCTACTCGCGCGGCGTTCGTGAAATTTATCTCAGCAGCGATGAAATGAATTTCAGCATCGACTGGGCCATGAAGCTTTGCGACGCCATCCGCAACCTCGGCTACAAGGACCTTTATTTCCAGTGCAACCTGCGGGCCGACAAGGTGAACGAGGAATTCGCGAAGGCGTTGGCTTCGATCAACTGCTGGATGATCCACCTGGGGGTCGAAAGCGCCAACGACCGCGTTTTGAAGGGCATCGGCAAGACCGTCACCGTGTCGCAGATCGAAAACGCCGCGATCACCCTGTCCCGGGCCGGAATCAAGGTGTTCGCCTTCATGATGTTGTACCAGGCCTGGGAGGAAAACGACGAACTCTGTTTTGAAACGCCCGAGGAAGTCGACCGTTCGCTCAAATGGGTCTGGAATATGTTCGGGAAAAAGGCCGTCAGCTACATGTCCTGGCAGTTCTGCACGCCCCTGCCCGGCGCGAGGCTGTTCCACATCGCTGACAAATACAACCTTTACAACGGAGCCTCGAACGAAGTCTGGATGAAATTCGACGAACACGAAGCCTGCATGAACCTGCCCGGCGTACCCATGACTCGCATGAAAAAACAGCTCAAACGCGGCATCCTCATGAAAGACTGGTTCATCGTCCGTTCCGGCGAGCTCAATTTCAAGCATCTCTGGCAACGCGGCTGGGAAAACATTCGCGCATTGTTCAAATGATGGGGCGGCAAGTGTCCGTGATCGCAGATCACGGCTCGTGAATTCAATGTGAAACCCATCCCAAGTCCCAGGCGGCAAGAACGCCGACTTGATTTGGTTCATCGTTGACGAGATACCGGCACAAAAACGTTCGGCCGTCGTTTCGCGAGACGATGAAATTATCGCCGTCGGAAACGGTGAATGACGAAATATCTCCCGGTGCGATGGCGGCACGTTGTCGCCGGAGTTGTTCCGTCAGTTCCGTGCGGGTCAGACCGCGAAAATGCAAATCACCGAATTCGTTCGCATAGCGGGGCGCCGCCATGAGAACGCCGCCTTTGGTTGCAGTAAAACGATTCGGCTTTTCCAACGCGAGCCCCAATCCAGCGAGCGTCGCGTCATCAGCCGCAAGGCCGTCCAATGGGTGATTTGCGAGTATCTGCCGCTTGGCGTAACGCAGTTCCTCTTCGCGGCCCGGCAGGCAGGTCAATTGCGAACGCTGTTCGCCCGAAAGCACGACGGGGACATACAGCCCGATGCGATATGGCCTAGCGATGTCACGCAGGCCGAAAGTTTCGACCGTTTTACGCACGCCGTCCGTATCGACCGCTTCCAACGCGAGTCCGGCTGACATTTCGCGGTACACGGGCAAACGAATCAGCCCGTTTCGGTCGGTTTCGACCTCGGGATACCACAGCGAAATTTCGTCCCCCTCTTTGGTGCGATGCTTCGTCGTGACACCCGCCGGGAAACATGTTTCCGCGACCGGCGCGATTTCGCCCGAGCGCTTGTCAATCGCCATCATCGGGCACAACACGACGCAATCGGCGCTCGCTAACGCTTCGGCGAAATATTCCGCGAATGAGGCGTCCCCCTGCTCCCTCGCCAGAACGCCGAGCAGGTAATGCACGTAAAACAGCCGCGGATGTTCGGCAAGCACTTCGTCGAAAAGGCGTTTGGCTTCCGCGACGATCTCGACCGTCGGAAAGACGCGTTGGTCTTCCGACGCGTCAATATTTCGCGTTTGCGGAACACAGTGTTCGTCGAGAAAGGCGGTCACTTTTCGCAGTGCGACAAGTTCCGATTCGGGGATGCCAAGCGGTTTGACGTTTCCGCGATTTCTGGCGAAATTCGTCGCCGGGGTGTCTTCGAGATACAAGAGGTCACCCTGCTCCCGCGCAAACGCGACTGCCGCAAGCAGTTGCTCCGACCACGGCACGCGATAATCGCGCACGCGGTATTTGATCACCGTGTCGCCGTCTTTCCGCCAGAACGTTTGGGGAGCCGTCCGAACGACCAACGTCCGAAACCATTCCGTGTCCCGCAACAAAAACATTATCGCAACAATCGCACAAAGCACGGCGATCAATACCGCGCAATTTCTCCGTCGACGTTTCGATTTCGTCGGGCCGGCCGGATTGTTTGCATTCATTCCGACAGTTCCCCGGGCGGATCGTTGCCGCGTTGTTCGCCGGGCGCGAGCTGCACCTCGACCGCGTCGAACAGTTTCCGTTGGTCGCGCAGGTCGACCCAGAGTTTCAGTTGCAGAATCTCGTGCGAACTGACGCGGCCCGGTCCGTCGGGCGTGACGACCCGTTTGCCGATTCCGGGAAGCTGGTTCGCCAAATCAAGATAAATGTCGTACTCGTAGCGCAGGCAGCATTTCAACCGCCCGCAACGGCCTGAGATTTTCGTCGGGTCGAGCGTGGCCTTCTGCATTTTCGCCATTTTCATCGACACCGGCGGCATGGCCACCAAATAGGAATTGCAGCAGCATTCGATTCCGCAATCGCCGAAATCGGAAAGCAGCTTCGTTTCGTCACGCACGCCGATCTGACGCATTTCGATCCGCGTCTGGAATTCGGAGGCCAAGGCCTTGACCAGTTCGCGGAAATCGACACGACCGTCGGCCACGTAATACACGATGATTCGCTCACCGCCGAAAATATGCTCAATCCGCACGAGGTTCATGTCGCCGCCCAGCCCGACACGCAGGATGGTCGCCTTGCAGCGGGCGAATTCCCCGGCTTCGTTTTTGCGGATACGTTTTTCCTCCAGCTCGTCTTCGGAGGTCATGACGCGGATGATGCGGTCTTCTTCAAGATTGTCGGGCAGCATCGCGAGATTGTGTTCCGTGACTTCGGTGAGCAGAACACCTGTTTCCTGACCGCGGCTGGTGCGGATGATCAACTTCGTTCCGCGCGGATAAATCGCGTCCTCGGGCGACGTGAAAATCCCCAAGAGCCGCATCGTTCCATATCGTACTATATATCGTGGCATGATCAATCATTCCAATCGCGTGTATTTTTTCAGTGCGTCAAACATGGCCAAAAGATTTTCCAGCGGGGTAAGCGTCTGCACGTTGTGGATCGACGTAAAGACGAATCCGCCGCCCGGCGCGAAGGTTTCGATGCGTTCGCAAACTTCGCGGTAAACATCCTCCGGCTTGCCGAACGGCAGGGTTTTTTGTGTGTCGACACCGCCGCCCCAGAAAACGAAGGTGTCGCCGTATTCCTTTTTCAGCGTTTTCGCGTCCATGCCGGCGGCGCTGCATTGAACCGGGTTCAGAATGTCGAATTCCGCCTCCGCAATGGCGTCCAGCAGCGGATGGATGCCGCCACAACAGTGCATGAACGTCTTCCAAGTCGTATTGGCGTGAATCCAGCTGTTGATCCGTTTCTGGTAGGGCAGGAACAGTTCCCGGAACGTTTTCACGGAAAGAAACGGCCCGTTTTGCGTTCCGAAGTCCGTACCGCTCGTGTGAATCACCGAGATTTTATTTCCGACCGCACGGTGCAGACGTTCCAGGTTTTGCAGAGAAATTTCCGTCTGTTTTTCGAATATCTCGTGGATGTATTTCTTCCGAGTCGCCAGGCTGACATACCATTCGGCGATGTCGCGAATCCCTTTCGGATGCCGCAGAGAGGCCCCCGGCACCCGGGCGACGTCCCCGAAGGAAAGCCCCGGAAGACTGCAAAACATGGCGCGATCCGTCGTCTCGAACAAGCGGGTCGCTGCGCTGCCGTAATGTTCCATTTCCGCTTCCGCGAGGGGAACGTACTCCTCCAGATTGTCTTCTGCATTCAGGCGTTCCTCGACGATCGGTTCCTGACGCACGATGCTGTCGAAATAGAAGCCGCCGGCGGGCATGATGCCGCTCGGTTTGCAGGTTTTATCGCCGCAGGGATACAGGTACAGTTGCCCCTCGGATTCGTATTGCGTGTTGAAACCGGCGGGGACCAGGGTCGGCGTTCCGTCATGCAAACGAAATTCCCTGAAATTTTCCTGCGGAAAGCCGAACACGGTTCCCGTTCCGGAAAGCGGGACGGTATCGGAACCGAGCCGTTCGGCCAGATCGTCGGCGATTTCTCCGAGCATTTGGCACGGTTCGATCACCTTGACCGGCGTTCCGGGGGCGTCGAGCCCGAAATGCTGCCGGAGCCGGTACACCATGCTGACCTGCATTCCGGTTTGACCGCATCCGCCGAAATCGACGGGTAAACGGTCCGGCTCACAATGATTGCACGTCTCTTCAATACGCGACCGGGAAGCCGCCGGACACGAAGGGGAATCGTTGGATTTCATGACGTTGTTGGATTTCATGCCATCACGTCCCGGTCGGGCCCGACCACTGGGCCTCGATTTGTTCGAGGGATTTTCCCTTGGTTTCCGGGAGGAATCTGTAAATGACGAAAAAGCTGACGACGCTGATGGCGCCGTAGATCCAAAACGTGCCGGACGCCTGGAACGCGGCGTTCAGGAGCGGGAAGGTAAACGTCAACGCCGCGCAGCCGATCCAAAGGAACAGCACGGCGGTCGACATGGCCGCTCCGCGAATCCTGTTCGGGAAGATTTCGGAAATGACGACCCAAACGATGGGGGCAAGCGTCATCGCATAACACGCGATGGCCAGCAACACGAGCACGAGCATCGGCAGGCCCCGGACGCCGAAAAAGTAACCGGCGCCCATGAGGGCGTAAATGATTCCCAGACCCGAGGCCCCGAACAGCATGAGCGGTTTTCGTCCCAGCCTGTCGACCGTGGCGATCGCGACGAAGGTGAACACGAGGTTGACGATGCCCGTGATGACGATGGTAAACAGGATCGCGCTGACGTCATAACCGGCGGCCTTGAAAATGTCTTCCGCGTAATTGAAAATGACGTTGATGCCGCACCACTGCTGGTACACGGCGAGATAAATTCCCAGCAAAAGCACCGGGAAAAGCCGTTTGTCGAAGAGATCGCCGAACCGGACATGCGACGTTTCCTCGGCGGAAATGGTTGCCTGAATCTCACGGACTTCCGAAGCGGCGTAACTTTCGCCGCCGATGCGAGTGAGAATTTTTTCCGCTTTTTGCGGCCGACCGTTTTTGACGAGCCATCGCGGGCTTTCCGGCACGAAGAACATCAGCACGAAAAATCCGAACGCCGGAAACGCTTCCGCCGCGAACATCCAGCGCCAGCCGGTTTGACCGTTCCAGCTTTCAAGGATCATGGCCGTGGTCGCGCTTTCGGCCACTTTTTCGGCGATCAGCAAATTGATGATCTGGGCCGAAAGTATCCCGATGACGATGGTCAATTGGTTGATCGAAACGAATCGACCGCGGGAGGCCGCCGGTGAAGTCTCCGCAATGAACATCGGCGAAAGATTCGACGAAAGGCCGATCCCGACGCCGCCGATGACGCGGAACACGTTGAACGAGCTGAAATCCCAAGCGAGCCCGGTCCCGACCGCCGACAGCGTGTAAAGGAAGCCGGAAAAGATCAGCAGTTTTTTGCGGCCGAGCTTGTCGCTGAGACCGCCGGAGAGCATGGCCCCGAAAATGCAGCCGAACAGGGCGCTGCTCATGGCCCAGCCCTGCCAGAAGGCGTTGTCTTTTCCGGTGATGCCGAAAAACGCCTCGTAAAACTGTTTCGCCCCGCCGATCACGACCCAGTCGTAACCGAAGAGAAAACCGCCCATCGCCGCGACGAGGCAGATTCGCCAGACATAACGGTAATTGATCGTGTCTTCTTTGAGCGATTCGTGATACGAGTAGGGATTTGTTGACGTATTCATCAGTCTGGTACCAAGTTGTCGAAATAAGGTTCGTTTGTTTTGGCGAAATACAGGAGTTGTCCCGTAGGGACAAAATATTGGCAGATTGAGCGATCCCCCTCCTGTTTTTATGCAGCCCCGCAGGGGTTGGATATATCGGCGCGGGTTTAATTTTTACAACCCTTTCAGGGTTGATGATTGTAGTATGGGGGGCCTCATTTTCTACCAATATTTGACCCCTACGGGGTCATGGCCGTACAAGACAAAATATATCGAAACCCAATAACTTTGTAATATTGACTCCGTTTTCATTTCCACTGTTTCCACTCCTTGATCTCATAACGGGGAGAGGTCTGCCAGCTTCCCGATTTCGTGACGGAACCCGAGCCGGCGTCGTTTTGCCATTTCAGGAGAATTTCATTTTGCTTGCCTTGTGCGTAATCGAAGGTTTCCCCGTCGTCTTCATAAAGCACGAACGGCGTCGCACCGTCGCCATAAACGCGGACGTTGATTTCGAAACACGCGTCGCCGGGAATGTGCTGAAGCGGTTTCGCCAGCGGCAGAAGCGTACCGGATTTGACGAAGACCGGAATTGTTTCCAGCGGAACTTCGATGCGGATTTTCTGCTTCCCGGCGAACTTCTCCCCGGTCCAAAAATCGAACCACTCGCCTTCCGGCAGGTAAACGTCCCGCGCGTTTTGCCCCGCCGTGACCGGCGCAACGAGCAGGGACGGCCCGACGAGATATTCCAAATCGAGATTCCAGGTTTCCGGATCGTTGGGATAATCGGTCACGACGGCCCGAAACGGCGGAACGCCGCGAAGGTGGTAATCCATGAATGCCGAATACAGGTAGGGCACAAGGCTCATGCGAAGGTTCATGAGGTCGCGCACGATCCGCGTATTTTCGTCGGCGTCTTCGTGACGCTGTCCTTCATTATTTGCTTTCCTGTTGATGTTGAACCACGGCGGGTTGTCCATGTACCAGCAGTCGACCTGTGCCAAGGCGGAAAAGACCACCGATTGCATGCGACGGATCATGTCTTCCGATGACGCGGCGTCCCGCAATTCCGGGGTCCAAAGCGTCCCGCAAAAACCGCTTTTCCCGATGGCCCGGATGTAGTTCTCATGCTTATAGGCGTCGCTGTAAACGACAAAGGGCAGCGGCGAGGCCAAACCGTGCGTCGCGCGAACCTGGTTGTATGTCCGGTGGTTGCGTTTGCTGAATTCCCTGTCGAACAGCATTTGCGTCAACTGCCCGAACATGGCGTGCATCTGTTCGCCGTCCATGCCGGAAGGAAAACGCGTGCATTCCGGGAACGACCACGGGGTCGGCGAAAGCGGCTGGTTGTCGCATTCGTCGATTTTGAAGCCCTCGATTCCGATGTCGATCAGCACACGATTGTGATAATCCATGTAAATGTCGCGAGCTTCGGTCATCATAAAATCTGGGACCAATCCGCCCCAAACCATGTAATTGCCTGACCACGGAAGCATCTTCTCGTAGAACGGCGCAAGCGGATTGACGAAAGCGTGTTCCCAAAGATTGACGTGATACCCCAAGGTGTTCAAATCGCGGACCATGGCCGCCGGATCGGGAAATCGCGTTTCGTCCCAGACGTAGGAACAGGAATACGCCTTGGTGTGCCAACCGGGTTCAAATCCCCACATGTCGCATGGCATTTTGTCTTCCCGGAATTGTTTGGCCAATCGGACCGCTTTTTCCTGTGTGAATTTTCCGGCGCTGCGATAGGCGACGCCCAATCCCCAGAGCGGCGGAAGCGCCCCGCCGCCGGAAAACAGGTTGTAACGCTGAATCGCTTCCCGCATCGTGGGGCCGGAAAAGATGTAAATGTCGGCCCCCTCGACGGCACCGGGAACGTCGATGACCATGACCTTGTCGGCGACTTCGCGGTTCCGGTACAAGGCGGCGACGTCGGTTTCAATGCGGTTTTCCGTTTGCGTTTCGACCGTCGGGGAGTTCTTCGCCAGTGCCACGTTGCCGGCGTAAAACGAGACGTATCGCGCCGAATCGACAAAGACGCCGTATCCCTTGTTCGAAACGAAGAAAGGCACCGCGGCGTGGGCGTCGTTCTGCAATTCCTCCGGACGGTCGCTCGCGCGAACGACGCTCCGGCGGTTGGTCTGGTTGAATATTTCTATGTTGTTGCCCATGCCGTACACCTGCTCGCCGGAATTCATCGGCAACTCGAACACCGTTCCGCGACCGGTGGTGTACGCGTTGATGTCGGACATTTTCCAGGGAAGCCGCGGCGCGGCGGTCATTTGCTCCAGCCCTTCCATGCGAATCGGCGCGGAACGCAGGCATTCCGTCGGCACGAATTTTTCGGGACTCCCGAACCGGAGCCGCCAGATTCCCGGCGCGATCTGGGTCACGACGTATCCCGATTGGAGTTGGGCGTCATCAAGCCGATTCCATTCCGCGTCGGAAATTCGGATCGGGATCGGTAAATTCCGCCCGAAAATCGTCGGCTCGGCCCAATCGGCGTGATCGCTGCCATAACCGTCTCCCGCGTCAGTGGCGGACAACGTCAGCACGCGCACTCCCATGATGTCGAGGTCGAATTTTTTGGGCGAATCCCCACCCCGCATCACGCCGCTTCGGGCAAGTTCTTTCCCGTCGCCGAGCACGATGAATTCGACGCTGCCGAGCCCGTCCTTTTTGCCATCGTCAACACCGACGCTCACGGTGAAACGTTCGGCCAAGCCACCCAGCTCGAAAGCCAGCCGACTCGGCGCATGGGAACCGATTCCCCTCGGAAACGGCACCTTGCCGATCGACAAAGGCGAGCCCGTGTAGCCCGCGTTGATTCTCGGCGCACCGACTTTCTGTTCGACGGAGGAAATCTTCAGCTCCTCAAGACCGATGGAACGCATTTCGCCGGGTTCGTCCGCCGGACTCCATGCGGAAAGAGACGGGAAAAGAAGCAGTGACAGTGTTGCTAAAATCAATGTACGCATCATTTTTCTCATCCGTTGGTGAGGATTTTTCCTTTCGCCGTAACGTCGAAAGAGTGTGCAGGTAATCGCGTAACCGCGTCAACCCTATCATCGTATATCCAAGCAGCGATGTCAATTGCGGCATGGATTTAATTTGGAGTATTTCGATAAATACACAGATACAGCAGACTGGGTAGGATTCATAAAGGTGGGTAACCGATCTCCAAGCGGCTACTACAAAGTTATCGAAATAAGATTCGGTTGTTTTGGCAAAGTACGGAAATTGGCCCATTAGAGCCAGTATTGTTGTTGCCCCGTAGGGGCAAAATATCGGTAGATCGTGAGTCCCCCCCAATATTTTTACAACCCCGC
>JAVBQX010000333.1:0-4832 GCA_031548645.1 Thermoguttaceae bacterium
TCGGGGCTGGTCGAACGGCTCCGCATGATCAAGGACGCCTCGGAAGTCGAACTCATGCGAAAGGCCGGCGTCGCCGCCGCGCGGGCTTTCGACTGTCTCAAGGCCGGATTGCGGGCCGAACAGACGGAAATCGAACTCAAAAACCAGTTGGAACACGCGATGAAGGAGTTCGGCGCCGATGGCACGAGCTTCAATTCGATCGTCGCCGTCGGACCATGGGCTTCGCTCTGCCATGCCGTGCCGGGCGATCGTCGTGTTGCCGAAGGCGAACTGCTCCTCATCGACTGGGGCGCGACCTGCAAGGGTTACATGAGCGACAACACACGCACGATCATCACGGCCCGCAAGCCGTCGAACAAGCTCCGCAAGCTGTACGACATCGTTTTGAAGGCCCACCTCGAAGCCGTCGCCGCGATCAAGCCCGGCGTGCGTTGCTGCGACGTCGACGCCGTCGCCCGGGGGATCATCAGTGACGCGGGTTACGGCAAGTATTTCGGTCACGGACTCGGCCACGGACTCGGGCTGGAAATCCACGAAAATCCGCGATTCAACACGATCACCGAAACGCCGCTGGAACCGGGCATGGTCATGACGGTCGAGCCGGGCATTTACCTGCCGGGCTGGGGCGGCATCCGCATCGAAGACGATTTTCTCATCACGAAATCCGGCTGCGAAAACATCACCCCGCGATTGCCGAAGGATTTCGATTCGATGGTTGCGATGGTCGATTGAGGCCGATATTGTACCGCGACGGGGGATTACGACTGCCGCTCTTTTAACGGGGTGTAATCGGTCACGTCGTTCCCTTCGTAAATCTGGCGGGGGCGGATGATCCGGTTGGTCGGGTTGTCATGCTGTTCCTTCCAGTGGGCGATCCAGCCGGGCAAACGCCCGATCGCGAAAATCACGGTGAACATGTTTGTCGGGATGCCCATCGCGCGGAGCAGGATGCCGCTGTAAAAGTCGACGTTGGGGAAAAGTTTCCGGTCGACGAAATACGGATCGCACAAGGCAAGTTCCTCCAGTTTGCGCGCGATGTCAAGCAGCGGGTCGTTGTGCTTGAGCTGCGCGAACACCTTATCGCACGAAGCCTTGAGGATTTTCGCCCGCGGGTCGTAATTTTTGTAGACGCGGTGTCCGAATCCGAACAGGCGGAAGGGATTCGCCTTGTCCTTGGCCGCTTCGATGCAGTGTTCCGGCGTCAGGCCGCCGGCGTAGATGTTGTCGAGCATTTCCATGACCTTGACGTTCGCGCCGCCGTGCAGCGGCCCCCAGAGCGCGCTGACGCCCGAGGAACAGGACGAAAACATGTTCGCCTGCGAGGAACCGACGACACGGACGGTCGCCGTGCTGCAATTCTGCTCGTGGTCGGCGTGCAGGATGAGGATCAGGTTCAGCGCGTCTTCGATTTCCGGCGTGATGTCGTACTGCAAATAGGGATACGAAAACATCATGTGCAGGAAATTGGCCACGTAACGCAATTTCGGGTCCGGGTACATGATCGGCAGTCCCTGCGAGCGGCGGTAGGAATACGCCGCGATCGTCCGCACCGTGCTGATCATGCGTGCGGCGGCCTCGGTGAACTGTTCGTCGTCGTCGAGCGTCAGGTAACTCTTGTAATAACAGGCCATTTCGCTCATCGCGGCCGAGAGACTGGCCATCGGCGGGGCGCTCGGCGGCAACATTTCGATGCGTTGGCGCAAGCCTTCGTGCAGCAGCGCGTTGTTCGTCAGGCGAACGCGGAAGTCGAGCAACTCGTCCGGATTCGGGAGCCGCCCGAAAATCAACAGCCAGGCCACTTCGACGAAATCCGGTTTGGGGTAGTCGAACTGTTCGATCGGGATGCCGCGATAGCGCAGAACACCCGCGTCGCCGTCGATGAAGGTGATTTTGCTGCGACAAAGCCCCGTGTTGGCCAGCGAAGGGTCATACGTGGTCACGCGGTGCTCGTCGTACAACCGGCTGATGTCAACCGCCTTGCTGCCGTCGGTGCCCGTCAAAACGGGAAGCTCGATCTGCTTGCCGTCAATCGTTAAAATGGCTTTTTCCTGCGACATGATTCCGCCTTTCGCTTGTTATATATTTTTCACGCAAAGTCGCCAGGCAAACAAAGGTCGCAAAGTTCATTTTCTTTGCGTTCCTGGCCGTCATTGCGGCTTTGCGTGAAATCATAAAATATCATAGAGTGTTTTGATTTTCGACAGTTATTTGCAACCCGCGGCTTTTTTTTCTTCCGCCGCGCTGGGACGCGAGTAATACGGTTGCAAAGTCATCGAATCGTCCGACTCGCCCGCGAAAAGCCGTTCCCAGGCGATTCGCGAAACCCCGGCGGCGTTCGGCTGCCAGAGCGATTCATCGAGCAGCCGGACATTTTCCGGTTTTCGGGCGGTGATTTTCTGCAAAATCGGTCCGGCGAACATCGGCGGCACGTCAGTTACAGCTAAATTCCACCATGCGTCGAAAGTCAGCAAACGCCGCTCATCGACCGGTTCCGGAAACAATTCCCCCGAAAAATGTCGGCTCGGTGCCAACCGAAATGTCTGGGCCGAAACTTCCCCCCGCTGCGCGTCAATGGCAATCGTGATGGTTTGCCCTTCAACCCCCGCACCGGCAAGGCAGGCATTCACCGCGATGGCTTGCAACGTATTGACACCAAGCAATTTGGCGCCGATCACATGGGCCAGCATTCGAGCCGTCGCCAACCCGACCCGCAATCCGGTAAACGATCCCGGGCCGATGGCCACGGCCACGGCGTCCAGCGATTTGGCGGACCAATCAACCTGTTGCAAGGCCGCCTGTATCGCCGGCACCAGCGATTGCGCACTTCGCTGGCCGGTGTTTAACTCACGATACAGCAATAGCTTGCCATCCTGCGACACCGCAACGCCGCCGCATTTTTCCGTCGTTTCAATGGCAAGTAATTTGGTCACAATAATTATGTGGGGTTCGACGAAAGGATTATTGTCGTATTTTTCGAAAAACAGTGAAGTGAGTAAACAAATGTCGAAAACAATGATTTTGCAACGTAAATCTTATTCCGCCGCCTCTCGACAGCGACTATTTTACGCGATTTTGGCAAAAATGAAATGGGGCGGAAAATTCAACAGATAAAAGATTATCGATTAGAAGTATCGAATCACACACTGAAATAAAGGGGAGATGGCGCAGATTTTCTCCATCAATTTCGCGAACCGGCACCATGACAACACGGTTTGCGCCATTATAATTGAAAAAGTGAGCGGAGGTTTATCTGACCGCTCCATATCTCGACAAAAACAAAAAATGCGATTGGAAAATCAGGGGGCTATCATGGCAAAAACATGCGTTCTCGCCTATTCGGGCGGTCTCGACACGTCGGTCATTCTCGGTTGGTTGATGGACAAAGGTTACGACGTTCACGCGGTTTACGTCGACCTCGGACAGCCGTGCGAAGACCGCGATGCCATCCGCAAGAAGGCCGAAAACATCGGGGCGAAATCCGTGCGTTTTGTCGACGCGCAGGATGAACTTTGCCGTGATTTCGCGTTCCCGGTTTTGCAGTGGCAGGCGAAATACGAAGCGGTCTACCTGCTCGGCACCTCCATCGCCCGACCGCTCATTTCGAAAGTCATGCTGCAAGTGGCAAGAGAAGTCGGTGCAACGGCTTACGCGCACGGAGCCACCGGCAAGGGCAACGACCAGTGCCGCTTCCAGCTTGCCGCCGAGGCTCTCAACCCCGACATCGAAATGATCGTCCCGTGGCGGATGGAGGAATTCCGCAACCAGTTTCCCGGCCGCACGGAGATGATCAATTACTGCAACGAGAAAAACATCCCGATCAAAGCGTCGATCCAAAAGCCGTACAGCAGCGACGAAAATTGCCTTCACATCAGTTACGAAGCCGGCGAGCTTGAAAAACTGGACGTCAACGGCGTCAAGCGGGTCGATTTCGGCATGGTGACCCGTCCGCAGGACGCGCCGGACAAAGTTGAGAGCGTGACCGTCGATTTCGAATCGGGCGTGCCGGTCGCGGTCAACGGTAAAAAACTGTCGGCGATCGACATCGTCAAAACGCTCAACGCGATCGGCGGCCAAAACGGAATCGGGCTGATCGACATGGTCGAAAACCGCTTCGTGGGCATGAAAAGCCGCGGTGTTTACGAAAGCCCCGGCATGACGATCCTGTACATGGCCCACCGCCTGGTCGAACAATTGACGCTTGACCGCGACCTGATGCACCTGCGTGACCGTCTGGCCCCGGAAGTCGCCGAAATGGTGTACAACGGTTTTTGGTATTGCGCGAAAATGGACGCGTTGCTCGCTTTCATCCGGGAAACGCAAAAACCGGTCAGCGGCAGCGTGACGCTCGAACTTTACAAGGGCAACATGAACGTTGTGAGCCGTGGCAGTGTCAACAGCCTGTACGACGAGGGCATCGCGTCGATGGAAGGCGGCGGGGCCTACAACCAGACCGACGCCGGCG
Organism: Thermoguttaceae bacterium; assembly: GCA_031548645.1. Lineage (GTDB taxonomy): Bacteria > Planctomycetota > Planctomycetia > Pirellulales > Thermoguttaceae > WRMR01. Next base: position 4,463 of record JAVBQX010000333.1, read on the forward strand.
GTTTCCTCCGCATCCAGTCGCTGCCGCTCCGCGTCCAGGGACGCATTCACAAACGCGAATATTGATCGGTGTTGGTGTTTGGAAACATCCATTACGAAGTCTGTCCAAGGTGGGTAGCCGATCTCCGAGCGGCTACTACAAAGTTATCGAATTGACCTTCGGTGTTTTATCTTGTACGGCAATGACCCCGTAGGGGTCAAATATTGGTAGAGACGAGGGCCGCCTACAACAACCATCAACCCTGAAAGGGTTGCACAAATTGAATTTGCGCCGATGATATGTCCAACCCCTGCGGGGTTGCATAAAAACAGGGGGATCGTTCAATCTACCAATATCTTGTCCCTACGGGACAATTCCTGTATTTTGCCAA
>JAVBQX010000160.1:0-6603 GCA_031548645.1 Thermoguttaceae bacterium
GACTGTCGCCGACCCGACCGCTCGGAGATCGGTCGTCTACCTTGTATTGTTTCCGCCGACATTTTTGTTTGCGTCGGCGAAATATTTCGGCTATAATGCAGGGGCGGCTGCGTCGTAGCCGCTCGTATTTTGATTTCCCGCCGCCAACCTTTCTCCAGATCAAGGGACATGAACATGCCGGACACTTCCCTTTCCCTGTCGTTTTGTCGATTTCATTCGCGACGTTGTTTGATGACATGCCTTGCCGCGGCAGGTCTTTTGGCGTTGTCGATCATGGCAATGCCACAACTGTCCGCCTCGAACCTCATCGGCGACGCACCCGTCACCGCGGGCGTGACGCGGGAGATGATCGAAGCGGACTGGCTCAAACAGGCGGAATCGTGGCGCGAGGTCAAAGCCGGCGCCGTGACGAACGTCACCACGTCATTGGACGCCGCCGGCGCCGTTGACGGCGTGAAAAACGGGCTTTACGCCTTTCACACCGCGCAGGAACCGAACCCGTGGTGGCAGGTCGATCTGGGCGACACGGTGTCGCTGGCCCGGATCGTCGTTTACAACCGGCTGGATTACGCGCCCGGGCTGCACAACGCCGACACGATGCGGATTTACGCCTCGGACGACGCGAAAAACTGGACGCTCGCGCATGATTGCGGCGGCAAACATTTCGGCGGAATTTCCGGCGCAAAACCGCTCGAACTCACGTTTGAAAAAGGCAAACTCGCGGCCCGGTATCTCCGGCTGCAAATTCCGAGCGACGCCCCGATTTTCCTTCACCTGGATGAGGTCGAAGTCTATGGCTTCGACGACCCGGCGGTCAATCTTGCGCTCGACCGCCCCGCCGACCAAAGCAGCCTGAGCCAGTGGTCGACCGCCAAACGAAAACGCGACCCCGTGTTGCAGGATCAATATCCGATCGCGGAAACACGCGAAAAAATCGAAAAACTGCTGACTCATTTGAAGTCGCAGGGAGTTGACACGTCCGAAATCGAAAAAGAACTCCACACCCCAAACTCCACACTCCAAACTCAAGCAGAGTACCTGCAACTGCGTTGGCTGGGTCGCCGGCTCGTTTTCATGAACCCGTTGACCGATTTCGACCGGCTGCTGTTCGTCAAGCGTTATACGCAGCAGACCTATCCCGACATCTGCCTGAATCACATGCCCTGGGTTTCGCGGCCCGGCGGCGATATCTGCGTCCTTGAAAAACCGTTTTCGCTCGACGGCGCAGGACAAAAGGTGACGCCGATCATCAACGGGCAGTTGGGGCCGGGGCATGTCCGCGGGATCGACCTCTGGTGGGACGGCGACAGGATCGCGTTCGGTTACGCACAGCAGGAAAATTTTCATTACCGCGACAATTGGCCCCCGCCGGTCGGGCACGAGCGCATGATCGGGCACGACCTCCGGCTTTCGGAGGAACCGATCCATATTTACGAAATCAAAACCGACGGCACCGGACTGCGGCAGGTGACGCACCATGACATGTGGAGCGACCTCGATCCGGCCTATCTCCCGAACGGCAACATCGTGTTCGTTTCGGAGCGTTGCGGCTTTTCCCTGCAATGCAACAACGGGCCCTTTCACGATGAAACCTCGTGCAACCTGTATTCTGTCAAACCGGACGGCACCGGCATGCGATGGCTCAGCTACAACAAGGACGGCGATTATCAGCCGCATGTCTTCAACGACGGCACGATCGGTTATTGCCGTTGGGAATACCAGGAACGCGGCTGGGCGACGCTGCAATCGGTCTGGTTCATGCGGCCCGACGGCACCGGGGCCGACGCACTGTTCAAGCAGCACATCGACAACCCCTGGGCCTTTGAAAACACCCGCGAGATTCCCGGACTGGCGCCGGAACAGGGGCGACGTTTCGTTTCGGTCGCCGCGGCGCATCACACGCTCGCCTGCGGACCGATTTGCTTGCTTTCTCCGAACGTCGGGCTCAACAGCGAAGAGGGAATCCGCATCGTCACCCCCGGCGTGCTTCCGCCCGAAGGCGGCATGTCAGGGCAACCGGTCGAAGAAGGCGGCGTCGTTGAAAACGGCGGCTATTACATGTATCCCTGGCCGCTTTCGGATAAATTCTTTCTCGCGTCCTACACCTACAGCAACGAGCACCGTCCCGGGGGCACCGATACGTTTCGCGGGGCCGACGAATGCGGGTACGGCCTGTACCTGATCGACGTGTTCGGCAACAAGGAGCTGATTTACAAGGACCCGGCGATTTCGTCGTCGTTCCCCATGCCGCTTCGTCCGCGAACCAAACCGCCGATCCTTGCAGACAACTTCAACCCGGAACTCGGACGACGGGCCGTCTGCACGGTCAACGACGTGACCTACGGCGTCGACGGGGTCGAGCCGGACGAAGTCAAATACATTCGCATCGCCCGGCGCATCGGCTGGCCCTACACGAAAGAAACCGGCGGACAGCGTTACGAAGTCGACGGGAGCAGTTGGGGGCTGAGTTGGGCCCCGGCCCTCGTGTACGGCGAAGTTCCCGTCGAGGCCGACGGCAGCGCGTCGTTTTATGTCCCGCCCGACGTCTCCGTGTATTTCCAACTGCTCGACAAGGACAAGCGGGAAATCAAGCGGATGCGTTCGTTCATCAGCTTCCAGCCGGGCGAATCGCGGGGTTGCGTCGGCTGTCACGAAACGCGGTCGGTCGCGGCGATCAACGGCGCCCCGACGATCGCCATGCAGCGCGAACCCTCGACGCCCGAACCGCCGCCGTGGGGCGACGCGCGTTGCATCAATTATCTCGCCGACGTGCAGCCGGTGTTTGATCGGCATTGCGTTTCGTGCCACTCGGGCCTGGCGCCCGCGGCCGGGCTTGATTTTTCCGGAGGGCTCGTCGCCGCCGCGCCGATGAAGACGCCGTATCGACCCCTGCAATTCGACGGACTGAACCGGTCCTATCGCACGATCATCGAAAACGATCTGATCACCTATTCGGACAAGCACGCGCCGGCCAGCGAATTGACGCAAACCCGACAATTCGGCTCGACCAAGAGCAAGCTGATCGACGCAATCCTCAACGGACCGTGCTCGAAGGACATTGACATCAAGCCGGGCGACGAACACTGGTACCGCCTGGTCACCTGGATCGACGCGAACGCTCCGTATCACGACCGATTCGTCAATTCGCGACCGAAGCACCCGCCCTACGACCTGACGGCCGACGCGGAGCTGCAAAAAACGATCGCCGACGTGCATGCCCGCCGCTGCGCCGAATGTCACGAGCCGAAAGCCGTGTCGCGAACGGATTGGATCGACCTGCTCGCGCCGGAAAAGAGCGGGTTCCTGGCGGCGCCGCTCCCCAAACGCGCGGGCGGAACCGAACGCTGCGGCAAGGCCGTTTACGCCGACCAGCTCGACCCGGATTATGTGCTCTTGCGTGATGCGGTCGAAGAAGCGACCCGCCGAGCCTGGGAATTTCCCCGCCGCGATATCGAAGTGCTCAAATCCCCCGCAGCGATTCGATGACGTGGTGCCAAAGGTAGGGCGGTCACTCGCCGTGACCGCCGCAATCGGAGCGGCAACACAACCAGAGACCGAAGCGTAAACGAGGGACAAGAAATCAAAGCCGCGACAGTCATGGAGCGGTCGTATTGGGACAAACGCACACATTCCGCGGCGGTCACGCTGTGACCGCCCTACCTTTCGTCGAAGGTCGATTTTTTGTGCAGCAGGTGGTGGTAATGCTGCGCGAAGCGGTGGGCTTCGTCGCGGACGTATTGCAGGAGCCGCAGCGCGAACGATCGCCGCGACAGTCGAAGCGGCTCCGATTCGCCGGGGAGATAGATTTCCTCGTTTTTTTCGGCGAGTGAAAGGATCGTTTTCGGGCGGATCGGCGCGTATTCGAGCGCGGCCAGCGCGGCGTTGAGTTGCCCTTTGCCGCCGTCGATGAGCAGGATGTCCGGCGGCGGGTGATCGCTTGAATCGACATGCGAAAACCGCCGCGAAACGACCTCGGCGATGGCGGCGTAATCGTCGATTCCCTTGACGGTGCGGATTTTGTAGCGGCGATAGCCCGGCTTGAACGGCATCCCGTCGATGAAATGCACGAGACTGGCCACCATGTCCTGCCCGCTGATGTGCGCGATGTCGACCCCTTCGATCGTTCGCGGCGGTTCGGCCAGTTTGAAAAGTTTCTGCAAGCCGACGACGCCGCGGCGAGGGTCGATCTGGAACACTTCCGGCTGAACGTGCGTGTCGAGTTCGCCGCGCTGGTCGAGCGTTTCGATCAGCGCGATCTGGTCGCGCAGTTCGGCGGCCTGTTCGTAGCGGAGTTCCTTCGCGGCGGTTTTCATTTCGCGGTGCAGTTCGCGGAGCAGCGATTTTTTGTTCCCTTCGAGAAACCGCATGAGACGCAGGATGCCTTTGCGGTATTCGCGTTTTTCAATGCGGAAATTGCACGGCGCGGTGCATTGGTTGATGTGCCCCAAAATGCAGGGGCGAAACCATTGCCAGCGTTCGTCATTTTCGCGGATTTGCAGCGTGCAGGTGCGGAACTTGAAAATTTTCTGCAAAACCTGGACCGCCCCGCGAAGCGACGACGCGTTGGGGAACGGCCCGAACAGTTTGACCCCATGCGATTTCGGCATGCGCGTGATTTCGACCCGGGGGTACGGTTCGCGGATCGTGATTTGCAGGTACGGGAAGGTTTTGCTGTCCTTCAGGTCGCGGTTGTATTTCGGGCGGATGTCCTTGATGAGCCGCGCTTCCATGAGAATGGCGTCGACTTCGCTTTCGGTCTCGATGCAGGCGATGTCGCGGATTTCGCGCACGAGGTTTTCCGTCCGCGGGTCGAATGCGGCGGCTTTCGTGAAATAACTGCCGGCGCGGTTCCGCAGGTCTTTCGCCTTGCCGATGTAAATGACGCGGTCGGCGTCGTCCTTCATGAGATAGATGCCCGGCTTGTGCGGAAACTGCCGCACCTTGTCGATCGCCTTTTTGCAAAGCGCGAACACGGCGTCGGCCCCGAGCGAAACGTCGGGCAAGGTCGGATCGTCCGGCGTGCTGACGCGGCGGTCGAACGCGGCGGAATAATCGCCCGGCGCACCTTCCGAACCGTCGGGCAGTTGGAAAAAGCCGCGTTTTTCAGGGGTTTCGTCCGGTTGTGGTTTCCGGTCCGGTTCCGGGGGAGTGCCTGAGCTCATATTTCGCGTCAATCAGGTTGCAACAGGTGGATTTGCGAACGACGGCAAATGATTTCAACTCATTTTACCACATGTCATCCGCAACGCCAGTATTTACAAAAAGTCAACCCGATTGCCTCAATCAAGTTCGAAGCTGTTCAGTTTGTTGTAAAGCGTTTTTTCACTGATGCTGAGCATTTTGGCGGTTTGGGATTTGTTGCCGTTGCAGTATTCCAGCGTTTCGAAGATCGCCTTTTTCTGGATGTCGCCCATGCTCATGCCGGCCAGTCCCAGTTTTTGGCCGACAATCATCTTTTGATTCACATCAGATTCGTCAAAACGGATGTCCTCGTCTCGAATGACAGCATCCTTGCCGCCGAGTACGGCGCGTGCCACGACGTTTTCAAATTCCACCGTATTGCCCGGCCATGTGTAGGCGATGAGCTTGTCGATGGCCGACGGGTCAATGGCCGGAACGGGAAGGTCGTTGATGGCGGCGACCCAGCTTACGGTCAGTTGGAATATTTCGGGGATATCCTCCTTGAGTTCGCGAAACGAAGGGACGCGAATCACGGTCGTGTGCAACAGGCCGTACAACTCCTCGTCAAAAGTTCCCTGTTTGACTTCCTGCCAAATATCGACATGACTTGCGGCGATGATCCGGACGTTGGCATAGGTCACCTGGTCGGAGCCATAATGGGAAAAGGTCTTGTTTTTGAGGAACCTGATCAGTTGCCTCTGTTGCGGAAGCGGTAGCCGGTTGATCTGGTCGATGAAGATCGTTCCCTGGTGCATGAGGTTGAGCTTTCCGAACAAGCCGTTCGGGAAAAGCGGGTGGCGGTCGGAAATGCAACCGTAAAAGTACAGGGGAAAGCATTCCCGGGGAAAGGTATCAAGCGACAGGATATCAAAGGGATATCGGACCCGCACTCCGCCGAGGTGAATTCTTTGCGCGATGAAATGCTTTTTCGTCCCGATCTCGCCCTGCAGGAAGACCGGCGTTTCGAGCGTGGAGGCCAACTCGATGGCTTCGGTCAATTTTCTCGTCACTTCGGATTTTCCCACCGTTCGCACGTTATTATGCGGGAAGGAAAGCGATTGCTTGATCATGACGTTTTCCAGCTGGATTTGCTTGAGCCGCATCACGTTTCGCATGAGAAAAAAGATCAGGTCGGTGTCGTCCAGCGATTTCAGGCAGGTGAGGGCGAAGCTGGAAATGATTTCCTTTTCGAAGCGGTTGCGTTCCGAGTCGTCGAAAACGATCGTCGGCGTTCCGGCGAAATGTTTTTTCATGCGAAGCAGCAATTCGGAGTCCCCCGAAGCCAGGACGAGCGCGCGTATTTAGGCAATGCTAACAATTTACACCGAGTTGCGCTCTTTCAAATTTTTGTTAGACTTTCGTTTTTGAAATTTTTCAAATGGGAGGTCTTGATGAGCGGTGCATTCAGTCAAAAAGAATTGA
>JAVBQX010000201.1:0-13769 GCA_031548645.1 Thermoguttaceae bacterium
TCCCGATTTGAAAAGCTGCACAAATTCGTAGGACGCCATGCGTTCCAGCGTCATGCTGAGCGAAAACGTGTTCGGTCGCGGCAGACCGCTCAGTTCGCGGAAAAAGCGGGCGAGTTGCTCTTCGGTCGGCTTGCCGTGCGTCAGGATTTGTTGCGCCGACGCGTTGGCGATGCCGTCCACGGCGATTCCGACGAGATTGGTCACGAGAATCGGCTCGTCCTTGTAATGGCAGGCCAAATGCTTCATGGTCATCACGTCGCGCCAGGCCCCGTCCAGGTCACCGCGTCCGACCCGTTCCGTGACCCGCACGGATAAATCGCGGGAAAACTCGCGGTGCGCCTGCACGTCGGGCAACAGGATGCAAAACATGTGCTCCGCACGTAACCGCCAGCAGGTGTAATTCGGTTTCCTGATACATTCGGCGAAATAATCGAGCAGCGGCGAACGCTCCTCCAGCCATTTGGTGGCTTCGGGATAATCCTCCGCCTTCCACGGCGCGCCGGTCAGCGTGTCCCAGAGTTTTGTATTGTCAGGATCGTCGTCGATGAAATTTTCCTCGCCGGCGGCCTCCTTTTGCTTCTTCTTGAGCAGATGGTAGTAACTGTAAAAACTTCGGGAATCATAAAACATCGGCCGCTTGTAGGGGTCGATGTACAGGTGCTCGCATAGCGGAATCCACTGCTGTTCAAACCAGCGTTTGCCGTTTTCATGCGTCGGCATCTCCTCCCACGGCACGGCTTCGACCAGGGCCATCTGCTCCAGGATGGTCGGCCCGCAGGCGGCGATCATGTAGCGCAGGCCGTTGTCTTCCGATGGCGACAGCTTTTCGATGTACAGCTTTTCGAACGCGGCGAAATAATCGACCTTGCCGTCGGCGGTCAGTGGCCCGGTGATGCCCGTCGTCTCGGGCGAAATTCGCGTCCGCGACGGCACCAGGCAGAAATAGACCAGCAGCAGGAGAACGACGCCGCACCAGACGCGTCGGCGGCGATACCAGGGTTTCGCCCGGACGGGCGTTTTTTCTTTCGGATTATCGGTCATGGCGGAGGTCCTTTGGGATATGGGAATTTGGATTTGGGATTTGGGAATAACGAGCCGTGATCTGTGATCACGGACGTTCACAATCGCGGCGAATCTTGAAAGGCCCGCAGGATGTCGCGTTGCGTGTAGGGCGTTTCGGCCGGTTCGGGGTTGAGGACGATCACCGGCTGCCGGCGGATTTTCGACGCGAGTTCGGCCGGGCTGGTCACGCCGTCGAGATCCTTCATGTCGAGCGGCACGGTCCAGGTGCGGGGCGGCTTGTTCGCCAACAACGTTTGGGGACGCGTCGGCGTACGGTCAAAAAAACAGGTCATCAGCACGAACATGGCCAGCGCCCCGAGCAGGAAACAGCACAGGCCGACCGCGAATTGCGACCGCGATTTCCGTTCGTAAGTTTGCCATTGGGCCGCAATTGCCTGCGTTGCCGTTGACGCCGTCGGCGATTGCATGGCGGCCAGAATTTCCGGCGTGATCTCGCGCAAGAGTCGCGGCCTGTGCGCGGCGAGTTTTCGCTCGAAGTTCGCGTCGTCCGGCATGTCTTTGTGCTTGGCCTTGTGTCCGTTCCTGTGTTTGCTCATGGTTCAGTCCTCCCCGAAGAAGGTGCGAAGTTGTCGGATTCCCCGCCAGTAATCGTGATGCACCGAGCTGGTCGAACGCCCGGTCAGTTCGGCGATCTCGCGGAAGTTGAGGTTGCCCCAGACTTTCGAGATGATGATTTCGCGAACGTCCGGCGGCAGGCGGTCGAGGGCCTCGGTCAGGTCGCGGCCCGGGTTGTGCGCTGGGTCATGCGACGGTCCGGTGCCGTTTGTCGACGGCTCGAACCAGCTCCCGACGATTTCACGCCGCGACATTTTTTGCTCGCGCCGGGCCAGGTCGATCGAACGGTTCCGCACGACCCGGAACAGCCAGGCACGCGGCGACTCCGGAAACGGCGTTTCGGTCAACAGCCGCAGGAAGGCTTCCTGCACGACGTCTTCCGCATGGTTCGCGTCCCATTGCCGCGCGTACAGAACCAGCGCCCGGACGCTTTCGTCCAAAAGCTGAATCACGGCGGCGTGGTTCCCGGCTTGCGACATGAAATCGTTCGATCGTTTGGGCGAGTGTTTATGTTTTTTCCACGGATTCACGCAGATTGACACGGATGATTCTACAACAAATCCATGTTCCTCTGTGAAATCCGCGGAAAAACCGGTTTTCAAACATAAGACGAACAGGCGGCGGTTTTTTCCGGAAAATTCCCGGAAAGGTCGAAAAATGATGAAAATCAAAGTTTCGAAAAGGCACGAAAATCAAGAAACGAGGTGCAACAAAGTTATCGAAATGACCTTCCAAATGTTTTTTCTTGTGCGAAAATGACCCCGTAGGGGTCAAATATTGGTAGAAACGATGTCCCAACACAAATCACCATCAACCCTGAAAGGGTTGCATATTCCGTTCTTGCGTGAATCTGTCCAACCCCTGCGGGGTTGTGAAAAATGAGGGGGATATCTCTTCATCTACCAATATTTTGCCCCTACGGGGCAAGGACCGTATTTCGCCAAAACAAACGAACCCTATTTTTGATAATTGCGTAGGTACTGATCCAGGGTTTACGTTTCGCCCCTTTACTTTTCCCGTCAAAAGCGGTATCGTTTATTGTGGAGGCGATAAAAAATGCACCGCGCTACCAGCGCTGCTTGCTACGCCAATGGAGGAAGGTTGGGCAAAAAATATATTTTTGCCATTTTGGCGAAGCAAGCGATCCATCGGATGTGTTTAAATTTTACTGTCGGCACAATATAATGCGATGTTTTCAAGATTTGAATTCCTTTTGGCGGGTATTTCGAAATGGCCAAAGCCCAAGTTTTGCACGCGACGGATTACCTGAAACAGCCGGCGAAATTTCCGCCGAAGCCGGTTTGCGTCCTGTTCGGCGGCGATGCCTTCCTCAAATCGCAGGCGTTCCGGCGATTGCGGGCGATGCTGCTGAGCGAAGAGGACGCCGAATTTTCGCTGACGCGTTTCGACGGCAACCAGACGGCCTTTCCCGCCGTGCTGCGGGAGCTGAGCATGATGACCATGTTCGGCGACGGACAGCGCGTCGTGGTCGTCGAGGACGCCGATTCGTTCGTGACGAAATTCCGCGGGGAGCTTGAGGATTACGCAGCCAAACCGTCCCAAACATCGACGCTGGTCCTGCTTCCCGGCACCTTTCCGTCGAACACGCGGCTGTACAAAACCGTCGAAACTTCCGGACGCCTGGTCGACTGCGGTCCGCTGGGCGAATCGGCCATCCCGAAATGGCTGGTCGGCTGGGCCCTCACCGCGCACCAGGTCAATTGCGACATGGCCGCCGCCGAACTGCTGGTCGATCTCATTGGCCCGGAACTCGGGTTGCTCGACCAGGAACTGGCGAAATTGGCCCTGTCCGTCGCAAAAGGCGAAAAACTCACCGCCGACATCGTGCAGGAAAACGTCGGTTCGTGGCGCACGCGAACCACCTGGGAAATGCTCGACCTCGCCTTGGCCGGCAACGTGCCCGAGGCGATCCGGCAGCTCGACATGCTCATGCAGGCCGGCGAAAACCCCGTCGGCATCCTGGCCCAGGTCGCCTACACGCTCCGGCGACTGGCCGCCGCGACGCAATTGATTCTCGACGCCGAACGGCAGGGAAAACGCATTCAACTCACCGCGGCCCTCGAACAGGCAGGCGTCAAACGTTTCGTGCTCCAGAAAAGCGAGGCCCAACTCAAACGGCTTGGCCGTCACCGCGGCGGCAAACTGCTCGACTGGCTGCTGAAAGCCGATCTCGCTTTCAAGGGCGACAGCCGCATCCCCCCGCGAATGATTCTTGAGCGGTTGATTCTTTCAATAGCCGCCGCGCAACTGAAAACGGCCCAGTGATCTTCGAAAAACAGCGGCTGCCGTTTATTGATGCCCAATATTCACAATTATAAAATAATCTTGCGGATTATTGAAATAATTTCTGGAATTCCTGTCAGGATCGTGGCTTTACAGGGGGCATAATCATACAAAACAATTAATGCAGATGATTATTGCCAACCACAAAAGTGTAATAAAGTTGTTGCGGTAGCATGGAATCAAGGGAAACGGCTAAAGTCTTATTCATGGCTTATCGCCATTTGGTTGCCCGTGTGGCCGTCAAATACGCGCCCTCCCCGGCATTGATGGATGACATCGTCCATCAGGTTTTTATTGAATTCGTGACGAAAGCCGAAAACTGGGACCTTGCGTCGGATGTTCGTTCGTTATTGACCGTCATGACGAGAAATGTCGCAAGGCGGCATTGGCGGGACACATACAAAAACCAACCGGAAAAAACACGGGAACTCGCCGACCACATCCGACAAATTCTCGAAGAACCCGAAGACGACGATCATCTCAAGGAATATTTGAATCAGATGAAACTTTGCATGGAATTGATGCCGGATAAATCCAAGCAGTTGCTGGAGATGCACTATTTTAACGGCATTCCCGTCAAGGACATGGCCGCCGACCTCCGTTTGAACGCGGATTCCGTCTACCGGGCGATTTATCGCATTCGACAGAAGTTGCGACGGTGCATCGAAATGGGAATTCTCAAAGGAGGACGCCATGTCTGATTCTCCGCTCGAACCGCGAATGGAAATTCTGCTGGGTCGCTATATCGACGGCACGATTGAACCCGGGGAAGCTGAGGAACTTCACGGTTTTCTTCGTGAATACCCGGAATGGAACAGAAAAGTTCGCGAACAAATCCTCATGGATATCGACCTCCGCAACGCGGATGTTCTTGATGAGTTTTTCCTGGAATCGTCCCCCGTTTCTCTTCCCCCGTCGTATTCCCAATCCCAGTTTGGCGCAAATCGAAAACAAAGAGTCTCCCGTTCCTTTTTTCAAAAACTGCTGGTTCCCGGTTCCCTTGCCGCGATTGTCCTGCTCGGAATTTTTTGCTTTACCTTTTGGCATGGACAAAGGAATTTCGCCACGATCACGCAGACGACGAACTGCCTCTGGGGAGATTCCCTGACCCGCACCAGTCCCGGGACGCGCTTGGGACCTTGTACCCTGCGATTGGAACAGGGAATCGCGTTGATTCATTTCGACTGCGGGGTCGTCGTTTCTCTGGAAGGGCCGAGCGTTTTTGAAATCACCCATGAAAAACGGGCTTTTCTGCATTCCGGGCGTCTTTTGGCAACGGTGCAAACACAGGAAGGAAAAGGCTTTGTCGTCGAAACGCCGGAAAACCGCATCATCGACCACGGCACGAAGTTTGGCGTTTACGTCCCCGAAGATAAAATTTCCGAGGTTTACGTTCTCGAGGGAAACGTCGAAGTGCTTCTCAAATCCGAATCCGCCCCCCCGCTTTTCCTGAAGGAAGGACAATCCGTCGTTTCGGGAAATCAAAATGCCATTTCCGGTGAACCGGTCAAATCCATGCTCCAATTTAACACGGGAACCGGGCAAGGAAAGGAAGGCTGGGCGATTCAGGACCGCAGTGTTCTTGAGGAGGCGGAACGGGTTTTTCCGCAGGGAATTCCGGATGTTTTCATGTTTGTCAAAACGTCATCGGAAAATGACGCCAAAGCCGACCGGAAAGCGATTTTCAGCATCGACATTTCTTCCCTCGAAAAGAATGCCAAGTTGGAGCTCATCGACGCCTCGCTCGACGTGACCTTTGCGCCGACGGAAATCGGTTACGCGTCAAACGTTCCTGATTCCCGGTTCACCGTTTACGGACTGATCGACGAAACGCTGGACGAATGGGAACCGGAAACCCTTGACTGGGCGAATTTTCCCGGGAACCTGCCCCGAAATGAATTGAGGTCTCCGGTTTGGAAACCGCTGGGTTCGTTTTTCATTGAACGGGGCAGCCGCATCGGAATCCGGCGGATTCAGGGCGAATCGTTGGCGGATTTCGTGCGAGGGGACACCAACGGTCTTGTCACATTCGCCATCGTCCGCGACACGCCGGCCCTGGAAAAATACGGGCTGGTTCACGGTTTCGCCAACCACAGGCATCCGACGCTGCAACCGCCGCGACTGCAAATCCAAACGGATTCATCCGAATGAAATTACATCACGATATCACACATAATGCGTTCACGGCAGGATAAATACTTGTTTTTAATTTTTCCCCTTGACCGGCGAAGTGACAACCGGACCGGTCGTTTTTTTTTCGAAAGGTACATTCCATGAAATTGTTATCCGGTTTCATCAATCGTGGGACGAAACGCACACCTCGTTCCCGGGCTTTCACCTTGGTCGAGCTGCTCGTGGTGATCGCGATCATCGGCATTTTAATCGCCCTGCTGCTCCCGGCCGTCCAGGCCGCCCGCGAAGCGGCCCGCAGGATGCAGTGTTCCAACCATTTCAAGCAGTTGGCGTTGGCTTTGCACACCTATCATGACGCCGTGAAGGCTTTTCCCAACGATGGGTGGGAAAAGAAACTCGCAAACGGCCGACAGGGACACTTGGGCGCGATGGTCAAACTGTTGCCCTACATGGAACAGACGGCGCTGTATTCCAACGTGGATTTTAATTTCGGTTACGATCAGGCGCCCAATATTGATGTTGGAAAAGCCAAAATTCCCGGCCTGTATTGCCCGAGTACGTCGGAACAGCGGTCCTATGCCGATGGGGAACGCACCAATGACTGGAATACCACCCATTATTACGGCATTGCCGGAGCGACGGAAAACGTCCCCGGAACGAATCCGCCGGTCGTTTATTCCCGCATCAATTCCTCGACGGGCGCCGGGGAAGTGGCGGACAACGGCATCATGACCATCGGACTCTCCCGCAATTTCGGGTTCATTTCCGACGGAACGTCGAATACGCTGGCTTTCGGCGAAGTTTCCTGGAATGACTATCAGGGATATCGCGGCTGGCATCGTGGTTCCTATGTTCATAATGAGGGCGACGCATCAGGAAACGGCAAGAACTTTTCCATCATTTCGACAAAAGGCGTCAAGAGCGCTTTCTATCTCAATTGCGGACCGAAATCCATGAAACAGGGCGCCACCGTCGCCGCCCGGTTTTTGCCGCTTCGAACCGTGGGACCCTTCGGCAGTTATCACACCGGCGGAGCGATGTTCGCCCGCGCAGATGGTTCCGCCCATTTTGTTTCCGAAACGACCAGCATGGACATTGTTCTGACGGCGGCGTCGGCCAATTACGGCGAAAACTATCAATTGCCGTAGCATACATATATGAACATGGTGACGGCACACCGTTTTTTTGCGATCGCATTATTGCCTGATGATGTCGATGCGGTCGTTTTTTTGTATTGCCAAATATGGAGAAACGCATTATGCGAAGAATAAAAAATCTTTCGTTGACGATTACGTCCGCCGTAATCCTGTTTTGTTGCGTCGCCGGTTGCGGCGAAAAACTTTCGACCGTCAGCGGCAAAGTCACCTATGACGGCAAACCGCTGAAATCCGGCGTCATCACCTTCGTGCCCGATTTTTCCAAGGGAAACAACGGCGGCGGAACAGCCGCCGAAATCATCGACGGAAAATATGAATTGCAAAGCAAATTCGGCATAACAGGCGGCGCCTATCACGTGACCATCTCGGGAAATGACGGCGTGGTCGCCGAGGACTTTCCCGTCGGCAAGCCGCTTTTTCCCGATTATAAAATTGACCATGAATTCGTGAAAGGCGAAAACTCGCTTGATGTCGATGTTCCCGCGAAAAAACGTTAACCTCAGATAATGGAAGACTTTGCTGTCATGAAAAAATCGCCCCTTCTGCCGCTTGTTCTTTTTGCGATGACGCTGTTGTTTCCGAACGCCGTGACGCCGGCCCAGGATATGAAACCGAATATTTATGTGGCCCCGGAGCGTGATTTGCCGGTCATCGCCGAGGTCGACGTGCTGGTCGTCGGCGGGACGACCGGCGGGGTCACCGCGGCGGTCGGTGCGGCCGAACAGGGCGCGAGCGTCTTTCTCGTCGCGCCTTACCTCTATCTCGGCGAAGACATGACGGCCACACTGCGGCTTTGGCTTGAGCCCGGGGAAACGCCGCAGGACCCGTTGGCCGTCGCGATCTACAATGACACGAATCGGGGGGACGCCGTCCCGTCCATCGCAAAGGAATCCCACGCGTTTACCTACGAGGTGGAAGGAAAAATCAACCCGTCGCACCCCGAACTCCCGGAACAGCCGGGCCGACTGGCCGACGGGAGAGCCGGCGATCCGGTGACGGAAAGCCTGCAAATCGACGGCGATGCGACGGTTGTCGCCGACATAGGGCAACGGCGGGAGCTGGGGGAAATTGATCTGGTCGCTTTTTACCGGGAAGGGGATTTTCATGTCGCCGAAGTCGAATACGCCTGTTCGAACGACGGCGCACAATGGGAATCGCTCGGAACGGCCCGATACCGTTCCGATCAGGGTCGCACAGATCAACCCGTCAGTTACGCCTTGACGCTTGAAAAACCCGTCACGACACGTTTCGTCAAAGCCGTCGCCAAACGAACGGAAGGCACGAATCGCGTTTTGCTGGCCGAAATGTTTCTTGTGCCGCCGCAAACGGCAACGACGGTCGCGGAGGAACTTCCCGACCCGAATCGCCCGATCTTCCCGCCGCCGCGCCCCATGCACGTCAAAAAGGTGCTTGATGACGCCCTCCTTGATGCGGGAGTCGATTTCATTTACGGCAGTTATGTCGCCTCCGTTCTCAAGGAACGCGGCTCCGACCGGGTTTGCGGCGTCGTCATCAACAACCGCCAGGGCAAGCAGGTCATATTGGCTAAAACGATCATCGACGCGACCATCGAACACGACGTCGCTTTGATGGCCGCGACCGGAAAAGGCCTGACGGCCCTGTTCAACGGCGGTCTCAAGGTCGCAAACGTCACCGAATTCGTCGTCGTCGGGGGCGAACCGCAGCAGTTCGAAAACCGGTTCGGTTGGCGGGCCTCGCACCAGATCATGGGCACGTATCTCGGCCCCTGGCCCAACGACGCGAAAACGGCATCGGGCGTTCACAAGCTGATCCGCTACCGCATGACGTCGGTTGACGATGCCCAAACACGCGACAATGACGAAGCGAAAATTCAACTGGCGACCTATCACCCCGACCAACAGGCGTACGCCGATAAAATCTGGCGGCGGGAAATCGCCGATTATTCGCTGCTGATCCCGAAGTCTGAAGCGAATCGCCAAGCCGTGCTGTTCGACGATTTGATGCGCCCGATCAACCTTATCGACAAGGGCCGCAAGCTCGGCGAACGATTCGGCAAAGCGGCCAAAACGCAACCGGCGATTGATCCGCAAAAATTAATCGTTTATCATTCGATGGTGCACGACGTCGCGCCGACCGACGAGGTCAACGGCCTCGACCGGCCCCGACCGACCGCGGCGGGCAGCGTCGCACTTCCGACGATCAAACTGCCCGCGACGTTTTACCGCAGTTACGGCGCCGATTACGACGTCATCGTCGTCGGCGGTGGAACGTCGGGCGCGCCGGCGGCCATTGCGGCGGCCCGCGCCGGCGCGAAAGTCCTGCTGGTCGAATACCTGCACGGTCTCGGCGGCACCGGAACCGAAGGCGCCATCACCAACTATTGGTGGGGCAACCGCGTCGGCTTTACCGCCGAAGTTCAGGGCGGCCAGGCCAATTGGGTCATCGAACAGAAAAAGCAATGGTGGCGGCAGGCCTGTTTCGAAGCCGGCGTCGAAATGCGATTCGGCGTCATGGGCGTCGGAGCCGTCGTTTCGCCGACCGATCCGAACCGCGTCATCGGCGTCAAAGTCGCGCACCAGACGAACGAGCAATGCCTGCTCGGTAAGGTCGTCATCGACGCGACCGGCAGCGGCGACATCGCCTTTGCCGCCGGGGGAACGCCCATGTTCATCAACGCCGACGAAATCGCCGTGCAAGGGGCCGGACTCCCACCGAAGGAGCTCGGCGGCCGATACCGGAACACGGATTATGCGTTCGTCGACGAAAACGACATTTTCGATGCGACGCACATGTTCGTTTTCGCGAAGGAAAAATTTCCGAACGCGTTCGACCTGGCGAGAATTCTCGACACGCGCGAACGGCGCCGCATTGTCGGCGATTACGTTTTGACCGTCCTCGACCAGATCAATGAGCGAACCTATCCCGACACGATCGTGCGGTCGCGAACGGATTTCGACACGCACGGTTATACGATTCACCCCTATCTTGAGATCGAACACCCGGACCGCAAACGGTTTTATTCGTACTCGCCCTATCGGATCAATATTCCCCGCGGACTTGACGGCATTCTCGTCGCCGGGCTGGCCTCCAGTTGCGAACGCGACGCGGTGCCGCTGATGCGAATGCAGCCCGACCTGCAGAATCAGGGTTACGCCCTCGGTCATATCGCGGCCGTTTCAATCCGCGACGGGGTATCGCTTCGCGAAATCGACATCCGTAAAGTGCAGCGACACCTGGTCGAAATCGGCAATTTGCCCGAATCGGTGCTGACCGACACGGATAATTACGAAACCAAACGCGCCGGTTTGCCCGAAGCGATCAAAAACCTGCCCGACACGGAAACGTTCGACGGGGCGCACCTGATTTTCTGGTACCCCGAAGAGGGCAAACGACTTGTGCGGGAAGCCTTTGACGCGACAAACGACGCGAAAGCCAAAGCCTGCTACGCGCAGGTGCTGGCCGTGATGGGCGATCCGGTCGGCGTCGATTTGCTCATCGAAAAAGTTCGCCATTATGACAAGTGGGACGTCGGTTGGAATTTTCGCGGCATGGGGCAATTCGGTTCGGCGCTGAGCCCACTCGACCGCCTGATTCTGGCCCTCGGTCGCTCCGGCGACAAACGGGCCGTGCCGGTCATCGTTGAAAAACTCAACCTGTTGACGCACGAAGACGATTTTTCGCACTACCGGGCCTGTGCGAACGCGCTCGAAATGCTGGATGATCCCGCCGCCGTGCCCGCTTTGGTCGCGGCGCTCAAAAAACCGAACGTGGCCGGTTATGTTCACGGTTCGATTGAAATCGCCAAAAAATGGGACCAGGCCGACCCGAAAGGAGCGACCGCCGAAAAGAGCCGACGAGATTCTTTGCTCGAAATCGGCCTGGCACGAACGCTTTATCGGCTGGGTGACGATGACGCGAAACTCGGACAGGCCATCCTCACCGATTACGCGGAAAACGATTTGCGCAGCCATTTCAGCCGCCATGCACGACTTGTTCTGGAACCTCAATGAGAAGCAAACAACCGCCTTCTGCAACGGGCGGTAGTTGGTTTATCATCCGGCGACGGCGAAGTTGTCGGATGATATTTTTTCGTGAAACATCACAATTCAGGCAAAGACAGTTCTCAAGAGAACTACCTCTTCTGATTCAGCGCGGCCAAAACGCGGTCGGTGATGGCCTGCACGAGCGATTCCTGATCGGCACTCGCGCCTGTATTGCCCGAAACCGGTGAGCTGTCCCCGGCCTTGAACGTCGGCGGCGAGAACGCGCGGTGTCCGACGCCGGTCTCTTTCCAACTGTCGCGGAACACGTCGTTCGCGCAAAGTTCACAGTTTTTCATGTCGATACGCGGGTCGTCGATGTTCCACTGCTGCTTCAGGTTGAGCAGATCGACCGCTTCGGATTTATTGAAATAATCGACGCGCCCGAGATCGCGGGAGATCAGCAAAATGCGGCAATATGCGTCGAGCAGTTCGGTGAGCCAGTACGCGCGTTCGACGGTCGGCCCCCAACTGACGGTGCCGTGATTCGCCTGCACGACGATGTTCGTTTTGTCGACGAACGGCAAAATTGTGTCGGCGAAATCCTGCCCGCCTGGAATCGCGTATTTCGCGATCGGCACATCGCCCATGAAAATGTCGACTTCCGGCAGCACACATTGCGGAATCGCTTCGCGGGCGATCCCGAACGCCGTCGCGTGCGGCGGGTGGCAATGCACGACCGATTTGACCTCGGGTCGACGTTTCATGATCGTCAGGTGCAGCATGACTTCGCTGGTGCGTTTCCGCTGGCCGGAAATCTGGTTGCCCTCCATGTCGACGATGCAGAGGTCGTCCGGTTTCATGAACCCTTTGCAAATCTGCGTCGGGGTGCACAACACGCGGTTTTCATCGAACCGGAAACTGATGTTCCCGTCGTTCGCCGCGGCGAATCCCTTGTTATAAATGCGGCGACCGATGTCGCAGATTTCCTCTTTGAGTTTATGCAGATTGATCATTGTATTTTCCCTATTGCTTTGTGATCCAATTCCACGGTATCGAGTATCGCCGCACAGTATGCGTCGACCGGTTTGACGTTCGGGTAAAACGGCATCGCGGCCTCGGCGCCTTCGCTGAACGAGACCCATTCGCCGATGCCCGCGTTGAGTTCGTCGTACAGGACGACTTCCTCCGACGTGCCCGCCTTGCCGTTTTCGAGCTGTTCGAGCGAAAGCGGCGTAACGATCGACCATTGCGTCCCCGCCAGTTGCGGATGCACTCGACTCAGGGTCACCGTCCCGATCACTTCGCCGATTCTCATGATTCATTAATTTTCACGCAAAGTCGCGAAGCAGACTAAGAACGCAAAGATTCAATTAATATTCTTTGCGAACTTTGCTTTCTTTGCGTCTCCGCGTGAAACAAAAAAATTGTTTATATTTACCCCAACGCCGCCGTCAAATCGTTCGGGCATGTCACGATTTTATTGGCCAAAAACGCCCGGGCGATTTCCTTCATTCTGTAGGCCCCGAGTCGGTCGGCATGCAGCACGAGCATGTTGGCCCCGATCATCGCGGCGTCCTGCGTCACCTGTTCCGGCATCGTCCCGACAACCGCACGCAAGGTCGAAACGCGGTTCGCGACCGCCATCGCCGCCGCCGAATAATTCGTCACGATCACCGCACGGGCCATTGAATGTGTTGACGTGTTTTGCGATTGTGCCGACAGCCAATCGACCGCCGCGTTGACCGTTTTGATCACGCATCCGAACGATTCGCGAACGAACGACGGACCGCCTTGCAAAAAGGCGATCAGCGTTTCCGGCTCGCGTTTCAAAGCGTGCAATCCCAGCCAGACAGGCGAGGCCACGCCGGTCGGTCCCCCGCCGGTTTGAGCGGTTTGCGTTGAATTCGCCGGTTTGCCTGTCGCAGCCGATTTTTCCGCCGCCTGCCCCAGGGCCAGTTTGATCTCTTTTTTGTAGAGCAGGTCGCGCACCGACGGCGTGACGATCGCCTTCGGTTGAATGACGACTTCCCGCACTCCGTCGAGCCGTCCTTCGAGCGAAGCCAGCGTTACGAGCGAACCGGGCAACCGCAAGGTCGCTTTTTCTTGCCCGACGTTTTTGGGCAAGGCCGGTTGAACGCCGACTGACAAACCGGGTTTCGCAATCGGCAACAGGCCGGGCTTGGCGTTTGGCATCGACGCACCTCTCGCGCTCAAATCGGCCAGCACCTGCCGGACAATCGCGTCAATGTCGAGAGGAAAATCAACCATAATATTATTCCGCATTCCGCATTCTGCGCTCTGCATGATCAACGATTCCGACGACCGACCACCGCACGGGCGTCGCTTTTTGGCCGATGGTTTCGGCGGTGTATTTGCCATCGCTCGAAATCATGACGTAATCGCCCATGCCGGCGCCGAAGGTATCAACCGTAATGACCGGATCGCCGTCCGCCCCGCGTTTTCCCGGACCGAGCGGCTGCACGATGAGCAGCTTGCTGCCGGTCATCGACTCGTGCTTGACCGACGAGGTCGCGTTTCCGATCACGAGGGCGACTAACATGATGCCTCTTTC
>JAVBQX010000047.1:0-5860 GCA_031548645.1 Thermoguttaceae bacterium
AAAGAAGCAGGCGACGGTTCTCGACAATTGAATCAGGTATCGTTTCTTGAACTCCGATTCGCGGATTTCCGACGCCAACGGCCGCGAATTGGGCGGGTACACGTATTCCGGCACCGATTCCGATGCGATGGCGCTTCCGCTGGACGTTTCATAAACGGTGAACGAGGTCGCGGCGCGGCCCTGGTAACTGCCCGGCGAGGCGGGTGACGAAGTTTCAAACGAATCGAGATAGACGACCAGCACCATGTCGGCTTCCATGTCTTTCCCGAATTGCTGGAAATCCTCGATTTTGTTGTCGTGCCGGTCGAGGTACCTGTTGACCTTGGCCGGGGGGATGATTTCGATCTTCTTGACGTTTTGCGCCAGGTGCAGCCCGATCGCTTTGGCCAGGTCGCGCGGCACGTCGTCATAGCGCGAGTCGGTCATTCGTTCGGCCAGGCAGACAACGGCCACCTTTTTGCCTTTGAAGAACTTGTATTTCGCCTTCGTGAGATTGCCGCCGGTCAAAAGCAGGACAGTCGCCAAAATTGCCTGACAGCCGGTGTTCAGGCAGATCACGCCGATCAGCCCGAAAACCAGGCACAATCGCAGGCGTTTCGACGCGGAAGAGCGTGTTTTATCCGTGATATTCATTTTTCATCCGTGATTTGAATTCATTATGCCGCGCGGCGCATCGGGGCGGCGGCCTGTTTATTTTCTTCGTCGTTTTTTTCCGGCTTGGCCGATGGTTTTGCCTTGCCGGTTTTCGTTCGTTGGGAGGCCGCGGCGATCAGCTTGCGTTTTTCCGAGCGGATTTCGAATTTCCAACGGGCCGCGTCTTCGAGCCGTTCCAGTTCCCGCAGGAGTTCCCCCGCCTCGTCGTGGCGATCCTTGTGCCGGTACAGTGTGGCCAGCATGAGCATCGCTTCAATGTCGCGGGGGTTTTTCTGCAACAACATATTGAGGCAACATTCGGCCTCGAACCAGTTGCCCTGCAGGTAATGACTTTGTGCGTCGGGCAGCGAGTCCTTCTCGGGCGGGGGCGGCAACCGCAGGCGGTTGCAGTGTTTTTCCAATCCCGCGCTTTTGCAGCTCAACGCGAGCCAAAAAAATACCAGCGTTCCGTAGGCGGCCCATCGAAACATTCCCGTGAGCAGTTCCGACCAGTAAAAGTTGGCCGCCACCACTCCGCAAAGGACGAAGCCGTACACGAGTGCGATCGCCAGGAACGACCATCGCCCTTGTCGTAAAACTCCGCCCGCTCCGGGCCACAGGCACAACAGGTGTTTCATTTACTCGTCGCCGTATACGTTCGTGTTTTCCTCTTTGGTCACGGGCCGTTCCAGTTCGTCCGACTGCATCTGCACGACGACGCGCTGGTCGCCCGCGGCGAGACATTGCGCCCGCACGGTGTAGGTTTTTTCCTCACGCGGCGCGAGTTGGAACAGGTTGCCGAAGTCGATCGTCGAGCCCGAGGCACGGTGTTGCGTCGGCCCTTCGGCGGCGACGAAACGCATGTCACCCGGCAATTGCACGTTCAGCGAAACGTTGGTCGACGCTTTCGTACCGCGGTTGAAAACGCGGATTTCGTACACGGCCTCGCGACCGAGTTCGACCGGATCGACCTTGTTGGCGATTTCGAATCCCAGCGACGCGACTCCGTCGACGGACACTTCGTGCGTCGATGCGGCCTGCAAATTGCCTTGGGCGCGGCCGACGAACTCGATTTTGTGTTCGCCGATTTCGCGAGGCAGGGTCACCAGTTCGATCTTGCCCGACTGTTGCGACGGCAGCGTGTCCAGCATCCAGTGCACGGTGTGCGATTCGGGATCGTAGGCCCCCATCGAATCGGTGCTGACGAAATCAATGCCCGTCGGGAGTTTCGCGACCAGCACGACTTCGCGCGTCGTCGCCGAGCCGGGGTTGCCGACCTTCAATTCATAGGTCGCCTTGCGTTCGAGGTAGCGGTTTTTCGGCCCTTCAATTCCCAGCGTCAGGCCCGGGGCCAACACGACGACCGGAATTTTGCTTTCGACGAGCAGGTCGTTTTCGCCCTTCGCGACGAGGTAGTTGATCATTTCGCCGGCCCTCTCGCATTTCAGCGTCAGTTTCAGTCGCTTGTTTTCATTCGGTTTCAAATCGCCGAACGTGGTCGACAGTTTTTTGCCCTTCGGATGCGTCAAACCTTCGGGCACGAATTCCTCGATCATGATGTTGCGGGCCACGCCCGTGCCGGGGTTCGAAATCATGATTTCAAGAATCAGGTCGCCGCCGACGAGATGTTCGTCGCTTGCGGTCGACACTTCCATTTTCAACGCGGGTTTGGTCACGCGAGTGCTGGCCGAGGCTTCGACGCTGAAAGTCGCCGTCGCGACGCTCCCGATTTCCCCTTCGACGGTGGGGACGAGACTCATTTCGACGGTTCGCTCTTCGTTGATGCCGAGGTCGCCGAGCTGCCAACAGATGTCGCCGTTCTCGATTCGCGAGGCCGAGGCCCCGGCTTCAAGGAATCGGGCGCCCTTCGGCAGGCGGTCGGTCAACACGACGTTTTTCGCCTTCGAGGAGCCGGTATTGCGGATGTTGATCGAAATCGTCACCGGCTCGTTGATCTGCACCTCGTGCGGCATGATTTTCTGGATGACCAGCTGCGGGATTTGCGCCCCGGCCAGTTCCCCCGATCCGGGAACCCCTGTTCCTTCCTCACCGGTGCCGAGCCCGCCCGCGCCGTATGACGCATTGCCGAGTTGCAATGCACTGCCGTCGTTGCGAACGTCAATCGGCGACGTGCCGTTTCTTGCGACACGCTCCGCCGGCGCGGCCGGTTGCGCTCCCGGCCCAGGCGGAAATGCCGACGGCGCAGGGGGCGGGTTGCCGAACGACATGCGGACGTTTTCCCGCGGCTCGCCGGAAGGCCGATTGCCCGTGTTATTGGCGGCATCGGTCTGCGTTGACGGATCGATGGGCCGGAACGGAATCACGCCGTCCGGATCGCTTTGATTTGTTTGATTCGCCGCGTTATTGAATGTATTCGTCGGAACGTTCGGGCTGCCGAACGGCGTTGACGCACTGGACTGCGGAGCGGCCGGCGGTTGCTCGAACAAGGGGTTCGGATTCGTCATCCCTGGCACGAGCGTTTGCATTTCCTGTCGGGGCGTGCCCGGTTGCGTTTGCTCCTGCATCTGGCTGATCCCCTGGAAGACGTGTTCAGGAACTTCGTCCCGCGTACCCCAATTGCCGTTGCCGTTGACCGACATGGTGCCGATGTGCTGATTTTCGGCGGTGGAATTTCCCGCATTGGCGGACAACCGAATCGTCGCAGACGCCGGGACGTTGTTTTCCGGGAGTCTTTCCGGCTCGTTTGCGGCCCGACGAATGCCGGTCGCACCGGGATTTTGCGGCTGCGTCAACAAAGCGGGGCGGTTCATATTATCGCCCCCTTCTTCCGCCGCGTGCGAGGCCAATCGCAACTGCTGCGAATTCTGCGGATTTTGCCCCGGTCCCGCATTCGCCGGGCGGACAACCGGAACAGCCGGTTGTCCGTAAGACGCGTTTTGCGTGTTGTCCTGCGGTTGATAGGAGGGAATGAGCCCCCCCTGATCTTCCTGGCCGGACGAACTTGTGACGGGGGGTAAGGTTGCGCGAAGCCTGCGCGGCTTTTGGTCGATCCGTTGCAACTCGTTGCTTTGCCCCACGACGAAAGTGCTGCTGATGCCCGCGATCAGCAAAAGGACGATTAAAAAATAAAACTTGTTCCGTTTCATTGCTTACTGCTTCTCTTCCATGAGTTCAGCGTCGAAATTTTGCACTTCATTGATGCAAAAAATACTTTCAATAATTATTGTGCATGGCGCCGTGCGATTCATAACAAAAATCGTTGCCGAGGAAAAGGCCAAAATCAGCCTTTTCCGCAATTTTTGCCGTGACACTTTGTTTATGGTTTTGTCATGGGCAAGTTGGTTTTGCCTGTTTTGTTTATCACTTTTGTTTTGACTTTTCGCAATCAATATCCCCGGTAGGGATTGGTCGTTTCAAGATTGGGGCCATCGGAATTGTTCTGCCATGTCCCGCTTGTTGAGTCCTGATAAACGGGGCTGTTTGTGAAAGGTGACACGGATGCCCCGATTGATCCCGCCCCGGACGGCGAGGTACCTGAGCCGCCGTAGGGACTGGACGGCGCGACAAGCGAATCGCCGCCGGTGGCATCGCCTCCTGACGGTAAAGTTGTCACCGGATTGATGATTCCCGAAGTCGTACCGCTGCCTGTGCGGTAGGTCGCCGATGCCTGGGATTCGCGTCGCATGGCTTCGGCGCGTTCGATCAGCTCGTCCTGCGTGATCATTCGTTCTGGCCGCATCTGGAAATCAATCTGTTTCGTATCAGTAATTTCCTGCGGCCAAACGACTTCGGAAAAAAAATCGATTCCCGGCCACTGGTACCAGGGTGCCCGGACCTTGCGGTATTCGGTCACCGGTTCGAAGCCTTCCTTGACGACCGTAAATTCCATGGTGCCGTAGTGGGTGAAATGACAGGTCACGGGCGTGCGTCCCACCGGTTGTTTGTTGACGTACACCATCGCCCCGGCGATTGGCTGCGTACTTCCGTCGTGAAACGCGCGGATGTACATCCGGCGTCGAACGCAACCCATTTCAAAGCAAAAAGTTGCAATGAGTACAATCAGAAATATCTTTTTGATGACATTTCGGCGGAACATTAAAAGCAATAATAATTAATAAAGAGTAAACGGGCTTTGCGTATCCATGAAAACAAAATATTTGGCTGAAAAATCATATCCTTGACTTGATATTTCCCATCCGCTGCGGAGTCTAACAATTTTCTGTCCGCGAAGCCAGAGAAGAATCAACATTTTTTACATAACGGACATTGAAAACGCTGGTGACAGCATGTGGCGGCGAAACCTGATCAAAAAATGTAATCGTCACAAGAAAAAATCTATGATGTCGGAAAGGCCCATTAATCGAAACAGAAATTGTACTGATAAAGCAGTACATTATTCGGGATTGAAAATTTTTGTTGCAGAAATTGCTTTTATCCGCAAAACGACCGGCAATAAAATCATATCCGACTGATTCCCCGGCAAGGAATTCAATAAATTGGTAGCAGGAATTTCAATGAGAGCATCAGGTTAAATTTTACTCTCAATGTGAAAAGAATATCACAACCCCTACAATCGAAACAATCGTCATCCCGTGGTTTCAATGGCATTCTCGTTAAAGATCAGGGAGCCCTGATACCGATCATTACAAAAGCGATGATTATGATCTTTTGATTTATTTCAAGGGTCAAACCAGATTCAAGAGATTTACATGAGGTAAGACTTTTGATTTTGATTGAAAATCAAAGCTGCGACAAGATTGTGTTTCGTTTATGTCTCAAAGCTGTTCAGGATGAAAAGTTTTTGGGACGGAAGCGGAAAGGGGTGTGTTTTTCCCCCCAGAAGAACGGATCCGCATGATTTTTGTTGGGGGAACTATAAGGTAATAAAAATGAATGACACGACATGAATGTTTTTTCGCTGGAAGACAAATTTTCACGTTCTGATGTTTTTATTCATTATCCGCCCGAATAGTTGCCGATAGATTCCGTGGTCACGTGCAAGAGGGAATTGCCACACGTGCCGCGAATGCTGAAAAGAATTACTGTCAGCCCTACCCAGATGTTTGTGCGATTTGTCGAAAGTGGAACTTTCGCGGCGCGAACAAGGGCAAAAAAGCTCCGGATGAAAGGGAGATTCATTTGGAGAAACAAGAGACCAAGCGTACGAAATATCGGAGAGCCCGCAATGAAGGTTTTTACAACAGGCCAGGTCGCCAAAATCTGCAAGGTTGCACCTCGCACCGTCAGCAAATGGTTTGACTCGGGC
>JAVBQX010000135.1:0-9156 GCA_031548645.1 Thermoguttaceae bacterium
AATGTCGCTGTCCTTGTCGTAATAAAAATTCCAGACCATATGGGCCAGATTCACATAAGCGACCGACCCGCTGAAGGCTTCGGCAGCCGAGCCGAACAGCATGGCGTTCTTCTTGGGATGCCCGACGCCGAGCAAGGTGAACTGCTTTTCATCGGTCAGGCGGATGATCTCGCGAAACGCGGCCCGCACCTGATTGTTCTTGTGCTCGTCGATATCGCCCATGAAGGCCGTGATCGGATCGAAGATGACCAGTTTGACATATCCCTTGCCGCGTTCCGCCTCGAACTTGTCGATGAGATTTTCCAGTGCCTTGACTTTCGTCATCGAGAATTCGACCACCTGATTGGTGCGTTTGTTGCGCACGACTTTCGGCGCACAGATATGCCTGGGATCGCCGCCCTGATCGATGAATCGCGGCAGCAGGGTATCCGTCACGCCGTCCTCGCTGGCAAAATAGATGCAGCCGCCCTGTTCGCAAGATGTTCCGTCCGGCCAATGGCGTCCCGTCGTGATCGACGCGCACAGATAACAGACAAGCCATGTTTTCCCGACTTCCCCGTCACCGACAAGGAGATTGAGTTTTCCCTGAATCAGGCGCTGATCCCAAAGAAACCGCACTTCGGTGCGTTTCAGGTCGCAGTACATGTCATATTCCAGTTCGTCCCAGGTCGCATTGCGGGTGGACGGCGGCGCTGACATCTTACCGAAATTCGACAGATCGACGCCGAGCGCATCGGGCGTCGGCGTCTTGCCGTAGCCGTTGGCGCCGAGCGTTCGCGTCGCCGATTCGAAATCGCCGTTGTGTTCCAGCATGGTGTAGGTCGCGAAGGCCGAATAGCTTTGACTGGCCTCGAAAGGATAGGCGTTGGTCGAAAAGACATAGAACTGCCACTGGCCCTCGACGTTGCGCAGCGTGGCGGAGATACCGTCCTTTTTTCCGGGCCTGCACCAGCATTCGTTGCCGTCGCCTTTGGTTTCAACATACGTCCATCCGTGCATTTTGAGCAGATGCCGGATATCGACGGTGTGATTGAACTCGTCGCCGGGGCGCTCGACCACCGGCCTTGTGGCCGCGACAGACGGCCTGTGAGAGGCCTCGTCGATGGGTTGATTAAATCCCCACGCCTCCGTCAACAAGGCATCACGCTCGTTTGTGGAGATCACGGGCAGGTTCGTGAGCGCACCCTGCATGATCTCATAGCCCGGCGAAGGACAACACAAAAACAATCCGCCTTCCCCGCGCGTTTCGATCAGGAGCACGATGACGAATTTTTTGCCGTTCTTGTCGACGCGCACGACAAGCTGCTTGCCGTTGATTTTCGCGTATTCAATGCCCTTCTCAAAAAAGGTGTCGCCGATGTCGTATTCGGGCCGCATGGCGAGTTTC
Organism: Thermoguttaceae bacterium; assembly: GCA_031548645.1. Lineage (GTDB taxonomy): Bacteria > Planctomycetota > Planctomycetia > Pirellulales > Thermoguttaceae > WRMR01. The sequence goes on from JAVBQX010000135.1 coordinate 1,388, forward strand.
ATGCTGGCGTTGACGGGGGATTCGTAGCGATAGACGACATGCCAGCCACCGGACTGCGAGCGTTCGATGACGAGCTTGTCGAGAAGTGCCTGGTCGATTTTTTCGACCCAGGGCAGAAAGGCCTCTCCGGCATTGTCGAAGTCGATGATCTCCAGATGGCCGGAGACTTTGCCGGTGATGAGACAGAGCGAATCGGGCGGCTTGGTAAACCAGCGCGTCAGTTCCTCTTCCGTCGGCAAACGTTCCTGATAGGGTTTCCACGAAAGGATGGGGATTTTACGATCCTTTCGCGCGGGCAGGACGGACAGTCCCGCCCTCAAATACTCCTGTGCTTTCGATAACATGTTTACTCCAGTTTTTTGGGTTGCGCCCCGCCGTCGTCGTCCCAGCGTGCCAAAACGTCGTCATGGAAACGGATTGTCGGGACACCGGAATCGGGGACGATTTTCGCTTTTTCCTCGTGATAGGAACTGTGCCGCCGATACTTCGGCAGATCAAGCAGGGACGGCGGCAACACGCCTCGTCGCACCATTTCTTCGACATGGATCATAAAAACGAGATTGCAAACCGCCCCGGCCAAATGATCCTCATCGCGCTCACCGGCGTGATATTTCACCAAATGCCGATAAAGCGAAGCAAGCGACCTGCTGATCGGAATGCCAAGCTCATAATTTCGCTCACCATACGTCTTGGCTCCGGTTCGCATGCGTTCACCGACCCTTTCCAAAAAGAACGGTGAAATCAAATCAATTCGCGGCTTGGTTTCATCCGAATCCCGAACCGCACCCGTGGCGAATGTTTGTCGTTTCCCAGAATTTTTCATAACGTACCCTTTCCGTTGAATTCCGCGAACCATATGGGCCCAAAGCTGTTGTTTTTGAACGTATCCCAAGCGACCACGTAAAACGTCGCCCGGCCGATCTGGTCACGTGCGGTCATGTCGACATAGCAATCATTGTTTGTGATGCAGCGATAAATATCCTCCGTCCTCGCGACGGCGGCCCCAAGCAGTTTCGTGCGATCCCTGTCGATGTAGGCATGCACGTTGAATTTCGTGGTGATACCGCCTTCCACCAGTGAACACTGGTGCTTTTCAAACTCCGTCTTCGCCTGCGATTCCCGCTGTTTGCGAATCGTGAAGGTGCGATGGTTCTGACCGTATTGCACACGCAGACCGATCCCGAACAATCCGAATTTCGGATGCACCAGAATCGCGTCGATCCCGCCGTGAAGATCGAGCAAGAGCGCCGTATCGTCGGTTCCTTCCGTGTGAATGATTTTCCCTCCGAAAATTCTTTCCAGCGGCTCTTGAACGAACCGTGTACAATCAATCCTGGCATTCGACTTGGCCTCTAAAAAATTCTTAGGCATAAACGCACCCCCTCTCGATGGCGATATTCGCATGTTCGCATTCGATTTCCGCGCCCCGGGCAACGCGCCCGAGTTTCGCCGCCGCCAGCAAAAACGTGCCGGTGCAGGCGAAGGGATCATAAACGATATCTCCCGGCTTCGTGCTGTGCCGGATCAAGCGTTCGGCCAGTTCCATCGGCTTCTGCCAGGCATGGTAACGATTCCCCAACCGTCCGTCCGGCGCGTTCATTTCCATGACCGCCCACTGTTCGTTGGTCAATGGACAATCCAGCGCCGGTGCATCGCGCCCGCGATAGAACAGGATCGCCTGCCAATTGAGCTTGTAGCGATCCTTCGGATTGTTGCCCAGCGTGTTCTTATACGTCCAGACCAACACCTGTTCCAACGTGATATGCTCGGGCAGTTGGACACCTGTGTAAGCGTGCTGTTCTCTCGGATACGCACCGACAAAGACATAGGCCATACCGATCGGCTTGACCCGCGACAAGGCCGCTGGCAGCCACTGGGACGCGAATCGGTCAATGTCCGCGACGTCCGTGGAATACGGCGGGTCGGTGATCAACAGATCACAGGGCGGCTGGCGTTTGATCCATTCAATCCCGTCGCCCACAAAGATCGTCGGCGGATTGTTTTCGACGGATCGGGCGCTTTGCTCGGTGATCTTTTGCTTTGCGTCCTGCAATTCCGCCTCCTTGACGTTTTTGGCTTCGCCTGTTTTGATGCGACCGGCCACGACTTTTTGTTGCTCCGGTTTCATACGAGCTAATTTTAAGGCTTCCGTTTTTGACATCTCCGTGCTGCGGATGACTTGCTTGGCTTCCGGGACAAGATCGCGGGCGAGTTGTTTGTTCTCCTGCAAAACACGTTTGGAAACACCAATCTCATGGGCAATGTCCGCCGTCGTTTTGAGCAAGGGTGCGGAATCCGCACCCTTACTCGTGTGTTGATTGGAACCATTGCCATGCGGGTCGGCCCTCACTCCCAGCTTTCCCAAGATGTCATCCCGCCGAATTGCCAGTTCGCCGATACTGATCGCGTCCAGATCGTTGCGGATCAGGTTCTCGTCGATTTCCGCGAGTTCGACATGCAGCGCATCGCCGTCATGAAAGGTACAGGCGATTTCACTCCAGTCAAGCTCTCGACACGCCTCAAGACGGTGCGCCCCGGCCACCAGATGCAAATCGCGCGTGATGGTGACCGGGTTGAGCAATCCGATCTCGCGAATGGACGCGGCCAATTCCGAGACCTTCGCGGGATCGATTTCGCGACGCGTCGGGGAAACGACAATGACATCCATCGGAATCATCCGCGATTCACCGCCAGGAATCGTTTTCGTCTTTTTTTGCTCTTTTATCGTTGACATATTTTCTCCAGCAGGTAACATAAAATCGCTCCCAGATGGAATGCAATGAAAAGCCACAGTTTTTGTTTGAAGGTCATCATTTTTCAAAAGTTCTGTTGATGTTGTTGTTTTCCGCTATCGCCTCCAAAACCGTACGTTCGCGCACCGTGACGTTCCAGCAGTTCGCACAAACGACGGAAAATTTCCTCAAGGCACGACCTGTGTTCTTGCTGAGCCATTGGACCACATGGGCATGCTTGCACCCGCACTTGTAGCAAGCCGCCGTTTCGATCATATCGTCGAATTTCTCCTTCGAGACACCCGGCGTACAAAAACGTTCCGGCTCGATTTTCGCCAGCGACTTCTCCAGGACGGACGCCGCTTGACTGATCAGTTTGCGGATGTCCGACAGGTCTTCCTTTTTGCGGGATTTCCCCGCTTTTTTTAATGTTTTCTGGACCTCCTTGAGTTCTTTGTGCAAGGTTTCGAGTTGATAGCGAAATTCACTCATGTTTTGTTTCTCCCTGTCCTGTGATAAAGTCGTTGAAAATCACGCCTGCTCGTCTTCCGTAACCCGCTCTTTGGTTTCAAAAACGTGCCAGACGTACTGGCGGTCGAAGAGGGTGCCGACATACCTCCAATCGTCGGGGATCAGCATGCCCGTGCCGAGGGCCGTGAAATAGCGCATTTCCCGTTCGCCATGCGGATCGACCATCGCCCACAGGCAGGGAATGCCGTCCTGCATGCCGACTTTCAGAATTTCGGCGTCCTTCGGCATATAAACCACGCCGTCGGTCAGGGAATACTTGAAAATGGATCGTGTCATTGTTTTCTTTCTCTCAAAAAGGGACATCGTCATAATTGTCATTGGGAATGGGTTCGCCCCAAACATCGGTGTTCGCGAGTTGCGACGCGACGCCTTCGGGCACCTCGCCCAACTCGCACTTGATGATGCGGTCGAATTTTTCGCCCGGAATCCGGCGGACGGTAATGATTAAGGGCGCGGCCAGTCCGCCCGCGCTGGCGATATCGACCGCCTCCTCCGCCGTTTCGGGCAAAGGATCGTTGGAACGTTCGAGCCACCATTTTTCAAAGCGTTTGCGAGCCCAGCCGTCATGTTCGGGACAGACCCATTCGGAATAATACTGGTTGAACCCGACGCGGTATTCGATGCGCATCGTTTTCGGCGTCCAATCGTCCGCCCCTTTTTTCGTATGCACGCTGTAGAACACGTCCATCACATCGAATTCCGTGTCTTCCATGCCGCCGGACAAAATCCCGGCTTCCGAGGCCTCGGTTTCATGTTTGCTTGCCTCCGGTTCGGGGAACACATAACCGCAATCGGGACAGATTTTGACCGCCGCATGCAGGATGCTCTGGCATTCGGGACATTCCCGCATCGGGGTCACGCCCTTTTGACCTTCGCGACCGTCTCTTACGCAAATCGCGTCAATCGGCCCGTGACGTAGGATATTGCCGCCGTAATCCAAAACGAGACAATCCTGCTTTGATTCATGCAAACGAAACCCCCGCCCGGTCATCTGGTAATAAAGCCCCGGGCTCGCAGTCGGACGAAGCAAAACGACGCAATCGACATTGGGAGCATCGAAGCCCGTTGTCAAAACATTGACGTTGACAAGGAATTTCAATTGCGACAGGGCGTCGCCGAACAGATTCTTATCCACCTTCTCGCCTTTGAATCGTTTCAAGAGCGTTTCCCGTTCGGCGGACGAAGTGTCTCCGGTCACAAGTCCGCATTCACAGCCGGAATATTTTTGAACGGTTTCCTTGACATGGCCTGCATGGGCGACCGAGGCCGCAAAGATCAACACGCTGTGCCGATTTTGCGTTTGCATGATGATTTCGCGACAGGCCGAGGCGACCAGGTCGGCGTTGTCCATAAGTTCCTCGACTTCGCTGGAAATGAATTCCCCGGCGCGAATGTGCAGATTGGAACAATCGACCTTGCTGCGTCCTCCTTTCGTCTTCAAGGGACAAAGATATTTTTCGTCGATGAGCTGCTTGACGCCGATCTCATAGCAGATATCATGGAGCAGGTTCTCCGGTCCGCAGAGCATGCCGGATTTCATGCGGTAGGGCGTCGCGGTGAGACCGATCAAACGGATGTACGGGTTGATTTCACGCATGGCCGTCAAGAAGGTTTGATACATGCCCTCGCCTTCCGGCGGAAGCATGTGGACTTCGTCGACGATGATCAGATCAAAATGCCCCAATTCCTGCGCTCGGGTGTAAACCGATTGGATGCCGGCAACGATGACCGATTCGTTGGTGTCGCGCGAATTGAGCCCCGCCGAATAGACGCCAACGGGTAAATCCGGCGCGATATGCCGCAGGGTACTGGCCGACTGTTCCAACAATTCCTTGACATGAGCGAGCACCAGAACGCGACCGTCCCATTTCTTCACCGCATCATGACAGATCGTCGAGAGCACGGGCGTCTTGCCGCTGTTATGGTGAACCATGAAATGGCCATCGACATATAAATGATCACCGTCGAGAGTGAACCCGTAATAATCGCCTTTTCCAGCCGGTTCAATGGAAAAACCAGTTCGAAGGACATTTTTGATTTGTTGGCGTTTTGGCGACTGACGTCGTTTCACACGGCATGGAATCAGTGAACAATCGCCATTAATGCTGAGGCGATAATACCAATCCGATGTGCCCGTTTGATAAACGCAATACTTTGGACGACAATGAACACCAAAGCCAAGACTTCTCGCCAAAAAAGTGATATCCGAGGCCAGTTCCCTGGATTTGGTGATGTAATCGAATCCGCCACGAGACAGATAACCATCCGTATCCATCAGACCGGCAAGAAGTTGCAGTCGCTGCTGGTGTGATGCGGTCAGGTATTGCTGCGGAATGAACTTGAATTGTGCGGTATGTTCCGTCAATCCCAATTCCCGGAGCATACGTGTCAGGATATTTTCCGTGTTTTTCATGCCTGCCACACGATACGTGGCGCAGTTTCCTTTTTCCGATTTCACGGTCAGTTCGTAGCCAAGTGAATCGGCATAAACACGTAGTGTGTCTACCACCTCGTCATCGTTTGTCGTGACATGAACACCGTTGCACAGTTCCCCGTCTCCAAGGAGTAACCCAAGAATATAGGGTGGAATCGGCAAATCATGTTCATGACAAAAATTCACCGGCACATGATACAGTTTTCGTAAATGCCTCCAAAATTTTGACTTCGTTAAATACTCGCGAACACTGATGTTGTCGATTTCCCCTTCCTGTTTCGAGCAAGCGTAAGATTTTCCTTCCCGCGTACAAACAAGTGAAAGAATATGGTCGCCGTTGACCATAAACGATTCCCCGTGAAGCGGTTTGATCCAATACATGTCATCATTTCCTCGACAAAGTTGTAAAACTCGCCGAGGCTTGGAATCCGGCCCCATGAGCAGATCGCCTTCAGCCACCTCCTCCACCGGTTTGACAGTTCCATCAAACATCAGGATCGGGTGCCCTTTGGCATGACAACCGGTCGGTAACACGACGCAGGGATTGCCGCCCTTGTGGCGCAGGTAATCGTAAACGGCATCCACGGCAGCCTGCTGGTAGTCACGCAGTTGCATGTTCGCCCTCCATGAAGGCCTTCATGCGAAGCTGGTGCTGAATCATCAGCCAGCCCTTACCGCTGGTAACATATTCGTCGCCGGAAAAAATATGATTGTCGACACGCCCGTCGATCATGACAATGGCATCCGCCGTGACGAACGACTGCCCGCCCAAAATCGTATTCCCGGCGATCAGGGCATTCCCGGCGACGAGCGTTTGATCGCAAAGACAGGATTTTTGAATGACATGCGCCGTCCCGCCGACGAGGACGCGGCCTCGCAGTTCCGCCTCGTCGTGAATGAGCGCGTGATCCATGACGCGAACGCGCCCGATGATTTTGCAATGTCCGGCCAAAACCGCATGATCGCGAATGGAGACCCGGCCTTCGAGGAAGGCGAAGTCCAGGATGCGCGCCAGCCCGCTGACGTTCGGCAGCAGCTTCCGGCCCGAAGGACTGTGAAAGCCGTAGCAGAATAGTCGCGCATCGCCGACGATGGTGGCCACGCCGCTGAGATAGGTCGAATTGCCGACATGCGCATGACCGCCGACATACACATGCTGATCCAAGATCGCATGTCCTTCCACGACCGCATGATCGGTGACGATCACACGATCCTTGAGCACGGCGTAATCGCGGATAACGGCATCCTTGCTGACCCGCGCGAGGCCGTAAACCGCCGCTTTTTCACCGATCCAGCAGTCGCCTTTTTGCGACAAATTATGCGTATCCTCAATGAAACCGCCCAGCGTTCCTTTTTTCACGTTGCCGAAATCCCGTTTCGCGACAATACGGGACAGACTGCGCCTGTCGGGCAGATAACGTTTCTGGTTGATCGTTTTGTATTTCTGCATATATTCTCGTGGGTTAAAGGAAAGAAACGAAAAACTCAAGCCTCATGCCTCATGCCTCAAGCCTGTTACAAATTGGGAAAAGGATCGTCGTCGTGCGAAGCGCGAAGCAGGGTGAGCGAGGCGATGGTGCATTGCTCCAGGTACTCCTCGCCGAGCCGCGCCCGCAATTCCGCCGCCGCCAGTTGCGGATTATTGAGCGGTACGTCGACGCACACCGTATTGCGGCTTTTGTACCGGCATGGATTCCGTTTTTTCGGCCCTTTTTTCAGTTCGACCTCCTCGTATTCCTCGGGGAGATCGGGGATGTTTTCCAGTTCACGGCGCTCGGGTTCTTCGGGGATTTCTTCAAATTTTTCGCAGGCTTCCGACCACGGCCTTTGTTTGGAACCGTTCATGGCGCATTCGCCGCTGGATTCCATGAAATTCAGGCATTGGTTGCAACTGGCGGAAGAATTATCCTTTTCTTCCGATTTCGCTTTACCAATGTTTTTGATGTTGATCGCCCTGCCGTCCAATCCGATTCTTAAATTTGACTGTCGGATTCCGACAGTCAGTTCAAGGTCTCGGCGAATTGTTCCAACGGTATCCCAATGAACGCCGACATGCTTTGCAATTTGACGAT
>JAVBQX010000228.1:0-19888 GCA_031548645.1 Thermoguttaceae bacterium
ACGGCCGCGCAACTGAAAGCCGGCGTTCTCGGGAAAGTCACGGAGATTCACATTTGGACCGACCGCCCGGTGAAATGGTGGCCGCAGGGAATCGACCGCCCGAAGCAAAGCGATTTTTCGAAAGAGGACATCGAAAAGGGATTGGTCAACGTCGATTGGGACAGTTGGATCGGTCCGGCCCCGATGCGGGAATTCCTGCCGGGAACCTACCACGATTTCAAATGGCGCGGCTGGTGGGATTTCGGCACCGGCGCGCTGGGCGACATTTGCTGCCATTCGCTGAACATGGCCTTCGTGGGGCTGAACCTCCGCAATCCGAGTTCGGTCGTGGCAAAAACGACAGGCCACAATCACGACAGTTTCCCGTCCTGTTCGGAAGTGACGTTTCAATTCCCGAAATTGGGCGAGCGCGAAGCGCTCAAGTTCGTCTGGTATGACGGCGGCTGGATGCCAAGCGATGAAATGCGCGGCGATTACGGCGTTCCGCTCGACGCGAACAACGGAATTCTCATCCTCGGCGAAAAAGGCTACTGTCGCGGGCCGCGGATCGTCGGCGTCGAACCGATCAAGGGCATCGAATTCACCAAATCGCCCGAGTCGGAGGGCGGTGAAGACGCGTCGCATTCGCTCGAATGGGGTTTGGCCATCAAAAACAACAAACCGGAATCCTGCTGGTCGAACTTCACCGAAACGTCCGGCCCGTTGACCGAAACGGTTTTGGCCGGCAATCTTGCCGTCTGGAACGCCGACAAGCCGAACGAGGAAGGCGAACTCATCGAATGGGACCCGGTCCACATGAAGATCACCAACAACGTCAAAACGCCGGGCCTCGACGCGCTGATCAAGCCGACCTATCGCAAGGGCTATGATCTCGACTGAGAACGCAAGGTGTTTGCTTTCGCAATGCGGCGGTCACGGCGTGGCCGCCCTAATCCTGCGCCGAGCAGACTCGGCGGCCACTTGATCACTCATTCTGCACTCGACACACAGCGTTCACAACGCCCTATAGTCGTAAAACAATGTCTCCACGGCTTCCTGGAACGCTTTTTGCAGCTTTTCCTTGTCCGGTTTCGGCATCACGGTGTTGTTTTTCAATTCGACGTTTTCCTCCGGCGTGGAGTTGTAGCGGATCATCGGCATTTCATCGGCTTCGAGCAAAAAGAAATTGTTTTCGACGAAATTGGTTTTTTTCGCCTGGTGAAACCGCAACGGCGAGCGTTCCGTGTCGGTGATGAGGTTGTAGTCGATCGTAAAATCGGAGGTCCCCTCGTCGAGGAACATGCCGTTGCTCTCGGCGCGACCGGCGTTGAGCGGGATGTCGTGTATCCGGTTGAAGGCCAGCCGCGAACCGGGCTGCCGCCCGAGCGTGTAAATAGCGCCGCCGTCGGACAGGATTTGCATGTTGTGGTGCAGGTGGCAGCCGAGCACCATGTTTTCGCGGGCCGCCGTCGGCGAATCGTTCCAGGCCCAACCGAGCGAGACGCCCGTGTACGGCGTGTCGAAAACCTCGCAACGATCGAGTGTGCTGTTTTCGGTCAGGCCGAACCAGACGCCGACCGAACCGTACAGCGTTTGGCCCGTTCGCGTGACGGTCGAAAAGCTCATGGAGTTGATTTTGGCCGTGTCGCCGTTGCCGTGCGTGCCGATCATCATGCCGTTGGCCCCGAGGTCTTCGAAGAGGCAATGGGCCACCGTATTGGCCGCGCACGATTTGCGGAGCCACAGGCCGTTTTCGCCCAAATGCCGGAATGTGCAATGATCGAGCGTACAGTTTTTCGCGAAATCGTATTGCACCGCGGCGTCGGCGGGCGGAGAGGACGGAAAGCCGTCGTGCGTCCCGGAACCGTCGACGTTTTCGAGGGCCGGACTGCTGAACGATGCGGCCTGGATGCCCCAATAGGTTTTTTGCGGCTTCTCGTTGAAGGCCGTATGCGCAAAATTCAGCCCGACCATGTGCAGATTTTCGACCGGTCGTTCGGCCGTCCCCTCGACGACGAGCAACTGCCGCGCAAACGGCGCGATGACGTCGATCGTGTCGGCTCGTTCGCCTTCGCGGAGGCGGTAATACAGCTTGCCCGCCGCGGTGTCGAGGAACCATTCACCGGCAGCGTCGAGATATTCGACCGAATTTTCGAGAAAATAACGCGCGTGTGGCTCAAAACCGTCGATGGCCCAAAACGCCAGGCTGCCCCCGATCTTGATCGGCACGGTCAGTTGCAGGTTTTCCGTGTCAATCGACTTGACCGGCGTTCGCGTCACGGACCAGTCGTGCAAAAACACCAGCTCGACCCCGTCGAGATCGCGCACCGGCGCCAGGCCGTCGTCGGCGTTGAAGAAAAAATTCGTGCGTCGGTCTTCACCGGCCTGTTTGACGTGCAGCCAACCCTCGTTGGGGAATCTGGCCCGCACGCAACGTCGGTCATTGACGTACAAATCGCGGAACGACCACGCTTTCGCGTCGGGAACGTTGGCCGCGACGAGCCCCGGTTCGATTTCGCGAAAGTCCGTGATTCGCCGACCGCCGCTGATCACCGCGTCGTGCCCCTCATAAAAGACCTGTTGATAGCCATCGGCGACCGAACCGCCGTCGTCCGGGCCGATCCGCAGCGGCTCGGTGAGAAAATATTCCCCGGCGAGAAGATGCACTTCCTTGTTTCCCTTTTCCGCGGTCTGCGTTTCGCGAATCGCTTTTTGCGCCCGCGCAATGCTGTGGAACGGCTTTTCCTCCGTCCCCGGGTTGGCGTCGTCCCCCCCGGGCGAAACGTAAACGCTCAACACGATTTTGTCAAAACCGACCGGTTGCGCCGCAACGCCCGTTCGCGGATTATTCGCTACCAAAACGACAACGCCAAAAATCAACAGAAAACCACAAACAGAATGTTTTCGCATGATGGTGATCCTTTCGCAGAATATTTTTTCAAGTCCGTGTCACGTCAAACAAAAAAAGCGACGTTTGAGACGTCGCTTGAATGGCCGGTTATTTTTTATAAACTTCCTTCGGATCGAAAACACGTTCGCCGATGACCTTGACGCCTTCCGGCGTGATTTGCCGGAAAAAGCAGCTTTTGAAGCCCTCATGGCAGGCTGCGCCGCCGATCTGTTCGACCCGGATGAGCAGCGTGTCCAGATCGCAATCGATAAAAATCGCCTTGACCCGTTGCACGTTGCCGCTTTCCTCACCTTTGCGCCAGAGTTTGTTGCGGCTTCGGCTGTAATAAACGGCGCGACCGGTTTTCAGCGTCTCATCGTAGGCTTCCTCGTTCATGTAGGCCATCATCAGCACATCGCCCGTTGCGTCGTCCTGGGCGATGACCGGCAGCAAACCGTCGCATTTTTTAAAATCCGGCCGCAAATCACCGCCGCATCCGCAAGGGCAATCGCTTGTCATTTTACGCTCCTTTTATCAGAAATTTCACTGGTGCTGAAAACACCCCATTATACCAAATGCCGCGAGTTCGTCAAACATGACGATTCCGTCGGGTGCCGATTGAGTGCCGTTTTTTTGCGCCGAACAAGTTCGGCGGCTAAGAATTCTGCATTTTTCTGTCCCTCGCTTACGCTTCGGGCTCTGGTTGCGGCGTGTCCGTACCCAGGGATTTGGCTGCGGAACGTTGTCGTCGGGCTTCGTAAAAGAGAATGGCCGCCGCGTTGGAGATATTGAGGCTGTCGGCCAGTCCGAGCATCGGGATTTTGACCGCGCGAACGTCGGGGGCGTTCCATTTTTCGGTCAAGCCGGCCGATTCGCAGCCCATGACGATGGCCGTCGGCCGGGTGAAATCGATCGTGTCGTGCGGAACGGCGCCGTCGCATTTCGCGGCCACGATTTGCAGTTTTTGCGCACGAAGCCATCGCAGCGTCTCGTCGTTCGAAGTCACCGCCGACTGCATCGGGAAGACCGTCCCGAGGCTCGCACGCACCGTGCCGGGATTGAACAGGTCCGTTTCCGGCTGGGCCACGATGACCGCGTCGAGTCCGGCGCCGTCGGCGCTACGAAAGACCGCCCCGATGTTGCCCGGCTTCTCGATGCCTTCCAGCACGCAGATGAGTGGGTTGTCCGGCAGCGTCACATCGGCCAGTTCGCGGATCGGCGATTCGGCCACGGCGATGACGCCTTCGTTGCGTTCGCCGAAGGTCATTTTGAGGAAGATGTCGTGCGTGACTTCCCAGACGCAACCTTGCCGGTCGAGTTCCTTGAGCAGTTCGCGGAGGCGGTTTTTTTCGAGATTCGTGTGGTTCGTTTTTTGCGAAAAGTAGTCTTTTTCAATGTAAACCCGGACGATTTCGATCTTCGAAACGATGGCCCGCGAAATTTCCCGTACGCCGTCGATGAGGAAATGCTCTTTCCGGCGGCGGTGCTTGCCTGTGCGCAGACGCACCGCCTCCTTGACCTGCGGATTGGAAAAACTCGTGATCAAAACCCGTTCCGACATGGCTGAAAGTTTCCTGGGAAGTCGTGAACTTCTCTGGCTAAGGTAGGGCGGTCTCGCCGAGACCGCCGCCGGGTTGCCAATCGATTCCTCCGTGCCTGTTCCGCTACGACCGCTCCATCACTGTCGCGGCTCCGATTTTTTTGCCCCTTGCTTACGCTGCGGGCTCTGGTTGCGGCGGTCACGCCGTGACCGCCCTACCTTTACTAACGGTATCGCTGCGGCGACCATTGCGGGGCGTTGGGCGGAACGTCGACGTATTGCGTTGCACGGGCCTGCGTGTCGGGCACTGTCGCCGGTTGCGGCGGGGCGATGGCCGGTTGACCCGGTTGGCGCATGAATTTGTTCGGCATTTGGTTCGTCGGCGCCGGCAGGTTCGGGTCGTTCGCTTCAAACGACGGCGCCGCCCCCGCGCCGTTGCCCGAGTCGTAGGTCGAACGCAACGGCGGCAAACGACCTCCGGAAACTCCGCCCCCGCTCGTCGCGCCGCTCCCGTTTTGCGAAGACTGCTCCAACTGCCGCCGCAGGGCGTCGTTTTCCTGCCGCGCGAGCATCAGCTCGTACTGCGTGATGTTCAACGCCTGGTCGAGTTGCAGGTTTTCCTGGATCAGCAACGACTTGTCCGCGCTTTGCTGAAAACGATTCGCGCAGCCGGGCGCGAAACAGGCCAGGGCGACCAATGCCATCAGAGTCGAAATCCGTTTCGTGCTCATGGGGGGGGCAGGGGTTAGTGAACAGGGATTAGGGGTTAGGGAACAGGGATTAGGGGTTAGGGAACAGGAGCGTGGAGTTGGGATCGAAGCAAATTTCTAACCCCTCGCCGCTCGTCCCTAATCCCTCTTTCCCGCTACCGGCACCGATTCGATCACGCGGTCGATCAGCCGGTAATCGCGGGCTTCTTCGGCGGACATGAAACAGTCGCGGTCGGTGTCCCGTTCGATCGTGGCGAGGTCCTGCCCGGTGTGCCGGATCAGGATTTGGTTCATTTTTTCCTTGGTTTTGCTGAATTCCTTCGCGTGGATCAGGATTTCCTCGGCCGTGCCTTCCATGCCGGCCAAAGGCTGGTGAATCATGATGCGCGCGTTGGGCAGCGCGAAGCGTTTCCCCGCAGCGCCGGCGGTCAGCAGGACGGCGCCCATCGAGGCGCACTGGCCGATGCAATAGGTGGCCACGTCGCAGCCGATGTACTGCATCGTGTCGTAAATCGCCATACCGGCCGTGACGCTCCCGCCGGGCGAGTTGATATAAAGGTGGACATCCGCCTGTGCGTCGTCCGAATGCAGGAACAGGAGCTGGGCCACGATCGCGTTGGCCACGTCGTCGTTGATGGCACTGCCCAGGAAAATGATCCGGTCCTTCAGCAGCCGGCTGTAAATGTCCATCGCCCGCTCTTCGCGGCCGCTTTTTTCTATGACATAAGGAATCAAAGGCATTTCGCTTCCTTCTTATGGGATTTGGGAGTTAGGATATTGGAGTTGGGGGAGTTTGGGTTTTGGAGTTGGGGAATGAAATGGAAACTAAATCCCAAATCCTAATTCCCAATCCCTAAACATCATTCGTCGGACGGGGCGGCCTGTTTTTGCAGAATGTCGTCGACCACGCCGTAGGCCTTGGCCTCTTCGGCGTCGAGATAATAGTCGCGGTCGGTGTCTTTGGCGATCTGCTCGGAATTTTTGCCCGTGTGCGAGGCCAAAATGTCGTTGAGCATCGCACGGTCCTTCAAAATCTGCTGGGCCTGAATTTCAATGTCGGAAATCTGGCCGCCGACCCCGCCCCACGGCTGGTGGATCATGATTTTCGAGTGGGCCAGGGCATAACGTTTGCCCTTGGCACCGCCGGCGAGCAAAATTGCGCCGCCGCTTGCGGCCAAACCGACACAATACGTTGCCACCTGGCAGCTTAGGATTTGCATCGTGTCGTAAATCGCCAGTGTCGCCGTGACGCTTCCGCCGGGTGAATTGATGTAAAAATGAATATCCTTGCGTCGGTTTTCACTCTGCAAATAGAGCAGTTTCATGACCAGTTCGTTTGCGTTGCCGGTTTCAATCGGACCTTGCAGAAAAATGATGCGATTTTCCAACAGGAGGTCGCCCAAGGTCATGGAACGTTGCCGTTGGTAGTCGCGGTAGTCGATTCGCGGGTCGATCATCGGCGGTCGTGAAATTTCGTGCGGATACATGTTCAATTATTGTCCTGAAATATAGTTCAACAAACTGGTAATGATTTTTATTTTTGTCCGGCAATACGGCCCGGTTCTTGTGGCATTATACCCCATATTTTACGGAGGCAAACACACCGGAACACGAATGCCCGGGCATTATCCCAAGATAAACGAGAAAAATCAAGACCAAAAATCAGGAGGTTCACCCGATTCCACGCCACAGATCCGGGGCATCCCGGGATTCCAAGACAGCAATTGTTCCCGCAAATATTGAATTACGGAATATTTATTGTGCCGACACGATATTATCAGTCGATCAAATCGCGTTTTGTCACGCGAGCGACCTCGTCGACCGAAGTGTTGCCGCTGAGGACGTTGAGCCAACCGTCGTCGCGCAGGGTGAACATGCCTTCCGCCTTGGCGGCTTTTTTGATCTGCCACGAGGTCGCGTTTTCACCGGCCAGTTGCCGCACCTGCGGGGTGGTGACCATCAGCTCGTAAATGCCGTTTCGACCGCGATAACCCACGTACCGGCATTCGCGACAGCCGGTCGGGCGGAAGAGTCGTCCGCCGCGCTGGGCCAGCATCTCGAACGGAAAGTCTTCCGGCAGCTCGTCCGGGACGGGGACGTATTCCTCCTTGCAGTGCGGACACAAACGCCGGACCAGACGCTGGGCCATGACCGCCTCGACGCAACTGGAAACGAGGAACGGTTCGACGCCCATGTCGATCAGACGGGTGTAGGCCCCCGCGGCGTCGTTCGTGTGCAGCGTGCTGAAGACAAGGTGGCCCGTGAGCGCCGCCTGGACCGCGTTTTCCGCCGTTTCCAGGTCGCGGATTTCGCCGACGAGGCAGATGTCCGGGTCGTGACGCAGGATACTTCGCAGCGAGGCCGCGAAGGTCAGGCCGATTTTCGTATGCACCTGGATTTGGCTGATGCCTTCGAGGCGGTATTCGACCGGGTCTTCCGTCGTGATGATCTTCGTCGAGGCGTCCTTGATTTCGGTCAAGGCGCTGTAAAGCGTCGTCGTTTTCCCGGAACCGGTCGGCCCGGTCACGAGAATGATGCCGTGCGGCAGGCGGATCAGCTCGGAAAACGTCGCATAAATGCGCGAATTCATGCCGAGACCCTTGAGCGAAAATTCCATCGCCTCCTTGTCGAGAAGACGCATGACGATACCTTCGCCGTGAATCATGGGGATGACGGAAACGCGGACGTCGATTTCGCGGCCCTTGTATTTGAGCTGGATGCGCCCGTCCTGCGGCAGGCGGCGCTCGGCGATGTTCAGCTTCGACATGATTTTCAAGCGGCTGATGATCGCGGCGGAAAAGCGGTGAATTTCCGGCGGAAACGGCTGCAGGTGCAACACGCCGTCGATGCGGTAACGGATCGTCAACCCGTTCGCTTCCGACTCAATGTGAATGTCGCTCGTCCGGGCTTCGATCGCTTCGAGAAAAATTTCGTTGACCAGCCGGATGACCGACGGTTCGCGGGCCATTTCGGACAATTCGGAACCGTCGGTTTCGAGTTCGCCGAGCAGCTCAATTTCGTGTTCCTTGGCCTCTTCCTCTTTCTGAGCGACGAGACCTTCGATGGTTTCGCTGCCCAATCCGAGGTGGCGTTTGATCAGCTTGTCGATCTCGCCCTTGAGGGCCAAAACGGGTGTGATTTGCCGGTTCGTGACCGAAGCGATTTCGTCGAGCGGGTACAAATTCAGCGGGTCGCTGACGGCGACTGTGATCGAACCGTTGCGGTATTCGATCGGAAAAATGCGTTCGCGGTGGATGAACCGGGTCGGAAATTTTTTGAGGATGTCCGGGTTGATTTCAATGTTCGCCAGATCGACGTACTCAATGCCGAATTCGTCGCCCAGCGCGAGGAGCACTTTTTCCTCCGGGACGATGCCGCGTTCGACCGCAAGCTGGTCAGGTCGCAAACCGCTGATGTTCGGCTGCTGCAAGTCGGTAAGCGTCGGCTGGTCGATCAGCCCTTTTTGTACGAGAATATCGCCAATTTCCATAACATAAATCTTGAAATGGGGATTGATCAAAAAAATCTTTTCCGGCGGATGCCCCACGGTCAGCGGTTAAACACAATAACCATTATATTTCCGCGGGGTTTCAGTCCCAAGGTTAAACCCCAGAAATTTGGAAAATCGCTCCAAAAAATCCGGTTTTGCGTCAATTTGGCTGTGTTTGTTGTTTTGGGGCATCGATTTGTTACAATGATAACTCCAGCGAATCGCATGACGTTGAGAGAATGCCGGCGTTGGTTATTGTGGTACAAATATCATGTTTTGATCCGCCTGCGTGCTCTGCCAATGTGGGGAAAATTGCGCAAAAACCGATGTTTTCATCATTGGTGAAGCAAGCGATCCATCGAATGTGTTTAAATCTAATTGCCAGCACAATAGAATTGGAATCATGTCCGTTTTTGAACAAGTAGCCAAAATAAAAGTCGTACCCGTCATTGCGATGGAATCCCAAAACGCCGCCGTTGCGCTGGCCGACGCCCTTCTGGAAGGTGGGCTGCCCATCGCGGAGATCACGTTTCGCACCGGGGCCGCGGCGGCGGTCATCCGTAAAATGTCGGACGAACGGCCCGACTTGCTTGTCGGGGCCGGAACGATTTTATCGACCGAGAATCTTAAGGCGGCGATGGATTCGGGGGCGAAATTCGGCGTCGCGCCGGGGTTCAACCCGAAAATCGTCGAGGCGGCGCAAAAAATGAACTTCCCCTTCATGCCGGGCGTGTGCACTCCGTCCGAGGTGGAAGCGGCCCTGTCGTGCGGCTGCAAAATTTTGAAATTTTTTCCCGCCGGCGCGATGGGCGGCCTGACCATGCTCAAATCGCTGATTGCGCCCTACGGTCACACGGGTGTGCAATTCATGCCGACCGGCGGCGTTTCCCCGGCCAATCTGGGCGAATATCTCGCCGTGAAAGGCGTCATCGCCTGTGGCGGAACCTGGATCGCCACGAAAGACGACATCGCGGAAGGAAAGTGGGACGTCATCGCCGCACGCTGCCGCGAAGTCGCCGCGATTGCCATGTAACTCAAACGTGCCGATGGTGGTCGCGATGCGGTCGCCTCACGGTTTCAAAAAGTGTAAATCGCGCCGTCGGTGCCGATGAGAATGATTTTTGAATTGGCGACGACCGGACCGCAGCCGGGCGCGACGCCGGTTTCGATGACCGGAGCCAGAGTGCCCTGCGGGAGATCGAATCGCAACAGGGAGCCTTTGCGGGTGGCGAACAGCAATTGCGTTTCGCTGATCGCAAACGGCTGACCGACCGGCGGGCCGTGTTCCAACGGCAGTTCGCGAATCGCCGCTTTTCGCGAGTTGATCGGTTGATCGGCCTGCGTGACGGCGACGAACACATTCCGGTCCGTCACCGCAACGGCGGCATCATGTCCGCAGGGAAAGGGCCCCCAAACGACCTCGCCGTCCAATTCCCAAGCCTGATACGGTGCATCAATTTGCGGATCGCTTGAAGCGGTTTGTCCTGCCGCCGGTTGATCGGTTTTTCCCGGTGTGGTTTCGGGAGTTTCGGTCGCGGCACCGGCACGGGGCGGTCTTGCGTTGATGACGAAGGGCGAATCGTTTTGCGGCTCGACGTTTCCCGTCACGATGACGCCGCCGTACTGCTGATTGACCGCCGCCGGTTTGTTCGGTGATTCCGGTGCCGGCGGCTGCCCGGGCGATTGCGCCGATGACAGGCCCGAACCTGCCGTCGAATTTTCGGGGGAAGGCGGTTCGGGCTGCGCGGTCGGCCATTGAAGCGTGTTGCCTTCGGCGGTCAATTGATCGTACTCGAACAGCACGAGATGCCCGGCGTTGTCGGCGATCACAATGTTTCGTCCGCATACGAGCGGTTTTGCGACGATAGGGACGGGCAGTTGCAGCGATTTCGTCATGACGAGCGCGGGGCGGTTGTTCTGCGTGACGAGTTCGATCTGCTGCAACAGTCCGGCGGCGTCGCCGACGAGCAGGGCCGCGTCCCCCGTCGCGTCAAGGGCGGTTCCGGCGTTGGCGCCGTCTGTCGCCGGTTGCGTTTCGGTTTGCGCGGGTTGGTCAAGCGTTTTTTTCGAAATCAACGTGAGGGGCGACCATTTCGACGGGGCGTCCTGCGTGCGTTTCGTAACGAAGGGGTTGCCGATGACCGAGCCGTCGGCGGGCGAGTAAAACGCGAGCTGGCCGTTCGAAAGCGGCGCGACGATTCCCTGTCCGAGCGGCACGACGGGGCCTGTCAGCGGGGCCGGTACTTGATAGGTCCGCACCTGCGATTGCGGCGATTTACCGTCGTAAACGCGAATCGCCGACGACGTCGGCAGGTTCGTCATTTGCACGTTCGGCGAAATGCAGCACAAGACGTCGAGCCCGTCGTCGAGCGGCACAAGGTCGGTCACCGGTTCGGTCAGCGTGCCGGGCGCGACGCGTTGTCGCATGTACGATTCCGTGTTGCACAAGGTCGCTTCGCGCTGCGCCGTCAATTCGTCGAGCGGGATGTCAAACAATTTGCCGGTCAGCGTGACCAGGTGCAACACCCCGCTGCCCGACGGGGCATTGGCCGCAGCCGCGTTCGTCGTCACGACGGGGCGGGCCGACACGGCTTCGCCGAACTCGGTCTGCCAGCGGGTCGCGAGGTTCGAAAGCGCGAAAGAACGTGCGACTGCGACTCCCATGAGCGGGTCGAGATAGGTTTGCAGCAGGTGATTGTCGGCGATTTCGAGCGGCGACTGGCTGATCATTGCCGGGGTCGAGGGAGCGTCCTGCGGGATCAGTCGGCTTCGCGAAGGCTGAACTTCGAAATGTTGCAGGCGGTTGTCAGCGACCCAGAGGCTTCGTCCGGCAAGTGAGGCGAAACGCCCCGAAACGGTTTCGCCGCGTTTCAACGGGTCGTCGATGCGACCCTCGGCCACCACCTGGTACGGTTTCGCGGGGTCGGTCCCGGTGAGCGAAATCAGTTTGACGTCGCCGCGTTCGGCCATGTACAACAGGTCGTTGCCGTTGACCAGCGGCGACGATTTGACCAGCCCGTCGAAGGGGATGATTTGCAGCGGCTCGTCGACCCAGGGGACGGGCCGGTCCGTGTTGGCCGGGGCGAACAGCTTGATCGTCGTGCGCATCGGTCCGGTTTGTTCGGCGACGAGCAGGAACCCCTTGTGTATGACCGGGGCCGCATAAATCGTGCTTTCGAGGTGCCCCGTCGGGACGATGCCGACATTCGTCAGCGGCACATTTGCGCCGGGTTCGTAACGGAACACGTGCAGCGCCGAATGCAGCGCCGGTTGCACGACCAGTTGCCTTTCGAGGTCGTAACACGGCGGGGCGCTCGCGTTCTGCATCAAATCAATGTGCCCGAGGCGTTGTCCTTTGGCCAGGTCGACGAGCATCAGCTTTCCCGTCGGCGTCGTGACGAAATTGACCGGCCACATCGGTTGCGGGTTGACGTAGGCCGTTTCGCCCAACGGGAGGCGGAAGCGTTCCTTGCCCGTCGCGGTATCAACCATGAGCAGCGAACGGACGCGGGAGTCGGCCAGCAGCGTGTTGCCGCCCGGCAACCCCGGGATGAGCAGCGGCGAGTTCTGTTCAAGCCCTAGCAATCCAACGGGGCAGCGCCAGAGAATCGCCCCCGTCGCAGGGTTGATCGCGTAAACATTTTGCCCCGCATAACTGACGAACGGTTGAGCCGAAAGAGCGGCGTCGGCCGCGTCAATCGCCGGCCCGTTGCGATACGTCAGCAACAGGGCCGGCATCGGCGCGACGGCAGGCGAAACCGTAGCGTTATCGGAATCGACCGGATTTTCGGCGGTGTGCGGGATCCATTTCTGGCACAGGGCCTCTGTGCGGGCGATGTCGTTTTTTATGCCTTCGACGACCGGATTGCCCCGCATTTCCGGATGCGAATGCAGGTATCGCGCCAAAGCCGCGAAAGCGTCGGCGAGCTGCCGCCGGAGCGTCGCAATGTCATCCGACGTGCCCGCGCGAATCGCGTCGAGCATCGCCGTGATTTCCGACTTGACGGTAACGATTTCCTCGTCGCGGGCGATGCGGCGCTGCGTCAATTCAAGCGACCGCCGCGTCGCCTGCAACTGGTTGAACGGCTGCATCGCGTTCGGCACGTGCTCATCGACCAGCGCGAGCGCCGCTTCCGATTGCCGGATCGAATCGACGTCGTTCGACTTGTCCGCCATCGCGGCCAGTCCCTCGGCGACGTTCGGCAAAATGGCGGACAGTTCGATACGGCCTTCGCCCGCGAAATCGGGCAACTGGCTCATGTCGGGCAATTCCTCCCGCACGCAGGCGAGCGCTTTGTCCCAGTTCGATTTGCTTTCGGTGATCAATCGGATTTTCGACAGCGCGACGCGCAGTTTCGCCTTCGGTACGTTGGCGTTGTTCTCGAAACTCGCGATAAAATCGTTGTACCCTTCGATCGCCTGGGCGTAAGCCCCGTTATCATAAGCTTCATCGGCGGCAGCAAGCACTTCGTCGGCCCGGCGCTGCATGAGCAGCCAGACAAGCACGACGCTTGCCAATATCAGCAGCCCGAGCGAGATGATGCCGTACTTGACCAACGGCGTGTCCCATTGGCTTTCGCGTTTTTTCTCCCGGATTCGCCAGCTTGCGTCTTTCAGCGACAGCGGCGTATCGAAATCCCGCTTTTCATCATCGCCGAAATCGTCGAATGACGGACCGGGCGTTTCCGGCGGTTTTCCCGGCGGCATTTCGGGCGGCGATTGCGGCGGTCTTTCCGACCGGGAAGGGGGCGGTGTCACCGGTCGGCCTTGAGGCGGCAAGGCATCACGATTGCCCGGGGATTGCGGCGTTTCCGCTTTTGGGGGTTTTGGAACGGGCTTCGGTTTTTGAGGCGGTCGGGCGGGTTGCGGCGGTTTTGTCCCTGTCGATTGCGGGGCATTTGCTGCCGGTGATTTCGGCGGCACGGGGACTTCCTTCGACTTCGGCACCTGGACCGGACGCGGCGTTTTCGAAGCCGCGTCCGTCCCGGGCGGCACTTCCACCGGGGAGTCCGATACCCGTGATTCGGCGTCTGATCCGGGCCGCGAGGTCGGCACGAGATTGACCACGCTGTCGTCCACCAGACGCAATTCACTACCCTCTTTTTTTACCGGCTTCGGCGATGCTTTTTTCGCGTCGTTCAGGTAATTGAGAATCGCATTCGAGACAGGGGCCGAAATGATCAACTGTTCGACGAGATAATTGGCCAAATCCCCCGCCGGAATCTCGTCCGCCGGCTGCAACAGCGATTGCTCAATGATGGCAATGTGCTTGTCGCTTAAAATTTTCCGTGTTTTCAGTTCTTGAATGTAATCCCGTGCCGTGACCATGCGATTGTTCCAATTTCAGCCTGACAGCCCTTTTTCGCCAATTCCTTTCCCTTCCACATCACCCCTTCGACCTTCAGCGGCCATTATAACAAAACCTGATGGAAAAGAAAACCTTCTCACGCCGGGCTTTGCATTGGCCGACATAAGCCTTGCCACATTCGCCTGAGTGTTTTCCACGCGTAAAATATGCTTTGTCCAGACTTTTACCCGACAGGTGATTGACCGCCATACTCCCAAAAGTTCTGACTTTGCATATTGGGCAAAACGAACAACATCAGGATCGTTCTGTGTGATCTGAGTTTTCCGCAAAAAGAGCTAAAATGCTTGTCAATCGGACAGCGGCCTGTTATAATTGAATTTTGTTATCGAAATTTACCGCCGTTTTCTCATTAAATTAACCGAGAGTTCATGATGACTTCAGAAAAAACCGCGTATTTGGAAAATCTCCTGACCGTGCATAAGGAAAAAGAGAAAAAAAATTATCTCACCGTTTCTCAACTATTAACGAAGTTTGGGAAAACCGGCCTGAAACAGTTTGATCTTTCCGCAAAACCAAGCGGAAAGGAATTAGAATCGACACTTAGTCCGTTCCTCGGGACAAATTTGATGTTTCTCAAAAAAGCAAGTTCACTGTATCTTGTTTTCAACATGCCTCTCCACGAATTGATTTTTGAAACGTTCTTGGAAAAAATCAACAAAGGACCATTCTCTCCGGCAACACTTGCACAACACTTGCCGATGAAAAAAGATGAATATGTCAAGGCTGTCAATTTCCTGCTCGAAACCGGGCGGATCACCGTGAAAATCAACGACAAATTCATTGTCAGTGTCCAATCGGTTTCCGGAACCCCATCCGCATCGGCGACGCCAACCGCGTCGCCGATTCCTTCGCCGCAACCAACAGCCCCCCCTCAACATACCGAACGCGAACTGTTCAAAGCGGCGTTTGATAAACTCGACCGGGGACGAATTTACGTGCGAATCTGTTACATGCGTCGCGAGCTTGGCTGGAGCGAGGAACGATTCAACGCGTTGCTTCGCAAACTTCGTGCGGACGGTACGATCCAGCTTCACGCGGGCGACGTTTCCACGATGACCGAAGAGGATGTCAACCAAAGTTATACGGATGAAAACAATTTCTTTTACGCGACTTTGACCTGGAAAAATTGAACAATGAGCAAATATTCAACTACCGCGGCTCCTTCGGAATCACTTCTTGACTCGTTGCGGAAAAAGAATCCGTTTACGTCCAATGCGGCGACATCTGACCCTTGGAACAACGGTTTTCCTGATGTCACGTCCATCAATCGGCGGGCGTTTGAGGAAATTTGTACTTTGATCGAACGCAAGGCGGTCCATCCCAGGGAACCGCTTGCCGGTTTGATTCTCGGTGAGGCCGGCGAAGGAAAAACACATCTGCTGCGGCGTATCCTGCTCACCTGCCAGAATTCGACGCCCCCCTCGCTGTTTGTGTTCATCAAACCGCTGTTGAACCCGCATCGCCCACTTCATCACTTATTGCAGGAAATCGTGCTGAGTCTCTCAAAAAAAAGCGAGGGCGAAGACGATTTTTCCCAATTTGAACGGTTGGTCGCCGAAATCATTCGCGATTACGTACGTTTTCGAATCACTCAATGTCCGCAGGATTCGACTCCGAACAACAAACGTTTTCTTGAACGGTTTGAAGCCGATGTTTTCCATATTTTCAACATCGAAAAAGTGCGTTCCCGCTCGATGGAAGGAATTATCAGCGAAAAAGTTCGTGCCGGCTCAATGGAAATCATCGAAAAAGAAGCCGTTACATATATTCATTCGCAGGTGCCGGAAACGAACAAACGGTTTTTGGACGTCGTTTTTCAGTACAAAACACCGAAAAAACAAGGTTTGATTCGTGATTGGATCAGGGGCGACTCACTGGATGAAGCGGGATGTACGGAGATCGGCGTCTCGCCGCGTGACGGACTTTCCGACGAAGAACGGGAACAAGAGGCCCGTAAAATGATTTTGACCCTCGGGGCTTTGTTCACCCGCTACCATCTCCCGATGGTCCTTTGCTTCGACCAGTTGGACAATCTCATCCATCCCGATCTGATCGCCGGTTTCGCCGGTATGATTCACCTGTTGGTCAACGATGCCGCAAACATGTTGCCGTTGGCGTTCATTCGCGCGGACTCCTGGAATGAACGGTTCAACACATTCAAGGATCGTGCCTTTTCCGATCGCCTGGAAAGCAACAAACTCACCCTTTCCGGTTGCAGCCGAAGTGAGGCGGAAGAACTGGTTTCACGTCGCATTGAACAATATTTCAACCCGGGAACGAAAGAGACCCTTGCCATCACGGAATGGCTTTTGTCTCAAATGGAAAAGAAACTGGTTGGCATTCATTCCCCCCGCGAAGTGATCCTTTTTGCAAATCAGATCATCCGCAACGCTTCCGGGGAACCTTTGTCAAAAGTGCCGACGGTTTCCGAAAGCATGGCCGCCGAATACAGAACGGCCTACGAATCCGTCGCGTCTGAGTTTGATGCCTGGGGGCCCGTCGAGTCGGAGTACCTGAAAAAAGCGGCGGAACTGTTCCTTGGCAATCAGGAAAATGTTCTTGCCTGCGAGCCGGGAAATGACAAATACATGACGTGGACCGGGACGCTCCGGCAATCCGATGAAGACGCAAACGGTCGGGATATTCCTTACGCCTGTTTCATCAACACGGCGAAACACTGGCGAACGGTTCTGTCCACGATGGATCGTTGCCTGGCTTTTCTGAAAGATCATCCCGGGGCCGTTTGTACCTATGTCACAGACGCTCGTTGTGATTTTCGCCCCACATGGAAGGTCACGAATGAAAAACGCAGTGAATTCGAACGGCTCGGTGGCAATGTCGTGATTCTCGACCAGCCGGCGGCGGTTCGCTGGTATGGTCTTGTTTCTCTTTACTGGAAAATCGGCAGCGGCGACATTCTTCTTGAAACCGCGCACGGCCTGCTCACCGCCTCGGAAAAGGATTTGGCGAATTTCCTCAAAACGGGATTTTTCGCTCACGAAACCGAAGGAATGTTCGACAGGGTCACTAAAAAAAAAGCAGGTCCGCCGCCACCGCCACCGCCGCCGCAACCTCTGCCGTCGATTGATGCGATTTGCAAATGCCTTGCGGAATGCACTTTCCCCATCCTGGCGATTGACGCTCTTGTGACAAAACTCCAGGAGAAGGGAATCAAAACCACCAAGGAATCGTGCCTGGAACAAATCGGTAAAAACCAAAACGTGATCAGCCTCATCCCGTCCCGCGACGGCTTTGTCGTGAAACTCGTCGTTTAGTTTTTTTATCGCCCCCACAATACCTTGACTAGAAATCATTTTCGTCAAAGTAAATACACCGGTCTGATTTGGGGCGGTGCATCATCTCAAGAAAATACCACCACATCATAATATTTTTGTTGTCATCTTCCGCGTGGTTGTATTCCGGGATGTAATTGTCATGAAGAATGCGGGTGATTCTGTGTCCGACCTCCAAGTATTCATACGCCAATACTTCCGCATCAAGGACCGTTTGCGCAATGTCCCGTACCCGTTCGTAGGGGATTACATAGCAATTTTTGGCGAAAAGACGGTAGGTCAGCCATGGAGCCAGAAAACACATCAGAATAGTCCCGGCAAACATGTAAAAATCGGGAACCATCATGGCACCAAGGGTGATCATCGTGATGGATGGAAAAATCAGAAACGACAAAAAAACAAGGAAACCCCCGATTCGACTGGTTTGAGGAGAACCGGAGAGGAGAACCGGGGAGTATTTCCTGGAAATTGCTTTGACAACCGCACGACGTTTCCTGGAAGGGATGATGTGTTTGAGTTTACTTGTCGCCGAAATCCCGCCGGGATCCATGCGAAGTGCATCCGCAAGCAAATTCTGAACGTCAACGAGGATTTGGCGATAACGTTCCCGATATTCCGGTCTTTCCGGGTGGCGATGCAGCTTTCCCGTTTGGTAAAGCAGTGAAAAAACCCTGCCCGTGATTTTGGGGACAAGCAGAAAGCCAAGATGGTCTTGATTCTGAAATTGGACGGAAAACTCTTCTTCAATTTTCGCGATAATTTCAGGAATATTATTCGCCGGCATGACGTCACCTTGTCCTTCTCACCTCTTGCTTTCCTGAATCAATTTTGTCTATTCGATTCCCAGCACGTCATTCATCGAATACAGGCCGGGGGTGCGTCCGACGAGGAATTTGGCCGCGGCGATCGCCCCGAAGGCGTAGCAGTCGCGGTTCGTGACGCGGACGGTGATTTCGATCAATTCGCCCAGCATGCCGAAGACGATCGTGTGTTCGCCGGGGTTGTCGCCGACGCGAATCGCGTGGTAGCCGATTTCATCCGCCGCGCGCTGGCCCGTCACGCCTTCGCGACCGTGCTGGTGTTTGGTCTGGCCCATCTCCTTCGCGATGATCTCGCCGAATTTCAGGGC
Source organism: Thermoguttaceae bacterium (assembly GCA_031548645.1). Taxonomy (GTDB): domain Bacteria; phylum Planctomycetota; class Planctomycetia; order Pirellulales; family Thermoguttaceae; genus WRMR01. The sequence goes on from JAVBQX010000228.1 coordinate 18,400, forward strand.
CGTTCCGCTCGGGGCGTCGACCTTGTAACGATGGTGGCGTTCCAGGATTTCGACGTCGACGTGCTGTCCGGCCAGCGATTGGGCCGCGACCTGGGCCAGTTTCATCGCGACGTTGACCGCCAGCCCCGTGTTGGGCGACCACAGCAACGGGATCGTTTTCGACGCGTCCCGGACCGCCTGCTCCTGTTGCGGCGAAAGCCCCGTCGTGGCCAGCACGAGCGGCACGCCCAGCGCGACGCAGTTGGCGACGATTCTATCGACCGCGGCGGCCGTTGAAAAATCGATCACCGCGTCGACCTTTTTCGTCAGGACGTCCGACACCGGCACGCCGATCGCGCCGATGCCCGCGATTTCGCCCGCGTCGCTCGCGATGCGAGGGTGGCCCGACATTTCAATCGCCGCGCCGACCGACGCGTCCCTGTCCTGCGAGATCAGCGTTACAAGCCGCTGCCCCATGCGTCCCGCGGCGCCATGCACCGCTATTGAATATTTTGACATGTTTTACTCCGATCAACACAAAAAAACGCCGATCTGCGATCGGCGGCAAAAATGCACAAAATTAGCACTGGCAGGGTACTACTAAGTCCTCGAAATAAGGTTCATTTGTATTGGTGAAATACAGGACTTGCCCCGTAGGGGGCAAAATATTGGTAGATTGCGTGCCCCCCATTTTTTGCAACCCCGTCAGGGGTTGGATATATTCGCATAACAACATATTGTACAACCCTTTCAGGGTTGATGGTTTTTGTGTTGGGAGATCGTTTTCTACCAATATTTGACCCCTACGGGGTCATTTCGTTCAAGACAAAGCAAAGGTCATTTCGACAACTTTTTACTAGTGTCGGATTAACCCAAGATGACTACCGATTCCTATATAAACTATAATTGAAATTATTGTAATTGCCAAAAAACAATAAATCTCTTAAGGTATTTTAACGCTAATTTATTCGTATCGGTATTGTTTTGTACCCAGTAAAAAACTGCAATAAAAAGGCAAAAGCCGGCATATCCCCCAATACCCATAATCAGCCAGATTGTAAATAAAAAAATGTCTCTCATAAAAAATGATTTTTTATCATGATTATACCGGCAAAAAAGACATTCAATATGACACAGAGCCGGAAGCGTCAGCGCCCGGTGCTGAACCGTCGCTCACGCTCCGGGCTCTGTGTTGACGTCGATTCGATCATCCCGCACTGACGCTTGGGGCTGGTGAAGATCAATTCAACGACCTGGAACAATCTCAAGCTGCTTCACATACTGCTCCAACGAGCATTTTTCCTCGTCGCAGTAGATTTTCTGGCGGGACAGGACCGAATCCCAGTCGACGGCCAGGGCGTCGAATTCGGGGCCGTCGACGCAGGTGAACTTCGTCGCGCCGCCCACGCTGACGCGGCAGCCGCCGCACATGCCGGTGCCGTCGATCATGATCGTGTTGAGGCTCGCGATCGTCTTGACGCCGAACGGGCGGACGGTTTCGGCGCAGAAT
>JAVBQX010000029.1:0-7652 GCA_031548645.1 Thermoguttaceae bacterium
CGACGGCCAAAAACAAACCTTGCACCCGGTGCAGGTGTTTGAAACCGATTTCGGCGCGGCGGGGTTGATCAAAAAACCGGTCGGCAAATCGACCGACGGCCGCGAAATTTTCACCGGCGAGATGATCGAAGACGCATCGCAATTGCCGGTATTGGTCGTGCCAAACGCCGGCGGGGTTGCGCTGACCGAAACCGAGGCGTACCGCGTGACGTACTTGCAGGACAAGGACAAAAACGCCGCGCCGACGATTCTCAACATCGGGTGGCAGGGGAACGACGAGCGGTCGCTCATGCACTTTTCGAAAACGCCGATGACGCGCGGCGGCGTCAGCCGAAAATCGTTGTCGATTCATCCGCCGTACCAGGGCGGACCGGGCACGATGTTCACCGAATATCTCGTGCAGTTGCCGAACACGACGCCGATCACGTTTTCGAGTTTCCTTGCGATTCGCGACGTCGCCCCGACCGAGCCGGAAAGCGACGGCGTCACGTTTGCCGTCTGGGTGAATGACGAAAAAATCGGCGGGAAACATTGTGCGTCGAAAACCTGGGAGCCGTTCCAGGTCGACCTTTCGCGGTTCGCCGGTCAAACGGTGCTGCTCCGATTGCAAAGCGACCCCGGCCCGAAACGCGACACGACCTGCGACAGCGCCTTTTGGGGCACGCCGCTTATTTATGCGGGAAAGCGTCCTCAAGTTCTTTCCAGTGAGGACAAAGCAAGAATGTTTGCGGAAAATCTCGACGCGTTGAAAAACAGTCATTTCAACCCGCCGACAAGCTCATCAAAGAACGCGGTGATGAAAAAACCGACGTGGAAAGACAATACGCTAATTTTTAGTGGCGCTGATTTCAAATACGTAATAACACTTGGCAACAACGGCTTTGTGGACGGTGTCATCGGAATCGGCAATGCCGAATCGCAAATCCAGTTTGACGGATTGAAAGTCTTCCTGCAAGAACAGCCGCTCGGCGAATGGCCAAGCACGCTTCAATGGGGGGAATGCCAGCTTTTACCGGCATTGAATTATCCGCCAGGATTTGAACGATATGAACAGGAAGTGTGGTCCGGCGATAAAAAATGGACATTGACTTTCACCATAGACACAACCTATCGCTCACCAGCATTGCGACTTGGTGTTATTTGCGATGACCCATCGGCCATCACGAAAGTCGAGTTCGGCCCGGCGACGCGTCATGCGGAGCGGGTTTATTTCGGGCACGGGTATTGCATCACCGAGCCGGAGCGGTTCGAGGTGACGGGCGGCGGGCATTCGCTTTCGACGAGTCACGTCGGGTTCGATTTCGACAACGGGCTTTCGCTGCTCATGGCCACGACCACGCCGCCGGACCGGTTCATCGTCGACCCGGCGGGCAAAATCTACACGCTGAGCGTTTGCCCCGGCACGACGATGACGCTGCTCCCCGGCACGAGCGGCGCGATGGATTGTGCGATTCGTTACCGGCCCCTGTACGACAAACAGGCGGCGCCGGGCGTCATGAACAAGGCGGGGCGCTTCGTGTTCGACGTTTGGGGCGGTCAGTACGGCGATCACCTCAAGAAGATGCAGGAGCAAATCGACTACGGCGTGGCCGACGCGCTCTTCGTCAATCACAACTGGCAGCGTTGGGGCTACGACAACCGCCTGCCGGACATCTGGCCGCCGAACCCGCGATTCGGGACGCTTGACGAGATCAAGCAACTCAACGAACTGTGCAAAAAGCACGGCATTTTGTACGGGCTGCATGACAATTACATCGACATTTACCCCGATGCGACCGGTTACGACTTCGACGTCGTGTCGTTCAACGAAAACGGCCAACCGCGCAAGGCGTGGAACAATTACGGCATTGAGGCGCAAAGTTATCAGCTTCGGCCCGATAAAATGATGCCGTTTTTGGAGCGGAACTTCGACATGATGATGCCGGAACTGCCGCTTTCGACCTATTTCGTCGATGTGTTCGCGTCGATCAACCTGCACGAGTTCTGGGATCGTGACGGCAACAAACATGGGCGCTCGGAGATGCTCGCGAACTGGTGCAAGGCCTTCGATGTTATTCGCGAACGGTTGGGCAATAATTATCCTACAATAAGTGAAGCGGGCAGCGATTTTCTCATCGGGCATCTGGACGGGGCGGACTGCCAGTTTTTGACGCTTTCGGACGAGCCGGGCGATTTCAAAATTCTGCTCCGTTGCAAACATTGGGCCCGCGTGCCGTGGTTCGACGCCGTCAATCACACGCGATTCAGTTTGCACGGCGTCGGTTACGACAGCCGTTACGCGGCCCATCGCGGCTATGATCTGCACGGTTACATGAGCGACGATTACATGTCGGCGGAAGTGCTGACCGGCCACGCCCTGCAAGTCGGCTGGAACAACATCGGTCGCGATTCCGTGCGGAAATATTGGCTCTTGCAACCGGTGGCGAGAAATTTGGCGGATGCCGAGATTGAGTGGGTCCATCTTCCCTATGCCCCGCTGGATGCAAATTTCATCTCACCTCTTATGAATGTGCAATGGTCCAATCGCACCCTCATTTTTATGAACCTATCCAATAAGGATATCAATTTTCTCGACGCCATGATTATTCCCCAATATGGTTTTTTTCTTTCCGACTTTGCTGCTGATAAAGAACCGACCGTCAGTGCAGGCATCGTTTCAGTGCCGTTTATCGAGGGATCGAATGGCCACCAAATCATAGAATATTCCTCCGCCGTTGTCGGTGACGAGTATCGGCTCTATTTCAACCCGCGACAAGTCGGCACGAACGCGTTGCCGATCATGCCGACGGCGAAAACATTCGAGCGGGTTGGTGATGACCAATTCCAACTGGTCGTCGATTGGAACGTGTTCCGTTCGCTCAAGCAGCGCAACGCCGAAAAGCAGGACGTCAAGGATTACGCTTACTTTTTACACCTCGAACCGCCGCAAATGGCGTGGTATGAACGCCCGAAGCTGACGGTCCTCGGCGGCGGAATGCCGGAAACGGCGGTCTCGCAGTGGGAGTCGAACCAGACGCAGGATTTCGGAGCCATCACCGTGCCCGGGGAACTCGAAACCGGCACCTACAACGTGCTGATCGGTTTGTGGGACGCGAACGGCGACAAACAGCGCGCGAAACTGCTCGGACCCGGCCCCGACAATTCGCGCATCCTGCTCGGCAAATTGAAACTCGAAAAACGGGACGGCAAAATCACGAAACTCGACTTCGTGCCGGAAAAGGAAGACGCCCCGGAATTGTTTGAACGACTTCTGCCCGCGAAAAAAGAAGTGCTTGAAGCGATTGTCGCACCGAATAGTGTATTGCAAAATTATCCGTTTCGTTCAACCGGCGGCGTGCAGTTGCGCTATCCGAAAGACGCGGCGGAACGTGATTCTGTCGAAATGACCGTGACCCCGCTCCCGGAAGAACCGGCCTCAACGGTCGTCATTAATTTTAACACGATATCAGTAACATCAGAAACGCCCATGCCGAATTCCAAATTCACGCAATGCGAATCGCTGATCGCCGTGGACCGCACCGGGAAGAAATTGCGCGACGTTGCGTTCCGGCTCGAAAATGACGAACTGCGATTCGACACCGCGCAAGGCGAATTCGCCTATAAGATTGTTGTCAGGAAGTAAAAATCAACCGTTAAATTTAACCAAAAACAACCCACAAGAACAGCAGCCGGGAACGCAGCGCAGCGGAGTGACCGGGGGACACGTTTTCCATTTTGCGCAAGATTTCAATTCCTGCGATGTTCCATGTGCGGGCATTGGAATTGAACATTTTCACGGCTGGACAATCCGCTCCCCGGTCACTCCGCCGGAGTACCGGCTGCGTTCCCGGCTGCTGTTCTTGCGAATTTTTCAACCCCTATGATTTGGAGCAACCCATGAAACTTTCCCGTCGTCATTTTATAGCAGCATCCGGCGCGGCGATTGCGGCCGCGTCGATTTCCTCGCCCAGCGTGTTCGGGGCGGACTCGAAGAAAAAATATCGCACGGCCCTGTGCGGCTGCGGCTGGTGGGGGAACAACGTCCTCAACGCGGCCATGAATTCCGGCGTGATCGAACCGGTGGCCCTCTGCGACGTCGACCGCCGCCAACTCGACAGGACCGTCGACCGCCTGAAGGAAAAAACCGCGACAACGCCGAAAACCTACGGCGATTACCGCGAGATGCTTGAAGAGATCAAGCCGGATATCGTCATCAACGCGACGCCCGACCATTGGCACGCGCTGATCACGATCGCCGCCTGCAAGGCCGGGGCTCACGTCTATCTCGAAAAACCGATTTCGCACACGATGAACGAAGGGCTCCCCATGATCAAGGCGGCCCGCGACGCGAAACGCATCGTCCAGGTCGACATGCACCGCCGCACGGCCCCGCACCACATCTCGGCGATGGAATTTTTGAAGAGCGGCAAGGCGGGAAAAATCGGCAGCATCAAGGCCTTCATCGATTACCCGTGGTTGCCGAAATCGACGCCCGATGAGCCGGTGCCGGAAGGGCTTGATTGGGATTTCTTCTGCGGCCCGTCGAAACTGGTGCCGTTCAACCCGCGCATGCACCCGGGCGGATACCGCAATTTCCTCGAATTTTCCAACGGCCAGATCAGCGATTGGGGCACGCACTGGTTCGACCAGGTTCTCTGGTGGTCGGAGGACGACCTGCACCCGAAAGCGATCTGCGCGATCGGCGGGCGGCGCATCTTCGACGACAACACGACGATCCCCGATTCGATGCAGGTCGTGTACAAGTTCGAGAAATTTGACCTGACCTGGGAAAACCGCAATTACGGCGGCAACCCGCACGAACATCACAACGTCGGGCTCTATTTTTACGGCTCGGAAGGGGTGCTGCACCTCGGCTGGCTTGACGGCTGGAGCTTTTACCCGCGCGGCGAGGTCAACAAGGAACCGACCGTGCACGTCGAGTCGGAACTGGACCTGCCGGATCACCAGAACATCGCCAACCTGTGGGCCGATTTCATCGAGTGCATTGAAAAGAACCGGCTCCCGATCTGCGACATCGAAGTCGGACACCGCGCTTCGTCAATGGCCCTTTTGGCCATGCTGTCGCTGAAACTCGGCCGCGGCATCGTCTGGGACGGCGAAAAACAGACGATCCCGAACGACCCGGAAGCGTGCAAACTGCTCTCGCGCGAATATCGCGGCCCGTGGCAATACCCGACGCTTTAGTACGGCAGCGAATGTGACAACCACAAATCAATGGTCATCGAACCTTGATTACCGTTTTTTTCCACAGATTTCGCAGATGAACACAGATGTTTTTTAAAATCATCTGCGAAAATCTGTGTGAATCTGTGGATAAAACATCAATTGCCGGAATTGGATCGCGACTTTTTGCCGGTGGTCGGCGTGGCTGTGTGCGACACCTGACTGACCCGCGGCGGCGGGGGCTGCAGGATCGGCGTCTGGTGATTGGCGAGCAAAACGCGTGAGGTCGGCGGCAGCGGGGCGACGTCCGTTTCGTCGTCTTCCGCGATTTCCGAAGCCTCCGCTACGCGACGCGGTTTTGCCGACTTGCTTGCCTGCTGATAGGCCGACTGCTGCACGGCGGCGTTTTGCTGCATGATGAGGGCCTGGCGCTGGCGTTCCAGCATCATTTGCCGTTCCTGCTGCGCGGCGGCCTGGCTGATCTGCATCTGTGGCGACATCCCACCGGGCGCCATCGCGGGATAACCGGGGCCGTACATGCCCGGATTGCCGGGATAATTCTGCATCATCATGTTCGGCGTCATGTAGGGCGAAACCATCGGCTGACGTAGCGCCGCATAGCCGGGGGCCATTCCCATGTTACGCTGATAAACCGGTCGCGTGGGCACCGGGTGATGGCGAGGGTACGGCATGGCGGCGACATGACGCGGTGAAACCGGCTCCTCTTCTTCCGCTGAAGCGCCGGCATTTCCGCCCTGTTGATTTCCCGTCGCGGCGAGCGATTGCGATTGCATCGTCGATTCTGCGCCAAGCGGCCCCGCAATGGGAGGCGCATAAACCTGTTGGGCATACCCCGGCGAATAACCCGACGGGACATATCCGATCGGCGGATAACCGGGCGCCTGCGTCCCGGTCATGCTCAAACCGGGAACGACCTGCGCATAGGCCGGGTTGATCAGCATGGGGTTCGAGTTGCTGAGACTTTGCAGGAGCGCGTTCTGCATCGCGGCATTTTGCGAATCGGGGGCGACGGCCTGCGTCAGGCCGCCGTATTGTCCCTGTGAAATGAACGTTCCGCCAGAAGTCGACATCTGTATCGGCTGCCCCGGCATTTGCATGGGTGACGGCGTCTGCAATTGGGGCGGCTGCACGGGCACCCCTTGCGGCGAAGCCACCGCCGGAAATTGTCCCGCCGCGGTTCCCTGCAAAACGCCCTGATCCGTTTGTTGCGGAGTCTGGCCCTGTTGCGGGACGGGTGGCTGAACCTGCGGCGCAGCGGGTTGCTGCGGTGATACCGTATTGTTGCCTTGCATTTGGGCTTGCGGCTGGTTTTGCCCCTGCGGCATGATCGGCTGGCCGGTTTGCGGATTGATCGCGGCATTCCCCAAGGCGGCGCCGGCGTTTTGGGAATAAAATAAATGGTGGGGCAATATCGTGCCGTTGGGCATGAGAACACCCGTCGGAACGACGATTGCCCCGGGAGGGAGTGAGAGTGAACCAGGGGGGAAAGCACCGGGATACGCACCGGTCATCGGGTTCGGAAAGCTGTTGGCAATGGTCGGGTTATAGCTGGTGATATTGATGTTGCCGGTGCCGTTTGCTGCGGCGCAGTTTTTGCACCGGCATTTGCCTTTGAGCGAAGCGAGCGGCCCCAGCAGGGAATCGCCCAGGCTCGACTCTTTGTCTTTCGTGCAAAGGGATTTGCTTTGCTTCTCTTCCGTGCCTGGAATGTCGGTGTTGCCGGGGTGGCCGACCCAGGGGGTGCGATTGATTTCGAAGGCCCAATCTCCGCGGAAAACGAACCCACGTTTTTTCGAGTGGGTCGAACATCCTGCGCCGAAAATCATAATCGCGGCGCAAATCAACACGCCGGAGGCCAATAATGTCTTGTAGGGAAGTGTCTTGGACACGTCAACCTCGCTGTCGGATGAGATAACTGTTGACGAAAAGTCTGCAACAGATATTTATTTACGAGCAAAAAGTACGTTTATATACGGAAAAGCACTGCCTTTCAGTACAGTGATCGGCCTTAAAATCGGAAATCTTGACATTTTCAGAAAAGTTATCCGGTTTTTTCAAGAATGAAAAATCGCAATATTTGCCGCATTCCGCTCATTTGCCACAAATTACCCATTCGCATGCGAGACTTAATACCACGGCGCAATGCCCGATTTGTTTCCCACGGCAGCCCGGAGCGTCAGCGACGGGTATAAACGCCCCAAAATAATTTGGGTTTCTGCTTCATTTATGGGAAATGATTTGCCAAATGGAAATGAACCGGAAAAGGAAACTTTCACCCGTCGCTTTCGCTCCGGGCTGCCATTTTTCGATCGAACTCGTTGCGCTGTAAAATTAAAACCCGAGCGATTGATCGGCGCAAAAAAAACGGCGGTCTCGCCGAGACCGCCCTGATTTTGTCCCTCGCTTACACTTCGGGCTCTGGTTTACCAAACCGGTCGGGCACTTCGCGGACCGGGGATGACCGCTTC
>JAVBQX010000134.1:0-26417 GCA_031548645.1 Thermoguttaceae bacterium
CATTTCCGCCGGGCAGGTAATTGAGCAGACTCAGCGACGACGGCAGCGGAACGCACCAGAGCAATTGCAGCGGCACCAGCAGCCAAAGCATAAACCGCACGCGCGGCGAAACGACATGGCGACACGCGACGGTGATCAGCAACAACAGCCCGACGAGCAGGGCTCCCAGCAGCGAGCGTTGCACGACCGCCGCGAACGACATCGTGATTCCTTCGAAAATCGGCGCCATGTCATCACCTTTTCTTTGGACGGGGTTGCGGCTTTTCGTTCTTCAACTGTTTGCGCCGTTCGTCGATGACCCGTTGCAGTTCGGCCAGTTCGTCGAGCGTCACCTGGTCGTCGTTGACGAAATGCGCGACCATCGAAGGCAGTCCGCCGCTGAAAAACTTGTTCATGAACGACTGCCCCACCGCCTGTTTGGTCGCCGTTTCCTCGATCGCCGCCGTATAGCGGTTGACGCCGTCGACCATTTCGACGTGTACGGCCCCTTTTTGCACGAGGCGCGCGAGAAAAGTCCGCACCGTTTTCGGGCTCCAGTCGAATTGCCCGGCCAACTCTTCGCACACCTCGGCGGCCGTGCTTTCCCCTCGCTGCCAGAGCACGCGTACGGCCTCCCATTCGGCGTCCGAGATTTTTTGGATTTCCCGCGGATGTTTTTTTCTCATGATTAATTGTCGTTTTTTTGTGAGATGAAAACCTGCTCGACCACATTTGTAATCCATATGCTACTACAATCGTAGTCCTATGTCAATGGTTTTTTGGAAAAGTTTTTCGTTTTTTTCACCCTCTGGCAATTGCCGCGGACTTTGTGGTAGAATATGGAAATCGCAACATCTCGCTAAATCGGCAGCGCAATTACTGTTTCCCATGGCAGCCCGGAGCGTAAGCGACGGGTTTACCGTCCCATAATCGTTACGATTTATGATTTTTTTCGGGAAATGATTTACCAAATAGAAACCAGTCGGAAAAGAACACTATTACCCGTCGCTTACGCTCCGGGCTGCCATTTTTCGATCGAAATCATTGCGCTTTAGTAACAGGCGACGCCGTTGCATTGCCTTGCACGAAATCACTTTGACATTGCACAATGAAATGAAAGGACGAAAAATGAGAGAATTGAAACGATGGGGCCTGACCTGCCTGGCCGTGTTGATGGCCTTGACGGCTTCGCTGGCACGGGCCGAGGTCAAATTGCCCGCCATTTTCAGCGACAACATGGTTTTGCAGCGCGACATCGCCGTTCCGGTCTGGGGCTGGGCCGACGCCGGGGAAAGCGTCACGATTTCGTTGGGCGGCCAGACGAAAAATGCAGTCGCCGACGAGAATGGCAAATGGCTTTTGAAGTTTGACGCGATGCGTGCCGGCGGACCTTTCGAAATGACCGTCGCGGGCAAGAATAAAATTTCATATAAAAACGTCATGCTCGGCGATGTCTGGGTTTGCTCCGGCCAATCGAACATGCAGTGGACGGTTGCCAACTCCGACAACCCCCAAGAGGAAATCAAAAACGCGAACTACCCGAACATCCGCCTGATCACCGTGCCGCGAACGAGCAACGCCGTGCCGCAGGAAAATTTTCAAGGTAATTGGGTGCCCTGCACCTCGGAAACGATTCCGGAGTTCAGCGGCGTGGCCTATTATTTCGGTCGCACGCTTTTCCGTGAGCTGGATGAAAAAGTGGCCATCGGCCTGCTTCACACGTCGTGGGGCGGCTCGTCCTGTGAAACCTGGATTCCGGAAGACGTCGTCGGACAATACGCGGATTACGCCGCCATCATGGAACGTCGCGCCAACCACCTGAAAGACCACCCGAACGGCGGCGACAACCAGCAGGCCGGTTACCTGTTCAACGCGATGATCAACCCGCTCCTGCCTTACGGCATCAAGGGCGCCATCTGGTACCAGGGTGAAACGAACGCCGGTCGAGCCTATCAATATAGGACGCTGTTCCCGCTGATGATTCAAACCTGGCGAGAGGTTTGGGGACAGGGCGATTTTCCGTTCTATTTCGTGCAACTGGCCAATTTCAATGACCGCAACAACGACCCGTTCGGTCAAAGCGACTGGGCCGAACTCCGCGAAGCGCAGACGATGACGCTGGGCCTCCGTAAGACGGGCCAGGCGGTGATCATCGACATCGGCACTTCGAAAGACATTCACCCGCGCAACAAGCAGGACGTCGGTCGTCGCATGGCCCTCTGGTCGCTGGCGAAGGATTACGGGCTTGACATTCCGGTTTACACCGGCCCGATGTTCAAAGAAATGACTGTCCGAAACGGCAAGGCCGTCGTGAGCTTCGACTTCGCCCAAAACGGACTGAAAACGAAAGACGGCGGCAAAGTCACCGGCTTCGTCATCGCCGGGGCCGACCGCAAGTTCGTCGAAGCGAACGCCGTGATCGACGGTGACAAGGTCGTCGTTTCCTCGCCCGAAGTGCCGCAACCGGTTTCCGTGCGCTACGCCTGGGCCGACGATCCGACGTGCAACCTGTTCAACGCCGAAAACCTGCCGGCCTGCCCCTTCCGCACCGACATGTGGCCCGGTTTGACGATCAACAGCAAATAATTCTTCGTCCGAAAAATGATCCCCAGAGCAACAGCCGGAATGGAGCGAAGCGAAATGACGGGATGGTGAAATCAGTTTCGATATCGTAATTCCGTCATTACGTCATTACGGCTTTTGTTTTACAAGGCATCCGCAAGCGTCAGTGCGGGGGGATTGTCCCCGGTCCAACCGCTCCATGACTGTCGCGGGTCTGGTTTTTTGTCCCTCGCTTACGCTTCGGGCTCTGGTTGGGTTGCCGCAATCGCCGAGCAAGCTTGGCGGCTAAGAATACACAAAATTGGTTTTGGCCAGGTACTGCTTTTTATTTTTTATATCACTCTCAACCCTGAACGGATACCGATATGACGCACTCTCCCCGGGACAACCCGCCGGTCAACGCGATGACGATCGACGTGGAGGATTATTACCAGGTCGCGGCGTTTGAAAAGATCGTTGCGCCGGCGGATTGGGGCGGATTCGAGTCGCGTGTGGCGGCCAATACGCGGCGGTTTCTGGAACTGCTTGCCGCGCGGGATGTTCGGGCCACGTTTTTCGTGCTCGGTTATGAAGCGGAACGGCATCCGGACATGGTTCGCGAAATCGCCGCCGCGGGGCACGAAATCGGTTCGCACGGCTACTCGCACCGACTGGCCTACACGCAGTCGGAAGCCGCGTTTCGCGACGACGTCGCCAGGGCGAGAAAGCTGCTGCAGGACATCAGCGGGCAGGACGTCATTTCGTATCGCGCGCCGAGTTTTTCGATCGGCCGGCAAACGCCCTGGGGACACCGCGTTCTCGTCGAGGAAGGTTACCGCTACGATTCGAGCGTTTTCCCGATCCGGCACGATTTGTATGGCGACCCGAACGCCCCGGTCGAAATCCACACCATCGAAACCGAAGCGGGGCCGCTCGTCGAGTTCCCGCCGACGGTCGTGCGCATGTTCGGCCGCAACGTCCCGACCGGGGGCGGCGGTTATTTCCGCATTTTTCCCTGGTGGTTCACGTGGCGCATGCTCGCGAAGGTCAACAAAACGCGGCCCTTCGTGTTTTACATTCACCCCTGGGAAATCGACCCGGGACAGCCGCGATTCGACAAGGCCCCGTTGAAAAGCCGGTTTCGCCATTACACCAATCTGCATAAGACGGCCGACCGATTCGCGCGACTTCTCGACGCCTTCCGTTTCGCGCCGCTTCGTGAGGTCATTGAGCGGCATTTCAAAAAATGACGTGTGGGGCGTTGTTGCGATCAATGAATGCAAAGAAAACGAAGAGATCATGTAATAATTCCCGCAAATGCCGCTAAAACTGCTTTTCCTTCGGAAAAACACGACCGCTCTTCCACCGGGAAGCTAAAATGATTATGATCTGGAAATGCAGAATGTAGAATGCAGAGTGCGGAATGTGGCCCGTAAAAAACTCCGCACTCATTTTCCCATTAGCTACAGTACTATATTTAGGAGTCGATATCATGGCCGAATCACATTTGATTCTCGGCGTTCACGTTCCCAGTTTCGCAAAATGTTCCGGTGAAATCCAGAAGGTTTTCACCGAGTACGGTTGCAGCATCCGCACGCGGCTCGGTTTGCACGACGTCGCCGACGGGGTTTGCTCCCCGCACGGGCTGATTCTCGTCGAGTTCATCAGCGGCACGAAAATGGCCGACGAAATGATTGAAAAACTCAGGCAGGCCAATCCTGACATTGAAATTCAAAAGATGGTTTTCGGAAAGCCGTAACTACATTGTGACGTCCTTGTTTCGCCATTTCGCCCGACAGCAATGCACGTTGCCGGGTTTGGCCCTTGTCCTGTTATTTCTCTCACCGCAAAACATGATTTTGGCGGTCGGGGTTGAGGTTTGGCCGCAACTCGAAACGCCGCGGTTTCTCGTCATCGCCGAACGAACACCACGTCTTGAACCCGTTTCGCTCGCCGATTGGGACTCCATTCTCCGGCAATATCTGGAACAGTTGGATTCGAAATTCGCGCCGTTGTTCGGCGGCGAATCGCTTGCGCAAACTCAACCGCCTCTGGGCCAGAAGCCGATTTTGCTGATCTGCGCCGACAAAGCGTCATACCTGAAACGGCTCGGTGAATACGGTGTTGCGAATCCTGCCGCGGCCGCCGGATCGGGCGGATATTATCACCCCGATGCCAACATCATCATCACCTGGCGGCAGCCGACCGACTATTATTCGCGCCATGTCGTCCTGCACGAGGTCGCGCATTGGTACTGCCTGCAACAGCTCGGGCCGCGATACACGAAACTGCCGCTTTGGCTCTGTGAGGGCATGGCCGATTTCGCTGCCTTTCACGTGTGGGACGGTCAAACCCTGCGGGCGATGCACATGCCGCAAGTATCGCTCGAAAACTATCCGGCAAGGCTCGACTCGCTGTTCAAACGATTGCCGTGCGACGAAACGCACGGCGAAATTTCGCCCGAAAGCGTCATGCAGTATTTCGAGTTGCTGCGCACCGAGCATGATTCGGATAACCCCGTTGTGCCGTATGACGAATACGCCCTCGCGTGGGGATTGGTCGCTTACCTTGTCGACGGTTTCCCCCGGGAAATGACGCGGTTTTTCGATGCGATCAGGCAGGTCAACACTTCCGAAAGCTGGCAATCGGCTTTTGGCGAAACAAATGGTGATCTGAAATGTCCGACCTGGCCGCGTTTCGTCGAATGGATTGGTTCGCACCAGCTTCCCTGGCAATGGATTTGGAACTACTGGGAAGACACCGGTTCGCAACTGGTCGGCATCTCCGATTCGACGGCGCTGATCGTGCGGAATGGCGGACCGTACGCGACGATTTTGCGATGCAAGGTCACGCCGCTGCTCGACGGAACGACGGTCGGACTGGTCTTTCGCTATGAAAACAGCGAACAATTCGAGATGTTGCAATTTCGCGAAACCGGAAAGGACGCCGCCGTATGGCGGCATGTGCGTTTTGCGCAAAAAAAACGGGAAGCCTTGTCCCGCTGGCAGAAGATCGCGAAAACGGAGGGGACTCGGCTTGAAATTGAAGCGGAACCTTCACCTCAAGGGCAAAAATTCCGCTTTTCATGCAACGACCGGCTCATCACCGTCATTTCCGCCGGCGATACAGATGCCGGAACGGAAGGCCGTTTGCCGTTCGGTCTGGCCGTGCAATCGGGCGCGGCACAATTTCATGTCGAAACCGCGCCGTAAGCCCGTTTAGTCATTCTAACGATTCCACGTGATGCCGGCGTTGAGTTGCTGGCTGGTGTAATTGTTCCGGGCGTCAAGGTCGTAGCTCAACCCCACGTCGACGCAGTCGCAATAGCGGCCCATGACGCCGGCGCTCATGCGGAAGATGTCACGGCCGACGCTCATGCCCGGGGCGTCCCATGCGGGAATGGGCAAGGCCAAACCGGTCATCGACACGGTCGTCACGGGAACGTCATCGGCCACGCTGCGAACGTACATCACGTCAACGCTCGGGCGGCACCAGTCAAGACGACCGCCTTTCGCGCGAAAGTATTTCGCCATGCGGACGCCGAAGGGTATTTCGACGACATTGTAATTGACGCTGCCGAACGAACGGATCATGGGGCCGCCGGATTCGGTGAACGCCTCGCTGTTGATGAAATAGTAATCGGTGCCGACGTGCGGCGTGATTTCACAGGGATTCATGATGCAGCCGAAACGGAAGGTGCGGCCGAATTCCATGCTCGTCCCCAACGTGGCGGAGTTGTAGGAACCGGTGTTATAAGTGCCGTCGACTAATGCCGACGGTGCGACGTAGGTGCTTTCCTTGTTCCAGCCGGTGCCGAACTGCATGTTGCCGATCACGTAATAGCGATCCCAGAAACGTCCGGCATACACGCCGAGCGTCGCGGCGTCCATCGTGGTGTGCGTGTAATCGATGTCGCCGCTTTTGACCGTGCCGTGCGCGTATTGCGCGGCGAGGCCGAAAGTCCAGCAGCCGAATTGCCGGTCGCTGCCGAACGAAATCGCAAAGGGCCGGTATTCGTAGCCGTAAAGGGTATCGGAGTCGTCCAGGCCGGTCCAGTTCTGCGTGAAGACACCCCACAAATCGCGACCGCGACACCGGACGTTGCCCGAAGCATCGCAATCACTGCGATAGGCGGGAACGCATGCGCTGTCGGCGGACTGACCGCGAACGACGGCGAAGGAATCGTAGGGATCGTTATCATAATTTTCGATGTTGCGGCGATGATTGTGACGTCCCGGGGCTTGGTGATCGAGAATGTGATCGAACATGACGCGGCTGAACATGTCGGCATTGACGCGTCTCGCATCCGCGGCGTTGACAACTCCGCCTCCGTCGAGGATGAAAAGTTTTCGCTGCCATTCCGGCGGGAGCGGGATAAACGTCCCGGTTTGGTAAATCTCATCGAAGATGTCGCGTTGTGTCTGGGAGAGGTCCATCCTGCGGTACGAATCCCAAAACGGTCGAACGCCGAACGTGTCGCTCAGGTTGCGCACGCCGCGGATGACGAGGTCTTGATTCTGTTGTTTTCCGTTGGCCACATATTGGGCGTCGGTGTAAAGTCTGACCGGCGCGGCGGAGTCCGGCCTGTAAACGAAGCCGGGATCAATAATGGCACGATCCGAGACAATCATCGCGTCGGGCAAGACCACGTCTCCGGCCGGGAGACTCGAAATGCCGGACACGATAAGTTTGGCGCCAGGTTCAACCAAAACATCGCTTCCCTTGATTTTGCTGTACGTGTTCGTCCCGAAAACCGTCGGGTTGAAGGTCGCGCCACCAGCCACACTGAACGCTCCAATTCCCGAATGATTCAGGTTGAGCGCGGCGTCACGTTCCATTTTGAAGGTGCCTTCGTTGATGGCGACGGTTGCCGCGCTGTTCAGGTTGCTCGTTCCGCCCAAATACCAAAGCCCCGTGCCCGTTTTCGACAGGTTGACGATAATGCCGTCTTCTTCTGAGCGATCCGCCTGGCTTTCCATCGGGTCGTACATGAATATCCCCGTCCCTTCGCCGGCAAACAAAGTGACCGTATCCGTGAAAATACCGGCGGAATCGCTCCCGAAATAAATGCCGTTCGCGACGCCGTTCTGAGTGTTACCGGAGAAGATGATATTCTGCCCGGGGGCAGTTGTCGCGAGACGGAAGGTCCACTCAATTTCCTCTTCCGGGTCATATACATGAGTTACATTGCGAAAAATTGCGCCGCCCAAACCGGAATCGGAGCCGCTGCCGATCGCCCGGTTGCCGGTGAAAGCCAGGTTGCCCGCCAGGTTAACATCGCCATTGGCAAAAATCGCGCCGCCCAGCCCCGCACGCGTTCCCGAACCGCCGGCGGCCTCATTGTCATCAAATACGGAATTCGCGCTGGTAAGGCTCAAACCGTTGTTGGCGTAAATCGCGCCGCCCCTGCCGGACGAGTCGCCGCTGCCCGTGGCGATGTTTTGTGTAAATGTAAATTCGTCTCCCGCCGCGGTGATGCCGGAATAAGCGTAAATCGCTCCGCCCAAACCCGACTTGCTGCTGTCGGTTCCGCCCGTGGCAGAGTTTCCGGAAAAATCAAATGTCCCACCGGTAAAGTTCACTTTCCCATCGGCGATGTTTCCATCCACATCTTCCGTGTCCATTGTTCCATAGGCGTGAATTGCGCCGCCGAGTCCGCCCCCGGTGCCGGTGCCGCCGAAGGCTTTATTACCCGTAAATTGATATTCACCACCCTCCATTTTCACGCTGCCCGCATAAACCGCGCCGCCTGTTCCCGATCCGCTGCCGTCTCCGCCCGTGACCGTGTTTCCGGTAAATGTGTATTGACCATCCCCGAATTCCGTGAGATAGGTGGAATACATCGCCCCGCCGCGTCCCGAGGAAGCACCGCTGCCTTCCGCCTGGTTGCCTGTCAAAGCAAGGGTTCCGCCTTCGATTGTCGTTGACGTCGCGGAATAGAGCGCCCCGCCTTGTCCGGATTGGTTGCCTATCCCATTCGTGGCCGAGTTGCCGGTGAACACATAGGTCCCGTTTCCAATAGTTAACTCGCGGGCAAAAATCGCGCCGCCCTCGCCTGTGTAAGTGCCGTCCATTCCGGTCACGCTGTTCCCCGTGAACACGTTCGTGCCGAACAGACTTTGAATTATGAGTGTTTGATCCGAGTGGACGGCGCCGCCACGTCCCGTATCCTCAAGGTTTGCAGCGGCACTGAAACCATCAATCGCGATTCCTCCGAGAATTAGCGTATTGGTTGCGGTGCCCGTTGCCGGTTTGGTGAAGTCGATAAAACCCCCGGTTGACGGGACTTGAAAATCGTCAGGAGGGAGGGCTGTCGTAGGGGTGATGGTTCGCGTTTCCCCCGAAAGGTTCGACTTGACGGTAATGCTGATATTCGGCGGGGTGTTGATGTTTGGCGGAATGCTGATGTGTCCTGCTAACGAACTGTCTTCGTCGTCATAAAGAGTGATTGTGTCGCCATCAGCCAACGTGACTTTGCTCTGTAAATCCTTTAGATCGCTATAGGTTTGCCCGGTCCCGACGGTATAATCCGCTGCCTGAAGATGAATGCTTCCCGATAACAAAATTCCCACAAGAGCCAAGCCAAGCCCGACCCGCCACACAACTTTCCTTGTCTTCATGGTTTTCCTTTCGTGTCATTCCCGCCGTTGATACTATTGCATAATATTCCCCCCCCGTTTTTCGCAAGAAAACCTCGCGCAAGGGGATTGCAGTCGTTTTCGGCTTTTGGCCCGCGCGGGGAATCGGTAAAAATGCCGTGCGGCAAATTACGCGGCAGACATGAAATAAAGACAACTTTGCCGGGAGTGAATCTTGCCGAACCGGAAGGAAATCCCGGTGAAGACGGCAAGACGAAAGAAAATTTTACGCCGCAACCGGAGCCCGAAGCGTAAGTGAGGGACAAACGTCGCAGCAGGGAATCAACGCATCTCCGGCAAAAGCCCCGTGACGCATCCGCCGCTGGACGGACGCCGCACGCCGGTGACCGCGGGCAGGCAGTTGATTTCCCCGCGCATGCGCAAGACGCCGAGGAACGCGAAAATCAGGGCTTCCTTGTAGTTGACCAGCAATTTGTCGGGCACGATGACCGTGTGCGGCGTTTGGGCCTGCATGCGTTCGATGAGAAACGTATTGAAGGCCCCGCCGCCGGTCACGATGATTTTTCCCGGCGATTTGGCCGCCGTTGCCCGAGTCACCTGATGGGCGATGTGTTCGGCGACCGTGTGAAGTTTGTCCTCAACGGAAATCTTCGCCGCTTGAACGGGCGGCAGGAAGTGTTCGAGATACCATTCGCGGCCGAGCGATTTCGGGCCGGCCCGGTGATAAAAGTCCAGCGCATTCAGCGCGTCGAACAGCGTCGCGTCAACCCGGCCTTTGCGCGCATGTTCGCCGCCGGGATCGTAATCCAAACGCAGTTCAGCGGCCAGTTCGTTCAATGCCATGTTGCAGGGCGACACGTCGAAAGCGACGCGGTCATCGCCCTCCTGGTACGAGATATTGGAAAAGCCGCCCAGGTTGAGGCAGAAATCGTATTCGTGAAACAGCGCCTTGTCGCCGACGGGAACGAGCGGGGCCCCCTGTCCGCCGAGCGCGACGTCCAAGGTGCGGAAATCGCAAACGACCGGCAATCCGGTTTCCGCCGCGAGAGCGTTGCCGTCCCCGATTTGCGCCGTAAAAGCGATCTCCGGTTGGTGAAAAATCGTCTGCCCGTGCGAAGCGACGAAATCGACCCGGAGTCGTCGCCGTTCGATGAAATCATGCACGAGCCGCCCCATGTGACGCCCGAACTCGACATGCGTTTTCGCGTATTCCATCGCCGTTGCGGTTTCCGCCCCGACGAGCCGTCGTTTCCAGTCCGGAGAATATGAGGCCGTTTCCGCCGCCAGAACGCGAAAAAACCACTTATCCCCTTCCATGCGAAAATGACAATAGGCCATATCCAACCCGTCGAGCGAAGTGCCCGACATCAAACCGATCACGTGATATTCATCGCGGGAATGTAACGTCATTTCACAACCCTTTCCGGTGGTGTCGCTTTTTTGTCCGGTTCGGAAATTTTGAATTTCAGCGGCGATTCTTTCGGCAATTTGCCCGAGTCCTTCAGTTTTTTGCCGACGGCGAGCATCTTTTCGATTTTCTCCGGCGTCAGTTCGTGGCCCGGCTGCGTCGGCATGCCTTCCCAAATGACGGCGCCGAATTGCGGTTCGAGGATCACCGCGTGCGGGATGCCGTAGACGCCCAGCTTGTCGGCGAAACGCCGCCCGGTATCGACGGCCAGGTGAAATTTGAGATCGCCGAGTTTGAGCGGTTTTTCCATGCCTTCGAGCGCCGCCTTGTCCGTTTCGCAAATGGCGATGACGACCAGGTCGTCGCCGTATTTTTCATGCAGGTAATTGAGATAGGGCAGCGAACGCCGGCACGGCGGGCACCAGGTGGCCCAGACTTCGATCAGGACGAACTTGCCGGTCATGTCCGCGGGGGGATCGCCGACCCAATGCTCAATGTCGATTTCCGGCACGTCGGCATAGAGCCAGGAATCTGCCCAGATCATGCGTTCGCGCTGCAATGCGGGATGCCCAGGCGTCAGGCCGGCGCTTTCGACGAGCCAGGGTTCTTTTTCCAGGTCGACGTTTTTCAATTTGTTGAAATCAATGACCGGGGCGGTCGATTCACCGTCGACGGCTTTCGGCTTTTTCGTCGGATCGGTGATAAACGGTCCGGCGTCGTCCGCAGCGGGTGATTCCTTCGCCGATTGTTTTGGGGCGTCGGAAGGCGTTTGCGAAAAACCATGAATTTGAGCGTCCCATGACAGCAAAGCCGACAGGAAAACGATTACGGAAAAAAGAGTTTTCAACATAAATGATTATTCCTTACTTTCTGGTGTCGCCGGGGGCGGAACGATCGCCATCCCCAATTTCAGGGGTGGGATTTTCGCGCCGGTGGCATAGGGAATGGTTCGGATCGGTTGAATTTCGGCCGTGGGATATTCCTCCAGGAGCGTTGGCGGCACCTCCTGCGGGTAATGATCGGCATCCCAGAGGCAGACGCCCCCTTCTCGATTGATGGCATCCGGATCGGCCCAGATGCTGAGAATGCCGCCCACATTCATTTCGTCGGGGGACATGTGGCAGAACACCACAGGATCGTCTTTCCCGTAAGCGGCCACGTTGGCCGTGAGCCACCATTCGCCAACGAGTTGGGGGCACGGAACGGCAAAACGGTCATGCCAGGCGGCCTCGACCTGTCGGGCGATTTCCTTGCCAGGATAATGAATCCGGGACGGTTTGCCGCGAAGGTGCGGCGACGCGACATCGCGAACGGCGGTCAGCGTCACCATGAGAACCATTCCCGCCAGCACAAACATGGCAATCCGTCGCAATGACAGGGACTTTTCATCGAAATCCAGGAAAAACGCCAGATAAAGCCCGAGAAAAATCCAAAGGTGCGAACCGTAAATCGTGGTGAGTTTCAAGCTCAAAATCGCGGCGATCAACACCTGGAACAGCAGGGGCCAAAGGACGAGCATGTTCAGGAATCGCGCATGAAACGCGTCGTTTTCCGTGAGCCTCCTTCGCCGGAATTTTCCCGAACTGAAAATCAGGAACAGGACGAGGATCGGCGCGATGATACCGAACTGGGTCAGGAGAAATCTGGCGGGATTGAGAAAATGTTCGCGAAACAAGTGCGCATCGCCGCCGGCGCGATCGGAAATATATTGCAGCGTGGAAAAGCGGTGGGAGACGACGTCAAGAAAGTGCGGCAGAAAAATGACCGCCGCGATCAGCGTCGTCAGGTAGGGCCCGGGCGTTTTCCAGAGCCGTCTTGCCCGCGAATCGCAACACATGAACAGGACGATCATCAAAACGAGAATGAATCCAGAATACTTGGCGAGAACCCCCAACCCGAGAAAAAGGCCGGCCAGAATCCAATAACGCCATTTGCCGCCGCTGTCCAACGCAAAATAAAACGACAAGGCCGCAAGGCTCCAGCAGCCCAGCAATGAAATGCTGTTGTTGAATTCCAGGCTGTAAAAGGTGAAGTAGGTGTAAAGCTCCATGGAGCAGGCGGCCAGAAGCGCTTTGGGCGGCGAAAGCATTTTTCGACCGATCCGCCAGATCGAAAAAAACGCGAGAACCACCACGATTTGCGAGCAGAGATAAGGTGCGATCTCCGACTTGTCGGTCAATTGGGAAACGGCCTCCGTGATCCATGAAGGAAGCGGGGGGTGCTTCCCGCTGGAGAGGGCCCATTCCTGGCCGTAAAGAAAGCACTCCGCCACGTCCAGCGGATAGTTCGGCTTGGTCAAAAGCGGCAGGGTCGTCCAAACGACGAAATGCAAAACCAGGAACAGGTAGAAAAAAAGCGTGTAAGTTTTTTGGGATGACTCCGGTTTTTGCACTGCGGATTCCATGTGTCGTCGTACTTTCCGTGGAGCGATATTGTGTGTGCCAAACGCATCAACGCGTGTCCCTTGTCCGAAGTCCGACACGGTCAACGAAACTGGTCCGCTTCGATCATGTAGGGCATTTCGCCGGGCCGGAAATTTTCGTTGACGTAAAAGGTGCCCCCCACCTTGACCGGCGTGGTGCGGTAATTGACCTTCAGCCCGCCGACGCAATGCACGTCGATCATGTCGGCCGGATTTTGAAACGGCGAGCAGAACTTGCAGTGTTCCACCGTGCGGACGAGTATGAAATCGGTCAAACCGCTGCGGCGTTTCGACTGGTACATGTACGCCTTGATGAATATTTTCTTGTTTTCGCGGCCGAGTTTTGCGATTTCCTCCGGCACCTTGCCGTTCTTGTCGAGGGCCATGTCGGCGAAGTCGACGACCGTGTAGCCGCTCGGAACGGAAAAATAATGCCGCCAGATTTCCAGCCCGGAACCGCCGGCGCTCATGGCCAACGAGATCGCGATGCCCGCGACGGCCAGGACGAAACCGCCCACTTCGGAGGGCGAATCCAAATGACGGTACAAGGCCCAAAGTCCGACGACGAGGCCGATCAGGGGCACGAAAACCGCCTGCCACGCGAAAAACGTCGTGATGCCGATCAACCCGAGCATGATCGAAATCAGCGCGACGGCGTTCACTTCGATGTAACGTCGAAGCCCGGCCTTCGTTTTCATCCCCTTGTAACCGACACCGGTCAGGGACTTGTCAAATTCGTTCTGCATGAAAAAAACCTCGTATCGTAACAAAGAGTGCATATTACGGATTGAGCGAAGTGGCCACGTCCTGGCGATAGGCCACGGCGGCGGGCAGGTAGCCGATGAAGGCGGCCAGCACGATCAGTCCGGGAATCAGCGTCAGTTCGGTCCAATGAAAACTCCAGGCGTACAGAATGATACCCGAATAGGACGCGACCCAGGGGCTGACCAGTTGCAGCATGACGTGCCCGATCAGGATGCCGAACAGTCCGCCGCCGAGCGAAAGCAGGACCGATTCGAGCATGATGATCATCATGACGGTGACGCGTCGGGCGCCGAGGGCCCGCATGATGGCGATTTCCTGGCGGCGTTCGTTCATCGTGTTGTAAATGCTGACCATCATGCCGATTCCCGCGACGATAACGACCAGGACGGCGAGCAGGACAAGGATGAGTTGCACGTTCCCGACGACGTTTTCGAGGAACGACGAAATTTCCCGGACCGGCGAAACGGCCTGCACGTCGGCGTTTTGGTTGATCAGTTCGGGCAGGGCCATCGCGCCGAGGTCGGTGCGGCTGCGGTTGATTTTCGCTGAGATCGCGGAATCGATTTCGCCGGTTTCCCTGGCTTTTTCAATGTCGATCTCCGGGTTTTCCTCCGACCACTGTTTGGCCACGACCAGAATGGCGGAATAATCGTTGTTTTGCAGGCCCTCGCCCTGCGCCCCGTGATCGTGCGTGGCGGCCTGTTCGCCTTCGGCGGCTTCGTCGTGATCATCGGGGGCCGCCGTTTCGGTCGGCATGCCGTGCATGTTGTAAAAGCCGTTGATGTTGATGAAAATCACATTGTCGTTCGGTGTGCCTGTCGGCCTGAGGATTCCGACGACCTTGAACGGCGCGTGGTGCAGGTTGTCTTCCGAACCGTCGAGATTTTCCCCCGCGGCGGCGGGCCGGAATTCCTCGCCGAGCTGCAGGCCCGTGTTCAGCGCGGCGGTCGAACCGACGATGGCGCCGTAGTTGTCCGATTCGTTGAAATTCGCCCCCTTGGCGAATTCGTAATGCCGGTCGCGGTTCCGGCTGTCGACGTAGGTGAGTTTTGAGAAAAACTTCGGCGTCGTGCCGACGATGGTCGTCATTTTGAAATGATGCCCGATCGTGACGGGAATCGCCTCTTCGACGTATTGGGCGTAATCGCCGTACAGCAAATCGTCAAGGTATTTCGCGGGCACGGTTCCCACCGGGGCGCGGTTGTAGAAAACGACGCTCCAAACGATGTCGAGCGGGTTGCCCTTCGGCCCGACGATCAGGTCGTAACCCTGCGAACCGCGGTTGAAGGACGAGCTGATGACGCCGAGAATGACGATGACCAGCACGACGAGCGCGACCCCCAGCGAGAGCGAAAACGCCGTCAAAAGCGACGAAAGCGCCCGATGCTGGATGCTGCGATAGGCGATTTTCCAAAGTGGCATGTGTACTTTCCTTTGATATCATATTATTATCAACAGATGAAGCAGATGGAACAGATTTGTCCAGAAATTGCCCCGTTAGGGGCAAAATATTGGTAGATAAAGCGATCCTCTCCCCTTTTTTTACAACCCCGCAGGGGTTGATGGTTATTATGTTGGGACATTATTTTCTACCGATATTTTACCCCTAACGGGGTAATTTCCATTCCTATCTGTTTCATCTGCTACATCTGTTGATCAACTCCCCCTTGTTCAAGTTGACGACATGGCATGTCTGTTCTGCAAAACGCGGTTGACGTCGGCAAGCTGGTCGACCCGGGAAAACTGTTTGGCGACCTCGGGGGCGTGCGTGACGAGAATCAGCGCGACGTGTTCCTCTTCGCAGGTGTCGCGGAGCATGTCGATGACCTGCTGCTGGTTGCCCACGTCGACGTTGGCCGTCGGCTCGTCGGCCAGCACGAGTTTCGGCGAATTGGCCAGCGCCCGGGCGACGGAAACCCGCTGCTGTTCGCCGACCGAAAGCTGCGACGGCTTGTGGTTGAGGCGGTGCCCCAGCCCGACGCGTTCGAGCAGCGTTTTGGCCCGCGATTTTTCGTGCCGCCCCCCCGCGAAGGTCATGCCGATGAGCACGTTTTCGATCGCCGAAAAACCTTGCAGCAGATTGAACGTCTGGAACACGTAACCGATGCGTCGCGCGCGAAAGACGTCGCGTTCCGCTTCGTTCAGCACGGGCGTGTCCCAGCCGTCGATGAGGACGTGGCCCGAGGTCGGACGCAGCAGCCCCGCGATGATGTGCAGCAGGGTCGTTTTCCCGCAGCCGCTCGCCCCGACGACGACCACCTGTTCGCCGGCGTCAACCCGCCAGCTCGGAATATCGAGGATCGGAAGCTCCCCGCCGTCCGGTTCGACGTACGATTTTTTCAGATTTTTCAACTCAAGCATGGTAAGGATTGTCCCATCATCTTTTGAATACCGGTGACCGCCGCCCGACACAAACACCGGCACCGGGGAGGATAAGATATTATGTCAATTCATTATAGTCATCACCGCCGCAAAATGAAAGAGAATACGGCTTTTGCGGGCGCATCAAGCCTATACCCTGCTTTTACGCCTGAAATTCCTTTCCGGTCGATTTTTTTGAGAAAATTTTCTGAAAACGCACATTCTGTCACAGAATAACCCCCGGTCATTCCTTTTTGAACTCGACGTCGATCACGTCATCATCTTCCGGCGAAGTCGAATTGTGTTGCGGGGTCTCGCGATGACCGTAAAAGCTGCCGCCTTTGGCTTTTTCCTGGAACTGGCGGTGCATTTTCGCGGTTTGCAGCAAAAGATGCTGTTGCAGGATCACGAAAACGATCAGCCCGCGCGTGATCGGGAAAAGACAGAGCAAGGCGATCAGGTCGGACACGAAACCCGGCGTGACGAAAAAAATCGCGGCGATGAGCACCAAAACGAGGTTCAGGATCATCTCCTGCGGCATGGGATTCGGCGCGATTTTCGTTTCGTAGCGCCGCCAGATCGCCCGCCATTGCCGCCAGGCGAGCAAGCCGCCGCCGACCGCGATGCCGGGCACGGCCAGAAAAACGAACCAGCCCCGAAAGAGGTCTCCCAGCATCCAAAGGCTCATCAGGTCGAGAAACGACACGGAAATCAACAGGATGACCAAAAAGCGAAAAAACACGCGGCATTCCCCATTTGCTTGCACGTCATTCGGATCGAATAATCACTCAATGCAATTATACCGGAAAAATTCCGCCGTGGCACCATGACGTAAAAAAACCGGTCGGACATTTTTTATCCGGCCGGAAAATTTGTGGTATCGTGTTGGCCCAAAGGTAGGGCGGTTCTTATTTCCCAAACAGGCCGAGAATGGCACTGTTGATCGTGAACGGTTCCGACCAGCTCCACATACTGCGGATCAGCTCGAACATGAGGCTCGCGCCGATAGCCATAATAAGCACCATGACCACCATGGCGGTGACGTTCAAGCCGGAAAATTTGGGGAGATTGCTCCCCGCGGTCGCAATGGGTGCCGCACCCGACATCGGGTCCGCGGCGGCGTCCGCACCGAATCCGCCGGCCATGTCGTCGGCACTGCCGAATCCGCCCATGTCGCCGAAACCGCTTGAGGAATCGAATCCCCCGAACGGGCTGGACGAGTCCGCCCCGACTTCGGTAAAGGCGATGCCGCTCGCATCCGCCGAAGAATCATCGGCGGCAAAGAGGAGATCATCGGCCCCGGCGCCCACTGTAGCGGCCACGGACGATTCGCCAAGCTCGTCGGTAAACGCGAATCCGTCGAGTTCGCCGGCAAGATCGCCTTCAATGGCGATGACCTGCGACGAACTTTCCGAATCGTCGGTCATGAAAAGATCGTCGTCGGCCTGCAATTGGAAATCGTCTTCCGCACCGAGCACAGTGGCCGTGTCCGGGTCGACTTCCTCGTCGATCAGGGCGAGAATGTCGTCTTCGGGCGCCAGTTCCAGGATGGCGTCGCTTCCGCCCGCCGCAGCGCCCAGCGAAAAGCCGCTTTCCGCCGCCGCGTCGAGCAGCGAAATGCCGCTGTCGCCGCCCAGATTCAAACCGCTGGAACTGCCGCCGATCATGACGTCATCGTCGTCGAATATTTTGTCGCTCCCGGCGAGATCAAGCCCGGACCCGGAACCGCCGATGAGCGAAATGCCGCTGTCGCCGCCCAGATTCAAACCGCTGCCGGAATCCAGGGTCAGGCCGGGCGCATCGTTTTCGCCCTGAATGCCGAAAATTTCTATTTTCTCTTCCTTTTTCGGCTCCTGCGGCTTGAGCGTATCGTCGGACAGCACCAGATCGTCGATATTGTCGTCGCTGATCAATGTCAGGCCGTCGTCGAGATTGGCGTCTGCAGCCGCGCTGACGCCGTCCGTTTTTTCGTCCTGAAGTGACAAGAGACCGTCCCCGAACTGGGCGAAAGACGCCGAATCGGCCATCATGGTCGGCAAATCCTGTTCGTCTTCCGTACTGAGGAGATTTTCCTCTTCTTCCTCGGCGAGACCGAAGGGGCTGAACGGACCGGATTTTTTCTTCTGGGTCATGGTCACGTAGTAGTTGTCGATGACTTCCCTCTTGAATTTCCAGTTCGTGCCGTCACGAAAACCTTGAATTTCCCCCTGTTCGCGAAGGCGGTTCACTTCCGCGGGTGACAGTTTCAGGATTTCGGCTGTTTTTTCAAGATCGTAATAATCGGACATAACAACTTCCTCTTTGAATGGAAAAGCAAAAGGCTCCGGTTCCATTTGGCCGACATGACGCCGGTCAAACTATTTTTCTTTTTGTTCGAGCAGGGCCCGCATTTTTGCGGGGTGCGGTTCCAAGGGTTCATAAGCATCATATTTCAAATCCGCCGAAATATTCCGGACGGATTTCAGTTCGAACTTGCCCGTGTTGGGGCCGCTTAAATACACATGGTAAACGGCGATCGACTGGTTGACCGGGTCGACCACGGTCAGCGTTTGCACATTGTTGTCAACGACCACCGAAAAGGCCAGCCATCGCGAGGTGTCGAACTGGAACGGGATGTTGACTTCCTGCGTTGCCGTGTTGTACGTCGCCTGGGCGTGATTGGGCAACATGGCGTTGTTCTGCCCCATGACGACCCTGGCATTCGGCCCCGGAAACGGCTGGCCGTGCAACATCGCGCCGCCCGGCATGACGTTCGCGTTTGTGGGCGGCATTTCCAATTGCGGCGTTATACCAAAAGGCGGCACCGTGCCTTGTGGCGCCGGATTGGGCGACTGTTGCCCCTGCACAAAACCGATTCCCAACAACGGGGCGACCAGTGCCAGCATCATGACCCAGAAGCCCGTAAATAGGAAAAGCAACAACACTCCGCGCGACGTCTCTTTTTTCATACAAATTTCCTTCCTTGGAATGAACGTGGGGCAACAAGTCATTTTGCCGGCGCATGTCCGCAATCGACCGCCAAAGCCGTCCCGAAAATAAACGCGGCGGCAGGCAGCCCGACATACACATTTATTATTGTATTAAGCCGCCAATCCCGTTGCAAGAAAAAACCGTGCAAAATTTCTTATCTTTCGCCGGTTATTGATTTTTCGTAACACGTACGGTTTCACAAGCTTTAATTTCACGCATTAAACGATTCAAGGCGAAAACAGGCAGAATTGTAATGTTTTTTGGAATCAGAATCAAGAGAAAATCTTACGATAAGATTTTTGGAACGATAATACCTTCGATTTCAACCAGTAATTCAGGGCGGCAAACGTCGGCGAAAGTATAGACAACCGGCGTACCGGCGATTCGCTGTTCGCAGACCTGCCGGATAATGGGGAAATCGTCACGGTTTTTGACATAAACCCTTGCGACGGCAAGCTGTTCCAGCGTCGCCCCGAATCCGTCGACCCCGTGCCGGGCGAGGTTATCCGACGTGACAAGTGCGGCGATGTTGTCGAGTGTTTGGTGCGTTTGACGTTCAGGGTCGCCCTCAAAACGGCTTTCCGAGTCCGTGATACTGGCCGTGCCGGAAATATCAACCTTGGCATCGCTTCCAGCGACAATGGCCGTTGCCCGCGAAAATTTCGGACTTTTCGGACTGTAAACTTCGCCGTAATCGAAGGCCGACACCTGCATCGGGTTTTCGAGCGGCACGATCAGCAAATCGTCACGCCGCGAACGGATCGCCTGGCAAGCGGCGACCAAATCAAAATCGTCGGCCCCGATGCCCGTGCTTGCCGGAAAGGCAATACTACTATAGTCCTGCGGCAAAAAATCCGTGATAAATTTTTGTCCCTGAAATACGTCGGATCGGGCGCGGTTGAGTTCCTTGTAACGCTGCGTGTCGCCTTCAGGGTGAACGATATGTCCCTGATAAAACCAGGTGCGGTACAAATCGGAAATGCTGTAACCTTCTTTTTTCAAAAGGCTTTGCATTTTTTGAATGGCACTCAGAGAACGGTCGTACGAGAGAATTGGCGTGTTGTCCGGTCGAATATCGCCACAAAATAACACGGCAATGTCATCGGCAAACAGTTGCACGGAATGTTCGCCGTGACGTTGAATTTGCAGTTGTGACGAATCACCGCCGACGGCAAACAATTCGACGGCGAAGGCATTGCCGAAACAGGATGTTTGCGGCACATAAGTCACGGTGGGGTGATTTTCGCCGAAAAATTCACGAAATTTTTGCCGCAAAAACTGCTTTTGCCCGATGTCGCTCAAAAAAAACGAAGCCGCGAGTACCGAATCGCGCATTTTCAATTGCGCCAGCGCATCGTCGAGCAAATCACGGATTTCGGCGAAACGCGATTCGAGATCGCCTTCCGGCGACGATTCCGCAACGAGATAGCACTGCCTCAGGTTCTGTTGGCGGATCAGTGACGCAACCGTCCCGCGACCGGGGCCCTCGAAACGCAACCGCTCAAGTGTTCCCGTGTCGGATTGTTTATTCGTCAACGCATTCTCGTGTTTTTGGAAATCTCGTGTCATGTCGCTTTCATGAAATCATGGGGGAGGAGATGTCAAATATTGGATCAAGGTAGGGCGGTCACGCCATGACCGCCGCGGTGCGCCGAACAAGTTCGGCGGCTAAGAATTCTACATTCATCATTCTGCACTTTGCATTTCCTTGTCCCTTGCTTACACTTCGGGTTCTGACTACGGCGTCACATCGACCTTGTTGACATAAACGCTGCAATCGCGCGGCAGCGCGGTGATGAGCGATTCGGCGCCTGGCCGGGTGACCTTCGTCCGCGTGAGGGTCAGTTCCTTGACGTGGGGCATGGTTTTCAGCGTATTGATGCAAGCGTCGGAAACGTCGGTCGAACCGAGATGTAAAAACGTCAGTTTTTTCAGCGTCGCGAGTTTCGGGACGGAAACGTCGCCGATGCGGCAGGCGTCGAGGTTGAGCCAGGTCAGGTTGAGGAGCGGCACCAGCGAATCGACGCCCGCGTCGGTGACCTTGGTCATGTACAGGTTGAGGCGTTCGAGTTGCGTCATGCCCTTCAGCGCGTCAAGTCCGGCATCGCCGACGTTCGTGTTGCTCAGGTCGAGATTGGTCAGGGCCTTGAGCGTAACAAGCGATTTGACGCCCTCGTCGGAGACGGCGGTGTTGCCCAAACGGATGCTGCGAAGGCTCGTCAAGCCGGCCAGGCGGGGCATGCCTTCATTTGTGATTTTCGTGTAGGCGAGAAACAGGCCGGCCAGCCGTTTCACTTTGGCGATTTCCGCCAGATCGTCGTCGCCGATGTCCGAACGATCGAATGCGATCGATGTCAGGACCGGAAATTGTGTGCCGAGCACCTTGAGCCCGTCGCCGGAGAGTTGCCCCGACATTTTCAACTGCGACAGGGCCTTCATGTTTTTCAGCTTGGGCAACACCTCACCCGTCACGGCGGTGCCGCAGGTGTCCAGCGTTTTGAGCGTCGCGATGCCCGAAAGCTGTGCGACCGCCGCGTCGGTCACCTTGTCGTTCGGTTTTTCGTGTGACGCGAAGGTCACCGTTTCGAGCGTTTTGAATTGCCCCAGCCCGTTGAGCGCGGCGTCACCGACGTCGATTCCGACCAGGTTGATCGACTTCGGGTTGCCGTTGGCGTGATATTCGAACTTCGCGCCGAGTTCCTTGAGACGTTCAAGGCAACCTTCCGCCGGCAAGCCGCCCGACTCACGATCCGCGTTCCCGCCGGGTTGACAGCCGGACGCAAGCGAAATCGCGATGAAAATGATAACGACCGACGAAAACGATATTCGGTGCATGATGTTCGCCCGGTGGTGTTGTGATTTGGCTGATGATTCATACGATGATGTCATTCATTGTACCAAATCAGAACTCGCGGCGAAAGACAGTGTCGGAAATTGTCCCTCGCTTACGCTTCGGGCTCCGGTTCCGGGACGAACATTTTTCGCAAATCCTTATCGCGGCTGTCCAACAGGCGGCGGGGTTTGCGTCGGTGGGGCCTGCATCGGCGGGGCGGTCGGAGGTTGCGGGGCACCAGCCTGCGGAACACCGCCTTGCGGGGCACCGGGTCCCATCGGGCCGCCGGGCATGGGCTGCGTCGCGCCGGCCGGATTGTTCTGCTGGTATTGCTGGTAACGCTGCATGGCGTCTCTTTGCCGCGCCATTTCCGCGGCAAGTTCCGGCGAAATCGTACCCGAGACCCAGTAGGGAAGTTGGCTTACCATACCCGGGTCCTTGGACGAAATGATTCTCACGTCACCCGTGCAAAACATGGCGGCGTACAATTCCCGGGTCATCTGCCCGAATGTATTGGGGTCGAACGGCACGAATTCCGGGCGGGTCCATTCGACGGACTGCTCCGGCACCACGGTGACTATGAGCAACGTGCCGCCGGGAATTTGCAGGTCGGACGCGGCGAAACCTTGCGGGAACTTCGACAGGAAGGAACCCTGTCCGCCGATCATGCGGAACACGGTTTTGCCCTCGGGCGACTTGCCGGACGGGTCCGCGTAGGCTTTCGGTATCCGGGCGATCAGCGTACGATTGTGTTCGCTGTCCCACGGTTCGTTGAGATGGAACTGGTTGTAAAGGTCCTGTTCGCCGATATAAGGAAGGATAGCGACCCGCCAGCTCAACAGGGGCGTACCGTTTTCCGCGAAAGTGGCGTAATTCGGGAACTTCGACTGGTTGACTTCGATGTAACGCCCGACCCCCAACGAAATCTGACGCAAGGATTCCCGGTCCAGCGCCGCTTGTTTTTCCTGCCGTCCCATCTGGTAAACCGGGGCGAGCACTTCGGCGAAATTCCGGTCGAAACCGGCGGCTTTCTTCAGCGCCATTTGCAGCTTGTTGCCCGAAGAAGCGACTTTCAATTCCTCCAGCGTGGAGATGAGGAAGGAAATCATTTTCATGGTGCTTTCATACGCCTGGGCATGTTCCGGCGGTATGTTCGTCGCCGCTTTGGCCTGTTCCGCGGCGAAGCTCATGGCGTTGAGCAGATCGGAAACGGGTTTTTCGATGCCCTTTTTCAACGGCTCCGCGTCCGCCGGCGAAATCATGTCCATGTCCACCTGCAAGAGATTGCCCGCGTCCGGAGCTTGCATGTTGATCCGGATCGACATGTCCTTGAGCGTTTTCGCGAAATTCAGGGCATTTTCCTGTTCCACCGCCATTTGGGGCTGCTGATTCTGCAATTGCAGGACGACCCCGCGTCCCATGAGATAGGGGCCGATCATGTCGGCAAATCCGAAGGGAACGCCTTCCGCCGAATACATGGCGATCAAGTCGCCGTTTTGCATGTCGGTTCGCAACACGCGCGAGGGGATCGCCCCCTGCGACGGTTCGCTGTCGAAAACCTTGGTCACTTCGGAAACGCTGCCCGCGGCGAAGACCACGGTCGTGGGGCTGGCGAACACGAGACGTTCGATCACCGGGTTTTCTTCCGTCGGAGGAAGCATGTCATAGGCCTTCATGCCGCTCACGGTGACGGGCGTCAGCGATTCGACGGCGATGTCGCCTTCTGGGTTGAACAGCGACAGGAGCAGCAGGTCTTCGACCGGGGCGTTGAGTTCCAGAACACACACGGAGGTCGGGACGTTCGTCGGGGCCATCTGTTTATACTGTCCCGTAACGGGGTCGACTTCGGGTTTCTGTTTGAGCGGGTTCGCGCAAAAGGTCATTCGCTTGATGTTGGAAAACGGGATTTGCTGCCCGATCGGGAAATAACGGTTGAAACCGGTCAAAAACTGCGAAACGATGACTTCGGCAACGTCCGCGTTGTCGCGGAAATACGGGGCCTGCATCGCCCTTGCGGGATTGATCACCGTGTAGCATGACGGGTTGTCAGGCATGAATCGCAGCAGTTCGCGGTTCTCTTCGCGGATCGGGCCGAGCGCGTTCAGTTCCGCTTCCGTCGGCGGAGCGACGGGCTTGGCATCGAACGGATCGGCCGAAATGCGCTGCAAACCCTGGGCCGGCGTTTCCTGCTTGACGGTTGAGGTTTCCGTTTTTGCCGCTCCTTCCGGCGAATCGTCGGCTTCCTTGTTCTGGCAGCCCGCGAACACGATGAAAAGACAACACGCAACAACGAGCGCCGCGAGACGCTTTTTCCGCAACATCTCCAGCATATTTTCCTGCAAACAGAGCAACATATCCAATCTCGCTTTTCTGATCTATTTTGTGTGACGTTGGGAACAAAGAATATTCCCGAAATGGGGGTTCAACCCCACCCCAAAGTATAGGGCAAACCGGCAAAACCGGCAATATCAGTTTGATACACGCGTCACCGCGACATTAAATTACAATGAATGGCGAAGTTGCGCAATTAGTCACCATTTCATTTTTTCAATGAGCGCCGCGGCGGCAAGCTGGCCGGTGTGCGAGCAGTTCGGGATGCCGACCCCGTCGAAGGCGTTGCCGGCCAAGGCGAGATCGGGAATCCGCTTCGTCAACTCGAACGCTTCGGCGACCAGTTCCAGGTGCCCGATGTGATACTGCGGCATGGTGCGCGGCCAGTGCGAAACGACTTCGAGTTCCGGCTCGCCTTCGATTTTGAGCAGCGAGTTCATCTCCCGTTTGATCAGCGGCAACAGTTCCGCGTCCGGCATTTCGGCCATTTCCGGCAACCGGGCCCCGCCGGCGAAAATCCGGATGAGCAGCTTGCCCTCGGGGGCGCGATGTTCGTATTTCATGCTGCTGAAACTGCCGGCCAAAATCGGGCTTTTTTCGATCGCGGGGACCACGAACCCCATCCCGGTGATTTTGCGTTTCATCTGCGAACGGTCGAACGCGAAGGTCGCGATGGCCGTGCCTGAGTGTTCGACGCGCCCGATCAGTTCGCCGAGCCGCGGGTACATCGGCCGCAAAAGCCGCGCCGTTTCATGCGAGGGCAACGCGAAAATCACCGCGTCGTAGCTTTCCGTTTTGCCGTGTCGGTCAGTCAAACGCCATTGCGTTTTGCCCGTTTCGTCGACGATGCGTTCCGCCGTCGCGACTTCGCGATTGAGTTGCAGGGCATCTTGCGGCAGCTTCGAGGCCAGCGTATCCGTGATGTGCGAAAGCCCCTGTCGCAACGTGGCGAACATGCTGTACCGTGCGCCGCTTTCGCTGGCCAGCGATTGCATCTGTTTGTTGTTCCGCATCTGTTTCCGCATCGCGCGGATGAGACTGCCGTGTTGCCGCTCCATTTCGCGGAAGCGCGGGAGCGTCGCCATGAGGCTCAATTTATCCATGTCGGCGGCGTACACCCCGCTGACAAGCGGTTCCACGAGCCGGTCGTACACCTCCCGACCGAGACGCCGCCGCACGAACGAAGCCAGCGTTTCGTCGTCGTCCGATTTCGATTTCGGGAGAAAATATTCCATCGCGGCCCGCAGTTTTCCGAACGGCGAAAGGATCGGCGTGACGGCCAGGGGCCACATTTTCGACGGGGCCATCATCAAAAACCCGTCCGGCAGCAGGTACAGATTGTTTTTTCGCACGACGTACGTCCGCCGATAGGCCGGGTTCGTCTGCACCAACTGGTCGGACAATCCCAGTTCGCGGCACAGGTCGAGGGCCCACGGCACGGTCGTGATGAAATTGTCGGCGCTTTGTTCGATCTGGTAGCCCTGCGTGTGCAGCGTCGTCAGCACGCCGCCGGGCCGGTCGCGATTGTCCCAGACGTGCAAACCCACGCCGGGCCGGAGACGGTGCAGACGATACGCCGCCGAAAGCCCCGAAATCCCGGCCCCCAGCACGGCCACTTTGTTGGATGATGTCATGGAAGATTATGTCAATTTGTGTTTAAGCCGCGGATCAAGTATGTAATGTAACTGCCAGGAAAACCTTGTTTTCACCTCATTTTTCCAACAAAACAACCTCAGTAGCCAATGCCGCCAAAAAACAACGAACAAGAACAGCAGCCGGGAACGCAGTGAGTGAAACGAACGGAGTGACCGGGGAACACGTTTGCCATTTTGAGAAACATTTCAGTTCCTTTCCGCTTCATTTTCAGGATTTTTTATCTTTCCGACGGTCACGTTTTCAAGGTTGGGTAATCCTCTCCCCGGTCACTCCGCTGCGCTGCGTTCCCGGCTGCTGTTCTTGCGGATCATTTTCCGGCGGGGGGCAAATGCAAAAACATCACGCCAGGTGTTCCTGCGAGACCTTGCCGAGTTTCAGCGCGCCGCCGACGATGACCGCGCAGGCTCGGCCGGTCAGTTCCTCGCCGAGGTAGGGCGAATTCCGGCTCTTGGAAACCAGTTCCGAATCGCTCACCGTCCAGCGGCGGTCCGGGTCGATGATCGTCACGTCCGCGTCGGCCCCGACGGCCAGCGTGCCCTTGGCCAGCCCGAG
>JAVBQX010000269.1:0-4983 GCA_031548645.1 Thermoguttaceae bacterium
ATCGCGACGTCGCTCATTTCGAGTTCGGCGGCGAGTTTTGATCGTGATTCCGCATCCATTTCCTGCGTCACCCAGGGCAAAAGATGCGAGAAGTTCGTTTCCGGGGCGTCCTCCGACGATTGACGCAGGGCAAGCAAGGCCTGACGTGCCCGGCCGATCATCGCTTCCGCCCAATCGCGGTCGAACACGGCGTCATTCAACGACGCGTCCTCGGAAGCAATCTGATCCGGCAACGCCGTCAGCGAAAAATCGCCACCCCGTTTTTCCGCCGATTCCCGAATGCGAAGCTGCGAAAGAAAATGTTTGACCGCTCCGAGGAGATAGGAACGAAACGGGGCACCGTCTCGCCGGGTTTGCGCGAACATGTTCCCCTCAAGCAGCCGGGCGAAAAAATCATGCGTCAAATCCGCAGCGTCGCGCCCGCCGTAAACCTGCGGATGATCCGTGGCCGCCGCACGCTCGACGTAATGCAAAATCGGCTGATAATACGTCTCGCAAAGCGTCGCAAGTGCCGCTCTCGCCGCCGTGTCGTCCCCCTTCGCCGTGAGAACGACGCTCCAATGTGTGGTGTGAAAATGATCGTCGTTTACCATCGGAACGGACCCGGTTTTGTTTGGTTATACCGCACGTCAAATGCGCTGTCATTCATCGCAAGGTAAAGAATTCCTTCAATGATTCCGACGAATCCCGGGATACCCGACCAGAAAAAAATGAGGTAAACGATTCCCCAACCCCAGCTTTCGAGATAAAATTTATGAACACCGAACGACCCCAACAAAATGGCGAATAATGCGGCGGGGAGTTTTTGCTTGGGACCACCGATAAAGTCACTTGCAATTGACTTTGAGAAACCGACACCGCATTTGACGCAGATAACTTGTTCCGAGTCGGTTTGAACTCCGCAATGGTAGCAGTAATTTTGCTTGGACCGTAACGCATGCCCGCATTTCAGGCACGCCATCGTGTTTTCTCCGGCTTCCGCCCCGCAGTTGGTACAAAATTTTACTGTTGGATCGGATTTTACAGTGGCACTTGTTGAAGATTGCGAACCGTCGATTTTTCGGACAAGGAACACGATCAATAAAACAAGTGTGCCAAACAATAAAACAATAAACAAGAAGCTGATTAGTGACACAACGAACATTGGGCTAGCTCCCATTCCTGAATGTGACGCTTCAATGATAAGGGGTATGCCATCTGAACTCATTGTAACGGCCTGCTTTCTAGAGAAAAAAACATTAACAGTAACAAAAGAGAGAATCACGAATACAATGATCGACAAACAACCGAACCCAATGGCTTTGCCTGGAGAAAGCCTGGATTTTTGTTTGTTTTTCGTTGCGGGCGTTTCTGCTTTGGAATGGACTAGCGTCGCCGTTTCAATTTCCGTCTTCAATTCCTCCGCGGACTGATGCCGCTGGGTACGATCTCGCTGGAGAGCCTTCAAAACAATGCCGTCGATTTCTGCATTGACGGGCGTTTTTTCACTCGGCGGTGTCAATTGGCCTTTCGGCAACTCACCGGTCAATAGCTCATAAAACACGACACCGAGCGAGTAAATGTCGGCACGATGATCGACGGTGTTTGGCGTTTCGAGTTGTTCCGGGGCCATGTAATTCGGCGTGCCGAGCACGACACCGGTGGCTGTGAGATTTGATTCCTCCTGAGATGGCTGTGTTGATTTGGAAACTTCTTCTGATGCCTGAGTCAACTTCCCAATTCCAAAATCGGTGATTTTCACGCGGCCTTTTGTGTCGAGCAGAATATTTTCCGGCTTGATGTCACGGTGCAGAACGCTTTCATCATGGGCATACTGCAACGCCTCGCAAATCTTCGGAACAATCGCCAGTGCCTGCTCCGGCGTGAAACGTTCTTCCCGCATCGCCTGACGCAAGTTGACGCCGTCAACGTATTCGAGGATCAAAAAATACAGCGTTGATTTTTTACCGGTATCGTCTGTGACTTCAACCTGCCCAAAGTCATGAACAGTCACGATGTTCGGATGACTCAGCCGGGCAAGCAGTTTTCCCTCTTGTGCGAATCGTTCGGCAAAGGTCGGCTTTTCTGCCAGTTTTTCCGACAGAATTTTGAGTGAGACGAACCTGTCGAGCTTCGGCTGCCGGGCCTTGAACACCGTGCCCATCCCGCCGCGACCGATTTGCTCGATGATTTCAAGCTGCGGAAACGCCCGTTTGATCGTTTCGATGTCGGGAACGGGGTGAGACGGTTTTGTGGCGTTCGCCTCGGTCTCGGGCAAAACCTGGGAATCCGGTGCGGCGGCAAGTCGCAAAAGACAAATCGGGCACGGTTCCGCCGGATCGCGCGGCGTACCACATTGAGGACATGGGGATTTCGTCATGAGTCACCTGTAAACCGAAAAACGTCAAAAACTATCACCAATTATAAAGAAACGGTGATTTTTTGACGCCCGGTTACACGAAATCCCGAATTTTTTCCAAAAATTTTCCCAATTAAAAATCATACCAGATGCCGAAACCGATTTTTTCGGTCGTCTGGTTGTGGAACTCGAACTGGTCGTCGTGACCGTTGAGATATTGCAATCCCAGGCGGAAGAGCTGGTTGTCCCTGCCCCGCCATTGCCAGCCGAGCTGGCAGCAGAGATAGCCGCTGTAATTGAGTTCCTCGAACACGTGCAGGTTGACCGCGGCAAACGGCGTTCCGCGGAAACCGTGGGCCGGGTAAATCGGTGAGTATTCCACCCCGACCTGGAATTCCCACGGCTTGGTTTCTTCGCCGAGAAAAAAGGCCCAGGCCGTTTCGGCGTAGGCCCGCCAGTCCGTCCAGAAACGTCGCGCGACGGCCAAAACCAGCGAATCGCGAACGTAGTTGAGGCGTTTCACGCCCGTGCGCAGCGTATGTTCGTCGCCCATGTGCGAGCTGAGGTGATAATAGCCGAATTTGAATTGCCAGTTCTTTCCGCCGAAAGTCAGCGGCACGCCGGCGCGAAAGTCGTTGGCCATCATGTTGCGCTCGTGTTCCATGTCCATGCGGAGCAGGACGGCCCCTTCGATATCAAGCTGAACGCCCTCGGGCAGCACGGAATTGGGCGACCCGAACCGGATCAACCCCGCGCGACCGCCGAGCGTCGCGTCCCAGACACACTTGTAATTCTTGTCGTGAACCCACATTGAGGCCAGTCGCGGCTCTTTCATTCCCGCAAGATACGAGGGGTAAATCAACCCTTTCGGCAGCAGTTGCAAGGTCCAGGGCTGGTCCGACATTTCCGACCAGTGATCATAAGAAGGGTATCGCGGCACGAGCTTTTGCGAGTTGTTGCTCCGGAACACCGGTCGGTTGCCCATCGCGAGATAATCACCGGACGCGTTTTGCGGTGAGTAGGTGTCCTGCGCGGCGGAAAGGCCCGGCGCTGTGTAGTAATTGCCGAAGGGCTGCGTTGAGGCCGCGGTGGTCGCATAAGTCGGCGCCGAAGTCACGTAATTATTGATCGGGGGGCTGTCATAGCGGCTCGCATTGTCATATTCCTGCGCCGCCGTGCCGGTCTGCCCATAACCGTATTGTTGCACAAGACCCGGTTCGCCGGTATTGCCGTAATACCTGCCGACGCTGTTTCCGGTGTAATAGGGATAACTGTCATCGCCGAGGCAGACTTTCAGATTTGCCGATTGCCCGATGATGAGGCAGGTCAGCAGAATGAATTGAGTCAGTCGTATGACTTTTTTTAATTGTTTTTGCCGCGAGGAAGTCATGAGGAATATGGAAGCGTTGTCGTTTGAAGGCATTGTATTTCCCTAGGTATCGAAAACCGCTCGGAGTTTGGCAAAAATCCGTATGATTTGGTCGATGATTTCGAATGATAACAATCTCCGCGCGACTGAAACAAGGCCAAAAATGCAAAATATTGTTGATATTCCCTCGAAAAATGATATTCGGCCGATAATTATCCCGTTGATTGATATACAGGTGAAGTAAAGCTCTATTGCGCAATTGAACAAGTTGCGTAATCTTGGCGGTTTCACAAATATTCTCCTCATCGGAGCCGCCGTAGAAAACGACATAGCGAGAAAATTATTTTTAGAACAAGCCGCCGATTTTTGTTCACTGAGAACAATGGCTACGGCCTTGGTGTGCCAAGAAAAATTGGCTTTCAAATTTTCGGACAAGATAGAGTGAGTTGCAGGTGAGCCCTTTTTTCGACAAAGCGTATCTCACCCGAAGGGTAATAAGCCTTATTTTTGCATTTTGTAGCCGTAATAAAACAGGACGATGCCGGCGCAGATCATGCCGTAGGGGAAATAATCGGCCACGGAGAGCTTTTGCGATTCGATTTGCAATTTGGCGGCCACGATGGGATTGAGGGTAACCTCTTGTATGCAAAAGAGTTGTAAGCCGAGTAATACGGCGAAAATTCCAAACGCGAGAAATATTATTCGTCCCATTTTTCAATCGAATCGATAATTGTTTTGCGAAATGGCGGCGTAGTCTTGCAGTGAATGCAAAACCGCCTTTCAACCCTCATCTTTTTCTGTATCGGTCTGAAAAATGCGGATTATTGCACGATTCGCCCGCTTTCCAGTTGCGCGGGTTCTGACGAACGTTGGCGTCAGGACGACTTGCCAAAATACGGTTTTCCTGTATAATGTCGGCTTGATGGCGATTGATCGCAAATCCGCAATATGGAATGACTTAATGCAAGATAAGGGGCGACCGGAACGAATCGGGAAGATACTCACCCGGATCATGGCCCGACGCGGATTCCAGCGGCAGATATTTCAGGAACAACTGGAGCAGCGCTGGGCCGGACTCGTCGGCGAAGACCTGGCGAAAGAAACCCGCATCGGCATGATCCGCCGCGGCACGCTTGAAATTTTCGTCCGGCACGCGATTTTTGAACAGGAATTGTCATTCCGGCAGGCCGAATTGATCCAGGCCCTGAACGCCGCGATCGGCGAAAACAAAATCAAACGCCTCAAATTCACTCACGCGCAAGTAACCCCAGCCGAA
>JAVBQX010000335.1:0-23842 GCA_031548645.1 Thermoguttaceae bacterium
TAGGCGAAATTTATCGCCGACTGTGACGCTGACGCATGTCCTCAAATCCCTCCCCCAACGGACGCCCCCAACCTGAGCGAAAAACTGTCAAAAAAAGTTCTCGTCATCGACGACGAGCAGGTGATTGTCGACGAGCTGGTCGAATTTCTCGGCAAAAACGGTTATGACCCGACGGTTTGCATGAGTGCCGAAACGGCGCTCGCGACGGCCAGGTCGGACGCGTTCGACCTGATCATCTCGGACATCAATCTCGGCACGGCCAGCGGGCTCGAACTTTGCCAGCGGATTCACGAGTTGGAAAACGCGAACGAAACGCCGGTCATTTTCCTGTCGGGCGCCCAGATTCCGGATATCATCCGGCGCAGCCGCTCGGCCGGCGGTACGTATTACGTTCGCAAGCCGTTCGACCCGGAAGTCATGGTCGAACTGATCGACAAGGCGATGTGGTTCCCGGCACTGACGCACAGCCATGTCCGCAAGACCAGCGAACAACTCGAAGCGGCCATGGTGTGAGATTGCAGGATTCCGCCAGAGCCCGAAGCGTAAGCGAGGGACATAATCAGAGCCGCGACAGTCACGGGGCGGTCGTACCGGGATAAACTTGGCGCAATTCCCGATACATCGGCGGTCTCGGCGAGACCGCCGTACCTTCAACTTTTTTTCATTCATTCCCGCCAGGGGCGGACGCGGACTCCGTGCCGGTCGATGACGATCTCGACCATGCCGTTTTTGAGCGTTTCATACACGCAGCAGCCCGACTGCTCGAAATGCGGTTTGCTCTTCGGGTTGTAGGTGAACAAACCCCCGCTGATCACCAGGCAATCGGGCGTGGCCCAAGCGACCAATTCGTCGGCGGTTTTCTTGACGCTCCCGTGATGCGGCGACAGCATGACGTCGACATGTTGCGGCGGTACTTTTAAAAACGCGAGTTTTCGTTCCGACTCGACGTCGCCGGGCAACAGCACGCGATGCCCCCGGTGTTCGATCAGCAAAACCAGGCTGTTGGCGTTGCTGGCCGGATCGCCCGAAATATGCGGCTCTTCCGGCGCGGACGGGTGCAGCACGGTCATCGCGGGAAAGCCCGGGCGGTTGATCTCGCCGCCGGCCGATACGGTGACGATCGGAATATCGCGGTTTGTGACGGCCTCGCGCGCCGCGTCGATGGCCGGGCCTTCCTTGCGGAACATGTAGGGCGTGACGTATACGGCGTCCGCGGGAAATTTTTCGAGCAGGGTCGCCAGACCGTTGTAATGGTCGGAATCCGGGTGCGAAACGATCACCGCGTCGATCTTCCGGTCGCCGAAATCCCACAACGAGTTGGCCGCGACGCTCGCGCTTTTGTAGGGCGAGG
The DNA here is from genome assembly GCA_031548645.1 of Thermoguttaceae bacterium. Lineage (GTDB taxonomy): Bacteria > Planctomycetota > Planctomycetia > Pirellulales > Thermoguttaceae > WRMR01. The sequence continues at coordinate 1,352 of JAVBQX010000335.1, forward strand.
AAATGCTGCCCACGTCGCACAAGATCGACTTGCCGTCGGGCGTTTTGACATGCACGCAAAGTCCGTGCCCGACCGACAAAACGCGGACGTACATGCGATCGTTGTGCCGGTCGTCCCACTGTCGTATGTAATGCGTCGCAACGGCGACCAGCAGCCAGCATGTCGCGGCGACGACGAGCCAGCGTTTTTTCGGGCGCAATTGCGGAAACAAGGCCAGCACCATGTACGGCACGTAAAATCCGATGAGCCACCAGCCGCGAAAGCCCGGCACCCAGAAATAACCGGACGGCATCGCATGAAACCACGCGATCATGCCCGCGAGAAAATCGTAGGAAAGGTCGGCCCCGACGCCGAAGGTTCCGGCGAGCGGCGGACAAAGCCAACCGGCGATCATGACGCCGAACCCGCTCAACAACGCGGCCGTGAGCGGCAGCCAGAGCAGCGGGTTGATGAGGATGGCGACCGGCGAAAACACGTGCATTTGCGACGCGATGAGCGGCGAAACGATCAGCCAGATCACCGTGCTGACCACGAACGTGCCGGCAAGCGTGTTGAATATTTTTCGAAATACCCGCCGGACAAAACTCCACGACGCGTGAAACCAGCGCCGCTTGATCAGCAGCGTTTCATCGGCGGTGATTTCGTCGATGGCCATCTCCTTGTCCTGCATCGCCGTGATGCCGCGGACCTTGTTCCGTTCGAACAGCCGCCCGAAGACGTCGAAACTCCTGTCGAACCAAAGAAACACGCTCGTCGCGAGAAACGAAAGCTGGGCCCCCACTTGAAACAGACTTGTCGGATTGAGCAGCAACACGATGATGCCCGTCGCGGCGAAGGCGTTGATTTGCAGTTTGCGTTGTCCACGAAAGATCGAAAGGCACGCGACGAACACGAGCAGGGTCGCGCGAATCGCCGAAGGCCGCATGTCCGTCAGGCAAAGGTAGCAGAAGATCAGCAGGGCGAGCGCGACGGCAAATGGTTTGCGGCGCAACCCCAGCAATCGCAGCAGGGTGATGAAGCCCAACGCAACCAGTCCGACGTGCAGGCCCGAAATGGCGATGATGTGCGAAACGCCGCTTTCGACCAGCATTTGCGAAAGTTCCGGATCGATCTCGTCGCGCACGCCGAGAATCATCGCCGCCGCGAAACTTGCGTGTTTCGGCATGTAACGCGACATGTTCGACCTGGCGCTGTCCCGCAGCCGTTCGAGCCATCGCCCCGGCGAAAGGAAGGGGGCCGAGCCGAGTTTCGTCACTGCGTCGCCGCCGTCGGCCCGCAACATCGAAAGAATGCGCTGCTGGCGGAGCGTCGCCGCCTGGTCGTAATCGCCGGGGTTTTGCGGCCGGTTCGGGTGCGACAGCTTGCCGATGATCCGCAGCGTATCGCCGTAATGCACGTCGGGCAGTTTCCCGGAAACGGAAACCGAAACGCGACCGCGGGCCGGTTCCCATGCGATGCCGTTTCGCAATTGCGTCGCACGCAGCGTCAAAACCGTCTGATCCGACGGCGGCAACATGCGCCCGGGCATGTCGGGCGGGGCCGGCAGCCAGCGCGGCGAGCTGATGACCTTTCCCTCAATGATGACGGGCGTCGGTTGTTCGAGTTGAAACAGGCCCGGGTCGTCGGGGGGGTACATGTTCCAATAACCGTGATGCCAAAGTCCGCCCGCGACCGCGATCAACCCCAACAAAACGACCGACGAAACCAGGAGCCGGTGATCGGACTGCGTCGCATGTTTCAGTTCGTTACCGTGACGCCACAGGCGGGGCGACAGTAACCAAAGCACGGCAAGAATCAAAAAAAGCGTCCCCCACATGAACGGAGGAACGCCCGACATTCTATCGGTGACAATCCCCAGGCACAGCGCCGCTAAACAAACCGGCAACGGTTCCCGGGAAGTCATGGTCGCGTCCTAATTGATCAATTTCGTGATCGGCTGTTCGACGATGCCGCAGGCGCCGGCGGCTTTCAGTTGCGGGATGAGCTTCCGGACGAGTTTCTCGTTGATGATGGTGATCACGTCGAACCAGTTTTCGTCCGAGAGATTGTTGACGGTCGGTTTTTGCAGGGCCGGGAGTACGGCGAGCACTTTGGCGAGGCTGTCTTTCGGCACGTTCATCATGAGCGAAACCATGCCTTCGGCGGCCATCGTCGCTTCAAGCATCAGCACGATGTCGTCGATCTTTTTCTTCTTCCAACCGTCGACGTACGCCTTCTTGGTGGCGATGAAGCGCGTCGTGCTCTGCAAAATTTCGTCGACGATGCGAAGGTTGTTCGCGCGAAGGGAGCTGCCGGTTTCCGTGACTTCGACGATGGCATCGGCCAGGCGGGGCGGTTTGACTTCGGTGGCTCCCCAACTGAATTCGACCTGGGCCGTGACGCCGTGTTTGGCCAGATAGCGTTTGGTCAGGCCGACCGCTTCGGTCGCGATGCGTTTGCCTTCGAGGTCCTTGACCGTTTTGACGGGCGAATCCTCCGGCACGCACAGCACCCAACGGACGGGGCGGCGGCTGACCTTCGAAAATTTCAGTTCCGTGACGATTTCGACGTCGGCCCCGGTTTCCTCGATCCAGTCGAAGCCCGTCAATCCGGCGTCCAGCACGCCCTGCTCGACGTAACGTGCCATTTCCTGCGCACGAATGAGCATGCACTCGATTTCGTCGTCGTCAATGGCGGGAAAGTAGTTTCGTGATTGCACGGAAATATTGTAACCGCTTTTGCGGAACAGTTCGATGGTCGCTTCCTGCAAACTGCCGGCGGGAATGCCAAGTTTCAAAAGATTCGCTGATTCGGACATGATTCTGTTTTTCGTGTTGTTATCAATCGTTTTGCGGCACACAAGTTGATTTGACGCCATAAAAATGAAGACATTAATCTAATGCAAAGTGTGCCTTTGTCAATCCCGAGACATGTCGCACAAGGTAATGACGAATCGGGCGCCTTGGGGCGTACAATTTTCCGCCGAAATGTCACCGTCCATTAACCCGAGCAACCGCCATGCCTTACTGAGCCCGAACCCCAGCCCGCGACCGGCCTGTCGACCGGAAAAATAGGGGGAAAAGATAAGCGGGAGATGTTCCGGCGGAATGCCGGGGCCGTCGTCTTCGATGACAACAACCGCCTTTTTGGCCGGCAGGTACTGCGGCGTCATAAGGTTATGTATTTTGGGGCAATATTCGCACGAAATTTTGATGTGCCCGCGCTGCGCAAGAGCTTCGATGGCGTTTTTGCACACGGCGGAGAAAATCGTATCCAAAAACGCGGGGTCGGCAAAAACCGAAACTTCGGCGGCGATATTGTGCAAGTCCCAAGCGATTTCGCAACCGGGGTTTATGTCGCACACGCTTTCGGCGAAACGCATCGCGACATTTTTCAGGATTGCCGAAACGTCAAGGTCGGCGGGTTCGGGTTTGGGGGGCCGGGCAAACAGGCGAACATCGGCAATCATTTCATAGGCTCGTCGCACCTGGACGAGAATCGAGGCCAGATGTTTCCGGTGTTCCGGGTTGGTGAGATCGCGCATAAGAAGCTGGGCGCGACCACCGATGATGGCGAGCGGGTTATTGATTTCGTGACCGGCGCCCGCGGCGAATTCGGCGAGCGCGTCCAGTTTTTGTCGTTCAAGTTCCGATTGAAACAGCCGCTCCATCGCTTCCGCGTGTTCCGGGGCAAGCAGCGACCAGATCGGAAGCGTCTCTTTTTCCGTCATACGAACGATTCAATGTCGAGCAGGCCGCAGAGGCGTTCAATCAATCGTTCGGTATCGAACGGTTTTTGCAGGAAATCGTTGGCTCCCGCGGCTTTCAATTCGCTGATCTTGTCTTCTTCGACCATTCCGGAAATGCAGATGATTTTGACTTCGTCGAGCGAACTGTCGTTACGAACCCGCTGGCATACTTCCTTTCCGTTGATGTCGGGGAGCATGACGTCGAGCACGATCAGGTCGGGACGATATTCCTTGACCATCATGCCGGCATCGAAACCGTTGTTGACGGTGCGCGTTTCAAAACGACCGTCGCGTTCCAGCACGTCGACGATCAATTCGACCAGGTCGCGGTCGTCGTCGACGACGAGCACCTTGCGTTTGCCGCTTTCCAACGCATCGGTCGGAATGCCGTTGTCGCGCATAAAAACGAAAAGCTGATCACGCGGAATACGGCGGAAACGACTACCGGGAACACGAAAACCTTTCAACTGCCCCGAATCAAAACAACGAATAATGGTTTGCTGACTGACTTTACAAATCTTGGCTGCTTCACCTGTCGTAAAAACCGTCTTGACTGCCATGGTTTAGACCATCCTTTTCTTCCAGCGACGCTGGCAATTTTCTGAAACCCCTCGGAACGGCTTAGGAAAAGCGGTGAATGGCATTTGTACTCGCTTTATCTTATGATTACCACGCTCACCCAAGAGTACCTGGCTTCCCTGTCGTTAGCACTAGCCGAAAACGCCTCAACCGATTTGAGTTGTTCCCGTTTCCATAAATTCCTAAATTGCACTGGTATTGCAGTCGGCAGGGGCTGTTATTCCTTCCGACATTGCCGAACTTACCAATGATTCTAATTATAGCTAACTTTCCTTTTGTGTCAACATCATTTTGTTATCCCTATCTCTTGACGAAATCTTATGTTAATACGATTCAATGAAATTTTGTAAAAAATTTGTTAGGAGGGGATGTTTCTATCGATCTTGTCGTCAGGGCAATCGGGATAAGATCGAAATGATCACTGCGTCAAAGTCAGCCCCTCTGTCATTGCGGGCGGTTTTTACCATAATATATTGTGTGTCCGCGACATGATATACATTGCGGCGGTCACGGCGTGACCGCCCTACCTTGCCCGTTGTTTTAAGAAACGAATTTAACTCGCCATGCCTTATATTCAAAATACGCCCGACGATCAACAACAAATGCTCGAAGCCATCGGCGCCAAGTCGATCGACGAACTGTTCGCCATGGTTCCGCCGGAAGTACGGCTCAAACGGCTGCTCAATTTGCCCGGCGCGATGTCCGAGTTGGAACTGTCGCGTTTGATGGCCGAAATTTTGGGCAAAAACACCGCGGCGAGCGAAGCGGTCAGCTTTCTCGGGGCGGGCTGTTACGACCATTTCATTCCGGCGGCGGTCGATACGTTGGCTTCGCATGGGAATTTCGTCACGGCCTACACGCCCTATCAGGCCGAAGCGAGTCAGGGCAGTTTGATCGCCTTTTTCGAATACCAGACGATGATCGCCGACCTGACCGGCATGGACGTTTCGAACGCAAGTATGTACGACGGCGCCACCGCCTGCGTCGAGGCGGTCATCATGGCCGCGTCGACCGGGAAACGCAAACGCGTCGTCGTGCCCGAGACCCTGCACCCGGAAACGGTCGAAACGATGCGCACCTATTTGGCCGACCTTGATTTGGAACTGACCGTGCTCACGGCCCCGGACGGCAAAATCAATCCCGCGTCGCTCAAGGCGGCGGTCGACGACCAAACGTGTTGCATGCTGGTTTCGAACCCGAACTTTTTCGGCAACCTCGAAGACGTACAAACCCTCGGCGAAATCGCGCACGAAGCCGGCGCATTATATATCGTCTCGGTCGACCCGATCAGCCTCGGACTGCTCAAACGTCCGGGGGATTACGGGGCCGACATCGTCGTCGCCGAAGGACAGCCGCTCGGCATCCCGATGCAGTTCGGCGGGCCGTTTCTCGGGATCATGGCCTGCCGCGAATCGTTGCTCCGCAAAATGCCCGGCCGCATCGTCGGGCAAACGGTCGACCGTCGCGGCAACCGCTGCTGGGCCCTGACCATGCAGACGCGCGAGCAGCACATCCGCCGCGAGAAGGCGACCAGCAACATCTGCTCGAACCAGGGACTGATGGCCCTGCGCGCGACGATTTACCTCGCCCTGCTCGGACCCGAAGGTTTGCGGGAAGTCGCCAACCTGTCGCTGCAAAAGGCGCATTACCTCGCGGAACAACTGGCCGCCAAAACGCCGCTGAAGCCCGCGTTTCCGAACCGGCCCTTTTTCAAGGAATTCGCCGTGACCCTGCCCGCGAACGTTGACGCGGACGCGTTGCTCGAACGACTCGCCGCGGACGGCATTTTCGCCGGCGTGGCCCTCGGCCGCTGGTTCCCCCGACACAAACAAACCCTGCTGCTCGCCGTCACCGAAAAACGCACGAAGGCGGAAATGGATGCGTTTGTTGAAACGATTGCCGGATTGATGAGGGAAAAATCGTAACCGAACTGACGTCGACACAGAGCCGGAAGCGTTAGCGCCCGGTCCTGAACCGTCGCTTACGCTCCGGGCTCCGTGTTGATATTGAATGCCATTGCACTATCTGATTGTTGGATTGATGTAAAAGGGTCACAGATCAACACAAGTTGAAAACAAATCCACCATGAACAATCCATTTGAATATCATTCCGACGGCGCGGAAAGCGATCGAAAATCGTCATGGCCGAAGAAATGCGCTTACGGATGTTCAAGCTTCTTTGTTTTTTACCCGCCGATTGCCGCCACCATTGCCGGGTTACGATTTCAAGGGAATTTTCTTTGGATTTCACTGGGTATGTTATCGACAATAGTGTTAACGGCATTTTTTGCTTGGCTTATCCTTCTGATCCTGGTTTTTCCGATTGTCGGTTGGGCGATTCACACGAGAAAGCCTTTGCCGGCTCTTATCGCCGTCGCATCGCTGATCTATTCCGGCGGTATCATCGGGTATTGCATAAAGGCTATTACATAAGCGGTGGCGATTTGACCTTCAAAACAAAACATGTCATAATAAAACGAAATCAACTCATTACATATAGAAAGAAAAACCATGACCGACCCCTATTTCCAGGAACTGTTCGCCGAACGCATCGGCGGGGCGAATTACGGGAAATCGACCGACATTTACAAGTTCGAGAAGATCAAGCGGGCGAAGCGCAAGGCGCTGGCCGACCATCCCGAGCGACAACTGCTCGACTTCGGCATCGGTGAAAACGACGACATGGCCGACGAAAGCGTGCGTCGCGTCATGGCGCAGGAAATCGGCAAGCTGGAAAATCGCGGTTACGCGGACAACGGCTGTCTCGAATTCAAGGAGGCGGCCGCGCGTTTCATGGCCCGCGAATTCGGCGTCGAACTCGACCCGGCGACCGAGATCAATCACGCGATCGGCTCGAAGCCGGCCCTGGCCATGCTGCCGCACTGCTTCATCAATCCGGGCGACGTGACCCTGATGACCGTGCCGGGCTATCCCGTCGCGGGCACGCACACGAAATACTGCGGCGGGGAGGTGCATCGCCTGCCGCTTTCGGCGGAAAACAATTTTTACCCTGACCTGGACGGCATTCCCGGCGACGTGCTGGAGCGTGCGAAACTGCTCGTGATCAACTACCCGAACAGCCCGACCGGCCAGGTCGCAACCGCCGCGTTTTACGAAAAGGTTGTCGATTTCGCGAAGCGGAACAAGATCGTCGTCGTGCAGGACGCCGCGCACGTCATGTTTTCGTTTCGCGGCAAACCGCTCAGCTTTTTGCAGACGCCCGGCGCGAAGGACGTCGGCGTCGAGGTGCATTCGCTTTCGAAAGGCTGGAACATGATCGGCTGGCGCATGGGCTGGGTCTGCGGCCACCCGCTGATCGTGCGGGCTTTCGCCGACGTCAAGGACAACAGCGATTCGGGCCAGTTCCTCGCGACGCAGAAAGCCGCCGCCGCGGCGCTCGACGATCCGGAAATCCCACGCATGGCCCGTGAAAAATATCTCCGCCGCCTGCGCAAACTTTCCGACGCCCTGACGCCTTTCGGTTTCGACGCCAAAGTGCCGGGCGGAACCTATTTCCTTTACACCGCCGCGCCGAAGGGTTTGCAGGACGGCCGGACCTTCGCCAACGCGGAAGAAGTCAGCCAGTACCTGATCACCGACCGTTCGATCTGCACCGTGCCGTGGGACGATGCGGGGCCGTTCCTGCGGTTTTCGGTGACCTACCTCGCCGAAACCGAACGCGACGAAGACGATCTCATGGCCGAACTCGCCGCCCGATTGTCCGAAATCAACTTTGCGTTTTGAGGTCGTTTTGCAAGGTAGGGCGGTCACGCCGTGACCGCCGCAATCAGAGCCCGAAGCGTCAGCAAGGGACAAGAACAGGAGCCGCGACAGAAGCGGTCGGAGTGGAATCGTCAGGACATGATTGATTGGCAATCCGGCGGCGGTCTCGGCGAGACCGCCCTACCTTTATCATTTGGGCATCATAACAATTTGCACACCGGAGAACCAATCATGACGGGACGCGATCGCATTTTGAACCTGCTGGCCGGGGGGCCGGTGGACCGGATACCGAACATGCCGATCACGATGATGTTCGCCGCCGATACGCTGGGCGTGAGTTATCGCGAGTACGTGACCGACTGCCGCAAGCTGGTCGAGGCCCAGATCCTGACGGCGGAAACCTACCACATCGACCACGTTTCGTGCATTTCCGACCCCGCTCGCGAGGCGTCGGGCTACGGGGCCGACATCATTTTCTTCGACGACCAGCCACCGGCCATCGACGAAACGAACGCGTTGCTCGCCGACAAATCGGCTTTCGCGAAACTGGCGCCGCTTGACCTTTTCCGCGAAAGCAGCCGGACGCTCGACCGCATTCGTGCCGTCGAACTGTTCGCCGAACGCGTTTCGCGAACGCATCTCATCGAAGGTTGGGTCGAAGGGCCCTGCGCCGAAAGCGCCGACGTTCGCGGCATCAACCACCTCATGACCGACTTTCTCGACGATCCGGGATTCGTCAACGAACTGTTCGACTTCGTGACGGACAACGCGATCCGATTCGCCAAAGCGCAAATCGACGCGGGGGCCGATCTCATCGGCGTGGGCGACGCGGCCGCTTCGCTGGTCGGGCCGAAGTTGTACGAACGCTTCGTGCTGCCCTTCGAACAAAAACTCGTCGCGGCGATTCATGATTCCGGCGCCAAGGTTCGCCTGCACATCTGCGGGAACACGAATCGGATCACCGCAATGATGGCGAAGACCGGCGCAGATTTCATCGACCTTGATTCGATGGTCGACATGACAAAAGCCCGCGACGCGATGGGGCCGGACCAGGTCATCGCGGGCAACGTCGACCCGGTCAAGATCGTGAAAAACGGCACACCACAACAGATTGCCGAGCAGTTTGCCGCATGTCGCGCCGCTGCCGGAAACAATTACATCATCACCGCCGGCTGCGAAGTCCCGCGCGGCACGCCACCCGAAAACATGCTCGCACTTGCCGCTTTCTCACGCTACGCGGCGAGGTAGTACAAAATCACGGAATTGCCCTTTGGACATGTCATCTATCGAAACATGGCTTGCCCCTGACAAAAAAAGGCCTTCCCTCGCATGGCGGGGGAAGGCTTTTTTATTTCCGAACTTCACGATCGTCAGTCGGCTTTTTTGCAGCTGATGATGCGGTAGACGATCGCGCCGAGGATGGCGCCCGCGATGGGGGCGACCCAGAACAGCCAAAGCTGCTGCGTGGCCCAGCCGTTGACAAAGACGGCCACCGCCGTGCTGCGGGCCGGGTTGACCGAGGTGTTGGTCACCGGGATGCTGATCAAGTGAATCAGCGTCAGGCACAAACCGATGGCCAGCGGCGCGAAACCTTTCGGGGCACGTTCGTCGGTCGCGCCGAGAATCACGACGAGGAACATCGCCGTCATGACGATTTCGCAAACCAGCGCCGCGCACATCGCGTAACCTCCGGGGGAATGTTCGCCGTAACCGTTCGAAGCGAATCCGCCGGCCAGTTCAAAGCCCTCTTTTCCGCTGGCAATCATATACAGAACGCCCGCCGCGGCGATCCCGCCGAGCACTTGGGCGATGATGTACGGAATCAGGTGCTTCGCCGGAAAACGTCCGCCGACCAGCAGACCGACCGAAACCGCCGGATTGAAATGCCCGCCGGAAATATGCCCGACGGCGTAGGCCATCGTGACGACCGTCAGCCCGAACGCCAGCGCGACCCCGGCGAAACCGATCCCAAGCTCGGGAAAACCCGCCGCGAGCACGGCACTGCCGCATCCGCCCAGCACAAGCCAAAACGTACCGAAAAATTCCGCGCCGTATGCGCTACAGGAACAACCGCAACTCGAAGCCTTTTTGTCCGCCATGATAGTGTTTCTCCATAAAATGAGTTGGAAGGAACAACGAAAGATAATTTACGTTCACAAATTTCATAAGATGAAATTTTCGCATTATTTTATACATTTTTGTCGTTTCGGGAATATTAGCCGGGTTTTTTGACATAAAAGATATGAATTTTTATCAACTCTCGATATATTTCATGCAACCGATTTGATATTATGAGTTTAAGAAGACATGGTCGCTTGTGGCAAGAATTCCAGCGAAAATTGCGATCTGGGATTGACATTGACGTAAAGCATAAAAACGATGATCTTTAGAATAATGCGCAGGTGGTTTTTATTGCGTCACTCTCACGATTTATTTACATTAATCTTTGAAATTTCTTTCACTATTAATCATTGCTTTATTTTGAGTGGCGTGATACAATAAATTGGTCTATTGCAATTCTGTGGCATATCGTATTACAATTATGTTCGTAACTTTTTATTGAAAGGTTTTTTATGAAAAAAACTTGTGTTGGAAAAATGGGGGGGGGGGGGGCAATTTACGCGCCTTCACGCTTGTTGAACTTCTCGTTGTCATTGCGATCATCGGTATTTTGATCGCCCTTTTGCTCCCCGCCGTTCAGGCCGCCCGCGAAGCGGCACGTCGCATGCAATGCACGAACAATCTGAAGCAATTCGGTTTGGCGATGCACACCTACCATGATACGTACAAGGCCTTGCCGCCGGGATTGAAAGGCGCTAATGGTCTGACTTGGGCACATTCAATTCTGCCTTACATTGAGCAAGTTGCGCTTGGTGCCAAAATTTCTCATGGAAGGAATGTCGGAGGGTCCTACACAGGAACAACCTCACAACGATTCGATTTTATTTGGCCTGCGACCGGTGCTACAGTAGCTACTTACGAATACGATAACATCGCTCCATTTCGACCCGAATACAACATCCCGGGTTTTCACTGCCCCAGTGACAATCCGGGACAACAAGCCCCATCAAATGATACGGTGGCTGCATTCCAGAATAAAACATTAACGAATTATGCTGTTTGCGCAGGCAACAGCGCTCTATACTACACGGATAATTTGCCATACGAACCGAGTTTTTGGACGACGAGTTTCGTTGGGCCATACAATACGACTCCCATTATTGGGGGAAAGGCACTATTCTCCGGTCACAATCAGGCGGGGACGAGAGGAACGTATTGTAACTTTTCCATTGCTTCCGATGGTCTTTCCAACACGGTGATGCTTGCGGAAATACGTAAGGGGGGAACGTGCGCCAGTGGCACGAACATGCGTCAGGATACGCGTGGTCTCATGCTCAGGCCGGGAGCGGGCGGCGCTTTCATGACAAACTACACGGCCCCGAATTCACCCCAGGATGATAAAGGATTTTACATAACCTGTCGTTGTTGTAATGAACCGACACGTGGTCTGCCGTGCAGGGATTATGCCTTTATGGGAACCGGAAATAATTCCGAGGGAGACTTGGGGTGGTCTGCTGCTCGTAGTAACCACACAGGTGGCGTCAATGCCGCACATGGTGATGGTTCCGTTTCATTCAAGAGCAGTACCATTAATATTGATGTCTGGAGGGCTATCGGGTCCGCAGCCGGCGGAGAAAGCCTAAGTGAATAACACTTGGAGGTAATCAGTAATTTGAACGTGAAAGCATTATTACAGTGCTTTCACGGCAATTTTATGTTCATGCAAAATTATTAATTTTCAGATTGAATTATGAAAAGAATCTTTAGTCTATTGCTTATTGCGTGTTGTCTTGTTTTATTTACAGGGTGTTCCAAAGATGAAGGACGCAGCAATGTTTCCGGAACGATCACTTTGAATGGTGAACCCTTGGTGGGGGGGTACATTGATTTCATTCCACTTGATCCCCCTCCTGGTGTTGCCGTAGTCACTGGCAATGCAACGATCGTTAACGGAAAGTATGCCATTGAAGGCAAGTTGGGGTTATTGCCCGGCGAATATAAGGTCAAAATCATGGCTCAGCGCCGTATTGACAAAAAAACGGGCAAGGATGTTACGGATGAGGACAATAAAGAAGCTATTGGAACTTACAACCTCGTTGATTTGGTTCCGCCGGAGTATGGCACGGACAGTGAGGTTGTGTTCAAACTTGAGAAAAAAAAGAACACCGTATACGACTTGGATATGAAGACCAAGTAACAACTTGTTTCTTTATCTCTTACGCACTTCAATTGACGCAAGAGTATATGTTTGTTTTTGTCCTGTAATCATCAACCTTGGGGATGCAATTCTCAAGGTTGATGAAACTCAATCATGCGTTCAAACGCATTCTGCTGACCATTCCTGTTGCCGGGAAAGCGTCAATCTTGCCAAGATATTCACCTTCGCCGTCCGCGTCCGCCGCCGTTATTGCGGCGTTCGCCGCGGGGGGGGTGACTTTGCATGTTTTTCTCGATGATGTCGCGAACGGCATCGTCCCAGCTGGGGACGGCGATCTTTTGCGACGGGGCGCCGGACGCGGACGATTCGGAACGTCGCGGGGCCGGAGGCGCGGCGGGTTGGCGTGACGATTCCCGATCCCGTTCTCCGCGGGAACGCCGGGGGGAACTTTCGTCCCGACCGCAATCGTTTCGCGTGTCTTTTTCCGGCTCGCTTCTCCTGGCTTCGTCGGGCGATCTGCGATTGCGGTTCCGGCGCGAGGGGCGGTCTTCCGATTTTTCTTCTCTTTCCGCGCCGCCGTCGAACCAGTCCTGGCCGGAATCCCCGGCGTCACGGTTCGGGCTCGCGGCCTCGGTCTTCCGACGATCATCATCACGGTCGGCAAAAACGGGCGAGGTGTCTTCGCTTCGAAAGGACGGTTTCCCGGGCTTGCGATCGCCACGATGTTTCGAAGGCCTGGGTTCCCAGCCCAGATCGTCCTGCGGCAATTCGTTCCGACTGTCCGCCGCGACAAATCCGCTGTCCGTATCGAAGGCGTCGTCACGGAAAGATTTTTGCGGGGTCGCGTCCCTCCGCCCGCGATTACGTTGATTGTCCGGCTCCCGGCGGGAATCTTCACGACGCGAGTCGTCACGACGATCGCGATCCGACGGCTCACGCGACGGACGGTCATCCGATCTTTCCGACCGTCCACGGCCGCGGTCACGACGTTTTCTTCCGGAGGAATGTTGGGCCAAATCGTCCCCGGGCATTGTTTCCGCGTCCCGTTCGCGGGGATCGGCTTTCCTGTCCTGAGTGACGGCGTCGGAACGGCTCAAGGCATCGCCCGAAAATGACGGCGTTTCCGGTCGCGATTTGGCGGCCGAAGGGGCGGGTTTGCGAGGCTGCCAGAGCGAAGTCGGCAATTCGTCGGACATCAGCGGATCGTGAACCGGTATATTTTTCGTGGACAGGTCTTCCGATGCAAATACGGGTTCATCGAAAACGTCTTGTGACGTTTCCTCGACCCGGGGCACGGCGGCGGGTTTGGTTTCGCGGGACGGTTTCGCCTTTTCCCGTTTGCCGAAGGCGTTTTTCGGAATGTCGCTTTCACCCAGATCGCCAAAACCGAACAGGTCGTCGGCGTCCTGCAAGGGGGAAGAGTCCCACGAATCGTTGTTGTCTTCCGAAGTTTCGGGCAGATTGATGTTGACGGCCACGGTTTCCTGTTCTTGCTGGGCGGACGGAACTTCGACATGCGGTTCCTCTGCCGGGAGGTCCGCATTTTGGGGCGCGTTTTCCCGGGGTTCCGCGGCGCTGACCACCGAAACCTGTTCGTGTTCGACGGGTGTTGAAAGCAGTCCCAATTGCGACTGCAGCATCGACCAAGGGTCACGTTTTGGCGAATTTTGATTTGTCTTTTTCTCTTTCACTTTGATTTCTTCCGTATCAATGATCAATATTTTGGGGGTTGACGTGATGTCCGCGCCGAACATTCTTCTCCGATTGTCGGCAAGAGATTCCTCAAAAAACGACATCACGCGGATTTGCTTCCAGAGGGGGCAAACCGCCGGGAAATGAGAATACTGCAATAATTCAGATTTTTATAATATACCTTATTCTGACCAAGAGTATAAATCCGGAACAGGAGATTTGAAAGGGCGACACGGAAAAAAATGTGATTTTTCAGCGATTTTCGGCAATGACACTTGCCTATTTGACAAAACAGCATGTTTTATTGTGACATAAATGAAAACAGTGGGCCGCCGCCTTTGATGTTTATGCGTTTGAATTCGCCGGAAGAATTCCCAAAGAAAATCGTTTCGTTATCCGAAGCAAAACAGATCGCTGTAACCCCCCTCGCGTAATGTTCGTTGATTTCCTGCATGGCAGTACCGGTAATTACGTCCCAGAGGTAAATTCTGCCGTGTTTGCCATTGGCTTCCTGGGTTCCGACGGCCAGAATTTTGCCGTCGGGCGAAAATTCCAGTGTGCGGATGGAGCCGTCGTGGACGCCCAATTCCTTGTGCATTTTGCCATTTGCGACATCCCAAACGCCGACATAACCTCCTTGACGCGAAGGTAATGCGAGAAATCGGCCATTGGATGAAAATCGCGTTTTTTCCGCCGATGGGAAATAACTCGGGACGGAAATCTCCCGAAGCAGTGTCGGCGTGTCGGTTTCGCCTTTTTTCTCCAGCGACCAGATGGCCACAGTCGCACCGCCGCCGGGTTGATTTTCTTTTTTGACGGTCGTGGCCACGATTTTTTTGTCAGGCGAAAATGCTAAAAATCGGTCCACATTCTCCGGCAGGATGTGAATCTCATTTGGCACATTGATGGAACGCACCTGCCAACCATCGCTTGTCATGCAAGCGACAAGACTTCCGTCCGCGGAAAGGTATTTCGGCTCTTCAAGCGGCACAACCTGAGTCGCTTCATCGCTGAGTTGCACCCGGGCGACTCCCGCATTGCCACAGGCGATGACGTATTTACTGTCCGGTGAAAAAGTTGCGGCAAGATTAGCGCCGACCCGCTGGCGGCTGACCAAGCTGTGTTTTTTCTTTTCAATATTCCAAACTTGCAGGATATCGCCGCTGT
Organism: Thermoguttaceae bacterium; assembly: GCA_031548645.1. Classification (GTDB taxonomy): domain Bacteria; phylum Planctomycetota; class Planctomycetia; order Pirellulales; family Thermoguttaceae; genus WRMR01. Next base: position 16,459 of record JAVBQX010000335.1, read on the forward strand.
ACGTCTCGCCTTCTTTGGCCGTAATGTGTTGCCCTTGAATGAGATATCTTTCATCGGGCGAAATGACGAGCGTTTGCACAGGCGAGTAACCCTTCGAGTTCGGCAGGGGGGAAACCGGGAGACTCTTGTTGATTGCGCCAAGCGAATGTGCGGTGAGACCGCAGCCTATACAAAAGAATAGGACTGCCGCAATCCCGACAAACAGGGGAATGCATACAAGTGGTTGTATTGAAATCCTTGATAAAGCCTTAGTGTCGCTTACATTGCGCATAATTGATTTAATCTGAGAAAATTAGGAAGGCGTCTTGCAGGCTGGAAAACTTTCCGATGGGAACGATAACGAGTTGTTGTCCCCAAGTCAATACGAGTTTCATGCGCCGGTGTTTGGTCGAAAAGAGGGATTTTGAAATACTTGCGCTTATCATGCCCGGCATGTTCCTGTACGGATGGATTGTCATTCCGGGGGAGAAGAAAATGGAAGACGAACCTTTGTTGACCGATTTGATCCCCAAAAGATTGGGAACGTTCTGGCTCCTGTTCCTGCTGGGGGCGGGATTTATCGCCGTAACGGAGTTCTGTTATTTCAAACTCCCTGATATCAGCAGAATTACCGGCATCGACAGCATTCCGGCGTTCGACGTGACGCAACGCGATTCGCTTGCCTCATGGCTAATTATGATTTTGTGGGCGGTCGCGGCGTTTTATTCGGTTCTTGTCTATATTGTCAGCCGCCGAGAGCAGGATTATCGCCGTCTGAGCGACATTTGGATCTGGGGGGCCATCGCGTGCCTGTATCTTAGCCTCGACCAGATTGCCGGGTTGCGGACCCTGTTCCGCGACCTCATGATACATCATACGGGAACGCAATTGTACGGAAACGGAAACCTTTGGTGGGTCGCCGTTTACCTGATCGTTTTCGGGATGATCGGAACGAGGGTTTTGACGGAAATTCGTTATTACCTGCCCGCGTGCAACTCGCTTTTGATGGCCGGAATCTGCTTCATCATCGCCGGTTGCGCCGAACTGGGGCTGCTCCTGCCCGGCGATTCGGTGCCGAACGCCATGCTCGCCTCCGGGGCGGCCATGACCGGTGGGCTGTTCCTGGTGCTGTCGATCGGGCTGTACGGCCGGCAGCTCATCGTCACCGACCCGGCGACCTACAACATGTGGTACTCGTCGATCTGGCGAAAACTGTCCCGGCGGGTCAATCCGACGATGTACAAATACAAAAACTCGGAAGACTACGAACATTCAGGCGAATACGAAAGCGGTTCTCATCGACCGCGCCGCCGTCCGACCGCCGCAGAACAGCGGGCCAGAAACGAGTATTGGGAAGATGGGGACACCCTCAGCCCTTCCGACCAGGAAACCATCCGCCGCCGCAAAGGCCGCATGAAAAAAGACAAAAAAGGCGTGTTTTATTAGTGTGGAGTCTGCGAGCCGTGATCTGTGATCACGGATTGTCAAAATCGCCATTTTACCTAGAATGCACGTTCGGTAATTGCGATTTTCGCAAAGTTGTCCAGGGATTGCGCTTCGCTTCATCTCCGGCTCATTATGTTTTTTCGCTTCGTATCATCGTCGGGCAAGCCTGACGGCTAAGAATTTTCAACTCCACACTCCAAACTCCAAACTGACAAAGATGATTCGTACACGTTTTGCTCCCAGTCCGACCGGTTATTTGCACATTGGCGGCGTTCGCACGGCACTGTTTTGCTGGCTGTTCGCCCGAAAAAGCGGCGGGAAATTCCTGCTCCGCATCGACGACACCGACCAGCAGCGGAACGTGCAGGAGGCGTTGCAGCCGATTCTGGACGGGCTGAAATGGCTCGGCATCGACTGGGACGAAGGACCGGGCGTCGGCGGGCCGTATGCGCCGTACTATCAATCGCAGCGGGCGGAAAAATATCAGGCCGCGGTCGACGAACTGTTCCGACGCGGTTTCGCGTATCGTGATTTTGCGACGACGGAGGAATTGCAGGCCGAACGTGAGGCGGCGACGACGAGCAAGCAGACCTTCGTGTACAGCCGCCGCTGGATGGCCGAATCGGAAGCCGACGCCAAGCGTTTTGAAGCGGAAGGTCGCGCCGGAGTGGTGCGGCTCAAGATGCCGCGCGAAGGACAGCTTGTTTTGCGGGATCACATTCGCGGCGAGGTCACCTTCGATTGGGCCAACGAACAGGATCACGTCATCCAGCGGGCCGACGGTTCGTGTTTGTACCACCTGGCGAACGTCGTGGACGATAACGAGTTCAAAATTTCGCACGTCATTCGGGCCGAAGAGCATTTGTCGAACACGCCGCGGCAGGTGTTTATCATTCAGTCGCTCGGTTACCCGATGCCGGAATACGCGCATTTGCCGTTCGTCGCCGAGCCGGGAAGCAAAACGAAGCTGAGCAAGCGGAAGCTCGACAAATACCTGAAAAACCGCGATTTCGCCAAGCTGGTCGAACACGGGCAGTTGATCGCCAAACGGATCGGGCTGGAAGTCAAAAACGACGACTTCAACCCGGTGATCACGGATTTTTACGAAAAAATCGGCTTTTTGCCGGAAGCGGTCGTCAATTATCTCGCGCTGCTCGGCTGGTCGCTCGACGACAAGTCGGAGTTTTTCTCCGTCAAGGAACTGACCGAACTGTTTTCGCTTGAACGGGTCACGAAAGCGGCGGCCTCGTTCGACCCGCAAAAGCTGATGGCGTTCCAGGAGCGGCACATGCAGCAGAAAACGCCCGACGAAAAGTACGCGATGTGCCTGCCGTTTTTGCAGAAGGCGAACTACGTCGGCGAAACCGTGGACGCCGCGACGGAAACGCGAATCAAAAAGGTGATCGCCGCCGCCGGGGACCGCGTCAAACTGGCCGGCGACATTTTGGATTTCGACGAGTTTTTCGTCGCCGACGACAAGCTGCGATACGATGAAGCGGCGTTCGAAAAGCGGCTCACGAACGATCCCGTCGCGGTGCAACTGCTCGGCGAATTCCGCGAACGCCTCGCCGCGCAGGAACCGTTCGACGCCGAGTCGCTCGACAAGCTGCTGCACGCGTTCGTCGAGGAAAAACAGGTGAAAATCAACCAGATCATCCACGCCCTCCGCGTCGCCGTCACGGGCAAAAGCACCGGCATCGGGATGTTCGACGCCTTGGCGATTCTCGGCAGGGAGAATGCGGAATGCAGAATGAAGAATGCAGAATACAGAGTGAAAAGTGAATAGTGGGGGGTAATGTGTTGTCCCAATTTCATTTTGGGGCTTAGCCGTCGAGCTTGCTCGACGTTCCCCGGGTCTTGTCCCGTAAGGGACAAAATATTGGTAGAAACGGTGTCTCCCCGAACAACCGGCGTCCCGTACGGGACGCAAGATGATATTTTGGGGGACGCTTTTTCTACCAATATCATGTCCCTAACGGGACATGGGGCACGATCCCGGAATCATGACACAAGACAATTTGGGGCATCACCAATGAAAATTTTTTCCATCATTATCATCGTCGTGGGGCTTGCTTTTGTTTCTTTGGCATTGGAACTGGTGGGTGGGCCTTGGAGTCGTGAACGTCTGGTAATTTTCGGCATTACTGGCGGCATTCTTGTCGGTTCCGGCGTCGCCCTTATGATTAAGCAGGCCATTGGGAAAAAATAAGGCAAGGTGGGTTGCCGATCTCCGAGCGGCAACGTCGGCGGCATCCGACTTTGAAGAAACGTAGAAACTACATCACCAAAACAACGATTGTCCCGTCAGGGACAAAATATTGGTAGAAACAGTGCTCCCCCCGAGCAACCGGCGTCCCGTACGGGACGCAAGATGATATTTTGGGGGACGCATTTTCTACCGATATCATGTCCCTAACGGGACATGGGACACAACGTAGAAACTACATCACCAAAACAACGATTGTCCCGTCAGGGACAAAATATTGGTAGAAACGGTGTGTCCCACACACAACTGGCGTCCCGTACGGGACGCAAAACGTTTTTTGGGGGACGCATTTTCTACCAGTATCATGTCCCTGACGGGCGATGTGACCGCTCGGAGATCGGTCACCTACCTTGATTAGGAAACCATCATGAAAAACGCGGGCAAATCGATTAAAATGCTTCTTGTGATCGCCGTGGCGTTTGTTGCGCCGCGGGTTTACATGAACGGCGGGGCGGATTTCATCGCGCTGAAGGACCGCCTCGTCGCCGCCGTTTCGGGCAAGGGTTCGCCGAAGCCGGACGCGCCGGGCGAAGACGGCGCGACGCACACGGTCGAAAAGCCGCCGGTCGTCATCACGCCGGAATCGATCGAACACAAGGACGCGATCGATATTCCGTTGCCGGAAGAGTTGAAACGCACGAAGCCGGTGCCGATGAACGAGCTGCTCCGCTTCGATTACGTTCCGAACGACATCGTCGGCCGCTGGCCCTACGTCACGGCGGTCAACCCCGAGTTGCATGTGCAGGCTTATCGGGCCCCCTTCTTTACCGGCACGACGCCCGAGGATTTGGAAGGGGTCGTCACCTATTATTTCGACACGCACAACGCCACGACGCAAATCGCGATCCGGGCCAAGACGGGCGACTTCCGGCCGCTGGTCGCATGGCTGAAAACGTATTACGGTTTCGAGTACCGCGAAACGCAATCGCCGGTCGTTTACGTGTACGAACAGCCGCAGCGCTGGCCGCGCAAGGACGGCAGCCACCTCTGGATCCGCCCGAACCAGGCTTTCGCCGAGGGTTACGATTACAAACGCTTCGACGTGACGCTCGTGCTCAATCGCCCGAAGGAATAGCGGCCGGTTTGCGCGACGATGCCGTCCTGTCAGATTTCCCAACCTGGTCGGGCATCGCGTTTGAGCAACTTGTCACCTTGAGCGTCGTTGGTGATTTTCCGGTTTTTGGAATCATACTCCAGTTTCTTTCCCTGGCACATCAGCGAAACCGAGCCGAGGTTGAACGTCTCGTTGACTTCCTTGCAATATTCGAACGAGCCCGGTCCCTTGCCGTTATGTTGAGCGTTGCCACGAACGCCGTCGAGCCAGACTTGCAGCCAGTCGCTCGTATCTGGAGTTGGATCTGATTTGACATCGGCGAATTCCCCGGCACGGGAACCGACGATTTTCGGGTTTTCACGCAGGAATCCGGAAACGATCGCGCCGCGGTCGCCGAGGAACATCATGCCCTCGATCGGCAAGTCTTCCTCTTCGTAACCGGCGGGCGTCGGCGGTTTCATGCCGCCGTCATGCCATTGCAGGATGATTTTGCCCGAGCCGTCTTTGTACGGAACCTCAAAACGATAGGCCGCCGCCATCGGGTAGGAATAATCATTGACGATCGCGCGGGGAACATTATTGCGCAATCCGATGACCCGCGAAAACCGGCTGCTTGCCGAAACCGCCGAACCGAGTCTCAACGCGTCGAACACCGGCCAGAGACTGTAATAGCCCATGTCGGCGATCGCGCCGGCACCGAATTCGTACCAACCGCGAAAAACGCAGTGCGTGTAGGTCGGATGATAATCCCGCATTTGCGCCGGGCCAAGCCAAAGGTCCCAATTCAACCCGTCCGGAATCGCCGGTTTGTCCGTCGGGATGACCGGATACTGCGGCCAGACGGGACGGTTGCTCCAATTGTGAATTTCCTGAAGTTTGCCGATCGCGCCGGCGTCGATCCACGCCTTGATCCGGTTCATATCACCGGCGGCGAAGGAATTGTGGGCCATCATGTGCGTCGAAAGCGGCGAAGATTTGGCCGCATCGACCAATTGCATCGCTTCGATCATTTTGTTTCCGAGCGGTTTGTGCATGATGACATGTTTGCCGCGACGCAGGCTGTCAATCGCCTGGTACGCGTGATGAAAATCCGGCGACATGATCTTGACGGCGTCGACGTCCTTGAGTTTGTCGAGCAGCACCCGATAATCCTCCTCGGCGGCGACCGTTCCGTTGTAACCTGGCCGCGTCCGGCGATAGTACCGTTCGACGACGTCCTTCATGATCATGCGCCCGCCGGGAATCCCTTTCGCGTCCGATTTCCAGTTCGGGTCGCCGACATGTCCCCGCAATTTGTTGAGCAAACCGGTTTCGCTCCAGTGAATGTAATCGTAACTTTCACGGTTCGGATCGGCGACGCCGACGATTTCAATGTCGGGGCAATGCAGCAAAGCGTCAAGTTCCTCCAGCCCCTGCGTGCCGCAACCGATGTGCACCATTCGAATTTTTTCCTTGGCCGCCGGAGAACCTTCCGCCGCAAAGACTCGCGGAACCGCACCGAGTACGCCAATCGCGCCCACTCCGGCCATGAACGTCCGACGATTGATGGCCGATGAAGATGACGCATTGTAATCGTTTTGCATTGTTTTTTCCTTTGCCAATTGTCAATTGCCCATCGTGAATAAATTTGCATTGATCAAAGCCCGAAGCGTCATCAAGGAGATGAAAGTCGCCAACGTTTTGGGCCATGTGAGATATTAATTGTACAATGCTTTGCTGGCATTTTCAATCAAGGACCGTTGCCTTCCAGAGAAAATCGTAAAGCGGCTTGAGTTGGACGTATCGGTTCATCAACAGGTCGACGAGTTTTTTCGAATACAGCGTTTCGTCCGGATCGCGGCGCATGACGACGGCGATCGTTTTGCTCTGGTACCACGGTTCAATGATCGCTCCATGATCGCAAGTGATGCGGCGTTTGTATTTGTCGGACTCAAGCTTGAACTTCTTGTTTTTTAGAATCGGCTTGATGATTTTCCGGAACGCATCGGGATCAGCGTCGATCATTTCGCGAAAACGCCGCATCGTCGCAGCCGAGGGCATGTAAATATTCATCCCGAACGAATAATGAGAGCCGTCGATTTCGAAAAAATAAGTCGGCGCGGAAAACCACGCTTTCGCATTGTGTCGGAACGCGATCCACAAATACGGCCAATACGGCGTTTTGTCACGCGAAAATCGCACGTCCCTGCAAATACGCGAAATCGTCCGGCCCGGCTCGGTCACGATGTGCGGGTCAAGTTGCCGTATCATCGGGGCAAGGCCGACGACAAGCCGTTTCATCGGATCCGCGACCAGCCTGATGTATTCGTCCCTGTGTTCCGCGAACCACTCGCGATTGTTGTTTTTTTCAAGGTTGCGAAAAAATTTCAGGCTTTGTGGCGTAAAACCGGCAAACGGCGATTCATCGGCAATCGATTTTTTCATGGTCGTTCAGTCTTCTCGACACCTGCGGTAAAGTGTTAGACACATTTGATGAAACGCCTTACTTGAATCCGTCAATTTCATCAAGGTAGAGGCCCAGTGCGGCGTCGAGGGTTGTTTCTTTGCCGGTTTTGCCGTTGACGATCGTGAGTTCGGCGCCTTTCGACTTCACCAGGGCTTTGCCGAGTTTGTTTCCGGCCGTGTTGCCGGTCAGGACC